>JBLKOP010000012.1:0-23402 GCA_047602905.1 Candidatus Woesearchaeota archaeon | reverse complement strand
GGTTTTGTTTCCTTCTATTGTTTGGTCTCCTATTAGTCCTACTGTTGTTGTGTCTACGTAGTTTTTTGTTGTTGCGTGGTTGTTATCTACTGGTGTTGCTACTCTTACTGCTCCTGTGAAGTGTCCGTTTCCTATTACGTGTAGTGGGTGGTCTGGTTCGTCTGTTCCTATTCCTAATCTATTTTGTGCTGCATCCCAGTGTAAGTTACTATTTGCTGCGAAGCTACTTCCTTCTTTGTATTGTATGTTTCCGTCGTTTCCTGCTGGGCTTGTGTTTCCTATGTCGTCTATGTTGATGAGGTTTCCGTTTGTTTGTCGTATAAAGAATTGCGCAGCTACTGAAGGACTAAGTAATGGAATGCTTAACGTACCTAAACCAAGAGCAGCCAAAAACTGTTTTTCGTGTAACTTTACTATCAAGTATTTTGTCTACATTACTCTTGAATTTCTTCATTGAGCCTCACCTCGCAATTTTTTCTTTGCTCGTAGGAGTTGGCTTGCTATGTTTCTTTGGTCTTTTCCGAGTATTTGCGCTATTTCTTTGTTTGTTCTTCCTTGCTGATGTAGTTCGTGTATTATTGTTTCTGCTGGGCTGAGTGGTTTTTTGAATGCGCTTATGGGTATGTTGTTTGTTGTTGTTTTTGTTGGTAATTCTATGCCTTTTTTGTCTGCGTTTTTAAGTGCTTGTTGTATTGTGCTTGTTGTTCTGTTGAGCGTTTTTGCTATTTCTTTTGTTGTTTTTCCTGTTTTTTGTAGGTATTTGCTTGTTGCTTCTAGTGGTGTTAGTGTGTTGTTGTAGATGTTTGCTGGTATGGTTTCTTCTTCTGTGTAGTGATGTTGTATTTCTGTTAGGCTTGCGTTATATCGTTCTTTGAGTATGTGTATGAGTTCTTTGATGTGTGTTTCGCGAGCATTCACTTTTTTGTATGTATTTTACTAATTAATACATGTATATATATTTATTGTATGTATTATTTTTTGTAGCTAGGCATACTTTTTTTCCTTCTCATTGCTCGCTCTCTCAGTAAACCTTTTATACGACTCGTCTTCTATATTTGTTAGAGGTGAATACTTACTAACTATGGCTGAACCCGTTCAAACAGTGACTCTGGCAATTATCTTAGGGACACTTATAGCAATTGTGTACAGTCTTCGTATTCTTGTCCTCTTAGAGCGGCGTATTGCGCGCATGGATCATCACATCGAGTTAATGGCTATGAACATCTTGCGAGATGAGAAGAAAATACTTGATGATGAGAAACGACTTGAGAAGCTTGTTACTTCTGTCGTCCAAGCAGTAACTCCCAAAAAGAAGAAGAAGTCTACTAAGAAAGCTTCTACGAAGAGTTCTGCAAAAAAATCTTCTGCTAAAACTAAGAAAAAAGTTTCTGCTAAGAAGAGCTCTTCGAAGAAGACAAGTAAGAAGAAGACGAAAAAATAATTTTTTTTACTCTTTTTTTATGAGTTCTTCAAAGCGTAGAGCGTTTGTTTCTGCTTCTTCTCTGCTTACTACATAGTTTTTTCCGCTGCTAATTAGCTCTGCTGCTCGTATAAAGTACCATCCTTTTCTTGTAAAGCGCACCCCTATCCATGCTTCGCAGCCAAAACGAAAACTAAACGCGAGTAGATCAGCAACTTCTTGCTTACTCAAATATTGTCTGTTTGTTGAGCAGTACTTTGCTTCTATTGCGAGTACTCGTCCGTTATTTCCTGCTATTACGTCTGGTACTTCTAAGGGTATGCTTCCGCTTCCTGCTGCTCGTACAGCGCCCCATCCTTCATCATAGAGTTTATGCAATAATTCTCTTTCTGCGCTGCTTCCTCGTGCTTTCGCGTTTCTTCGTTTACTCATCAAGTGTTTTTGTGGGTCGCAAAGCATATATAGTTTCTGTCTTCTCTTACGCGTATGGAGAAACGATTTTTTACTTCTGAGAGTGTGAGCCCAGGCCACCCGGATAAGATGTGTGATCAATGTTCAGATGCTATTCTTGATGCTATTCTTGCTCAAGACCCTTCTGCTCGTGTTGCTGTTGAGTGCGCTACGAAGACAGGCTTTATTTTGGTTGCTGGTGAAGTAACTACTTCTGCGTATGTTGATGTGCAAAGTATTGTTCGTAAAACCGTTCATGAAATTGGTTATGATACTCCTGCGTATGGTTTTGATAACACGTGTGGTGTTCTTGTGAGTTTGTCTGAGCAAAGCCCTGACATCGCTGTTGGTGTTGATGAGGCTGAGGATAAAGCGCAGGGAGCAGGGGATCAGGGTTTGATGTTTGGTTATGCGTGTAATGAGACTAAAGAGCTTATGCCGCTTCCTATTATGTTGTCTCATGCGTTGATGAAAAAGCATTTCTCTATTCGCCGCTCTACGCTACAGTACTTGCGTCCGGATGCTAAGGCTCAGGTGACTATCGAGTATGACGGCCTTACTCCTCTTCGTTGCGAAGCAGTGGTTTTGTCTACGCAGCATGACGAGGGCGTTGATTTGTCTGTTCTTCGTGAAGACGTAAAAAAGCATATTATCCTTCCTGTTCTTGGGGATTTGGTTGATGAGGACACTAAGTTTCATATTAATCCTACAGGAATTTTTATTCAAGGAGGCCCTGTTGCTGATGCTGGTCTTACGGGAAGAAAAATTATTGTTGATACGTATGGCGGGTACGCTCGTCATGGTGGTGGAGCGTTTTCTGGTAAGGATCCTAGTAAGGTTGATCGTAGCGCTGCGTACGCTGCTCGTTACATCGCTAAGAACGTCGTTGCTGCTGGTCTAGCTACTCATTGTGAGGTTCAGTTAGCGTATGCGATTGGTGTTGCTGAGCCTGTGAGTGTTCTTGTTGAGTGTTTTGGTACGAACGTTGTTGAGGGTGGTGTTATTCAGCAAGCTATTCGTAAGCATTTTGACTTGACTCCTAAGGGTATTGTTACGATGCTTGATTTGCTTCGTCCTATCTACTTCTCTACTGCTTCTTTTGGGCATTTTGGTCGAGAAGAGTTTTCTTGGGAGAAAACGGATAAGGCTGCTGTGTTGCGTGAAGAGCTGCTCTAAAGGGGTTTTTTCGGTGTTTTCGAAAAAAGAAAGCCTAGTGCCTAACTTTTTTTCTTAAAAAAAATTATTTTTCTTCTTCTTGTGCAGGTTCTTGCTTTTGTTGCGCAAGATCCTCAGCCATCTCCTCTCGAGCTTTTCGTGACTTGTCAAGAACGCTATCTAATGATTCAAGATCAACAGCTCTGTCAGGAAGAACTTCTTCTTGTGTTTCTTCCTGCTCAGAAAGCTCTTTTTCTACTCGCTTAGCAGCTAGTTCAAGCTCCATTTCTTTCTTGCGATGAGCCTCCTCTACTTCCTTAAAGACTTCTTTGATATCGTCACGTCCCTCAACGTCAAAGTACGCAAAGAATTTCTTTGTGATACGTAATTTATATGAGCGCCCTTCAGGTTCTTTAACAATAAATCCTCGCTCCTGTAACTCCTTAACATGATCATACGTGTTACTTCCCCGAACCTCAACAACCTCTGACTGCAGCACCGGGCTTCTCCAAGCAATTACTGCAAGGGTTTCCATAACAGGACCAGAAACTTCTGTGTTAGCAACTACTCGAGAAACGATATCTAAGAACGAGTCGCGCACATGAAGTTTAAACGCGTCATCTTCTTGAATAACAACAAGCGCTCCTGCTTGTTGCTCATAAACCTCTTGTAGTTGCTTGCATGCTTTTCTTGCTGCGCTAGGAGCAATTTCTAAAAGCTCAGCAATGTTTGTTACTTCCATGAAGCGTCCTGAAGCAAACAAAATTGCTTCTACGTTTTTTGTGGTTTCAGCTGCCATACTCCCTCGTCTTCAGTCACAACGCCTTTTTCTTTCATCGCAGCAAGGTCTTTTTCTAAGCGCTCACTAGGAACTCCTGTAAGGCGGCTTAGGTCTTCTAAGTCTCTTGCTCCTCCTGCGAGTACAACAGAGATGGTGTTATGAATGAGTGCGTGCATGTTTTTTACAAGGTACGTAGTTTTTTGTCTTTCTGCTCGTAGCGTCTGAGAGATTTCGTGTAGGCGAGCAAGTAAGTCGTTCTCCCAGTTCATTATTTCTCGCGCTTCAAATGTGAAGCTGTCTGGACCAAGGATTTCTATAGAAGCAGGCATTAAGTTTACGCAAATACTTGTTAAGGATTCCATGTTAGGAAGTAGCATTTCTACTTCTGAAAACGCGCTAAAGAATCCTTTTTCCTCCTCTAGCTCAGCAGCTTCTGCTATGTCGCTGTTAATTAAGACGACGTTAGGGTCTTCTTGAAGTTTCTTCGTGTAGGTTTGTAGCGTTTCTTCTACGTGCTTGCGAGGCTTACCTACCATTTCAAAGGTTATGAGTACGTGAATTTTTTTCTCTTCTTCAATTTGTAAGCGGATTTCTTTTTCAGATAAAGCCATGTACGTACCCACTAACTGCATAGTTATAAACGTATCTGCTCGCAGCGAGGAAAACGTTTAAATACTCCTGACTGCCAATGATGTGTAAAGAGAGGTGAGCTCATGAGCTTCTTAGAAAAAATAGGATTAAAACACACAGAAAAAAAAACCGATCTTCCTCCTCCCCCTCCAATGCCTGGAGCACCTGAGGATGAACAAAGTAGTGACGTACCAACGCCTCCTCCTTCTGAAGAAGTAAAAAAAGATATTAGTGATTTACCAAGTAGACTTCCTCCTATGCCTTCTGCGCAAGAAGAGAAGCCAGAACCTCCTAAAAAAGAGGCAGAACTTGCTAAGAACATTCAAGAACCTCCTCAGAAATCTCCTTCTCTTCCTGAGTTTACAGAATCTTCTTCGCCAGAAGAAAAAAAACCTGAGAAAGGGATTTCTCGAGAACAACTTCGAGAAGCGTTTAGTGATGTTCCACCAATTAAAGCACAGAAACCTTCTTCTGCTCCTGTTGGTGATGATGCTGTCAAGAACTTTGCGGTAGATGACTTTGTGCTTCCAGGAGAACAAGAAGAAGAACGATCTTCTCAGCCAGAAGTAAAGGTTGCTCCTCCTGAGCTGTACATCTCTGTTGAGAAATACAATAATATTCAGCAACAAGTCTCTGATCTAAAAAAGCAGGTTTCTCAAGCAGAAAAAGATATGCAGAACATTCTTTCTGAGCGAGATAAAGAAGATGAGAACTTCGCAGCGTTTATTCAGAGCTTAGAGGACATCCAAGAAGATTTAATCAGAATAGACGAGGACTTATTCAGCTAAAGATTATGAGCGCTCCACTATACGTACAAGTTAAGAACAAGCAACAAGTACTTGCAGCTATTCACGCAGTTAAGCAAGAGCTTGCACAAACGCGTGACGTTCTTGAGGACTTATACAACATACAGACTGAGGAGAACAAGCAGTTACATCTTATTCAGCAAAGCGTGCAGCATATTCATCAGCGCGTAGCGTTTGTTCAGGAGGCCTTTGAGCATGAGTAAAGTGGATTATGTTGTTGGGGTTAGGCAACCAACTGTTCTGAGAAAGAATCTTTTAGAGAGTGCGAAGTACACAATTACTGTTTTACAACAAAAAAAGCGTCTTGGTGAGTTGCGTACACAACGAAAGGATAAGCTTGCTCAGCTAAAAACGAGTGTTGGGCGTATGAACGATTCACTTGTGCAGCTACAAAAGCAGCTTCCTGAACGAAAACAAGCACCTAAACTTACACAAAAAGTTGTTACTAAGCAGCCAGAGCCTGAGAAGCCAAAGCCTGTAGAACGTCCTCAGAGCGATTCTGAGCTCACAAAAATCAAAGGCCTAGGCCCTGCAAGGGTGCAGAAACTTGCGCAGCAAGAAATCCATTCTGTAAAGGATTTAGCAGGTGCATCTGTGAAGACAGTTACGAAAGCAGGTATCCCTCAAGCAACTGCAAAAAAGCTTATTGCGCAAGCAAAACAAGAACTTACTCAGCCTTCTTCTAATAAACCTAAAGCACTCTCAGAACTAGATTTATTGGAGCAAAAACTCTCTGAGATAGAAAGTAAACTTAATAACCTATAAGCAGTTCTTTTTTTTGGTTATTGAGGGGATTCCCGAGCGGTCAAAGGGGCGGGACTCAAATACGTGATGAGTGCGGAGGCATTCTACTGGAGAAATCCCGTAACGTAGGTTTTCGGGGGTTCGAATCCCTCTCCCCTCACCTTTTTTTTACTGAACTATATTGCTTTATACACGATAAAAACAATGTTTACAGGGGTTTCAAGCGTTTTAGCTAGTCTTACTTTTCGTATATTGTCTTTAGAGAGGCTGCAGAGTACACAGAATGCTTTTCCAATATTTTTCGATTTTTTCGTAAGATTTTCGGAAAAATACTCAGAAGGCTTCTAGAGTAAGAAAACATTATTCTTAGTACTGTTTGATACATCTAAAAAACTGCTACACTTGTGTTACGGCAGTAAATATATTTGTTAAGACTGATTACTCTGCATTCTATGTCTCGTTTTAACGCGTTATTTGCTTGATCAAAGTACATTGGTGAAGGGTTTTGTTTGTAATATCGCTTGAAAAACACGAAAAATACCTGAAACACGCATAAAAAACTTCTTAAAAAGCATTTGTGGCGTGTATAAAGCAAGAATTCTGCATTTAAGCAAAAAATATTTTTCTAAAATAGCTTTAGAACGTCTACAGAGTACACAGAATGCTTTTCCAATATTTTCCGGATTTTTCGTAAGATTTTCGGAGAGTGCTTTAGAAGCTCTGAAGAGTGCGAATCTTTAATCTTAACGACTTTTACCACTTACGTTTTATGAGGGAATTTAGTGTTTTTGCTTTGTATTTTGCGTTTTTTTCTTTGATGGAATATTTTCTTGTCTAAATAAAATATGTGCTATATAGAAAATAATTTTTTTTAGTAAATCACAAAAAACGCTATATTGCTTGTAGAGCTTCTGAAGAGTGCGAATCTTTACTGTTTAGTATTTTGCTTGTTTTTACAAATAAAAAGTCTAAAATGATTGTAGAGCTTCTGAAGAGTGTGAATCTTTAATGTTTGGTACTGTTTGTTTTGTACGTAATTATTGTGTTTTTCTCTTTTTTTGCCTCGTATGTGGTCTTTGTATGCCTTTTTTGAGCCTTTTTTCTCTTTTTTTGCATTTAAATACTTATTACTATATAGAAAATAATTATTTTTGCTCTTTTTCATGTCTTTGCTAAATTACCTGTAGAAGCTCTGAAGAGTGCGAATCTTTAATGTTTGGTACTGTTTGTTATTTGCATACGCATTTTTGCTATATTGCTTGTAGAGCTTCTGAAGAGTGCGAATCTTTAATGTTTGGTACTATGTATTACAAAACACCGAAAATCTTCTATAAAAACCGAAAGTTTTCCGGATTAACTGAAAGATTTTCGAAAAAAACAGCTTTAAATAATACTAAATAATACGTATACTGTGAAAACAATATCGCTAAAAATGGCTGATCCCATCCTAAACGAGATGGACCAGTACCTTGAAGAGTACGGATTCAGTACACGAACAGAATTTATTCGTGAAGCAATACGTGACAAGCTCAAAACCCTTGAGCACCAACGTTTTGAGCAAGAAATGAGAAAGTTCTTTCGAAACAACAAAGAAGATTACGTAAGAAAACAGTGGCTTTCAAATAATAGTAGTGTTTTCCATGAATTAGAGAAACGATTTGGACAATGACAGTAGAACTCACCGCAATAGGCGGATTTAACGAAGTAGGAAGACAATCAACAGGCATCAAAGTAAATGACACAGCAGTAATTATTGACTTAGGACTGCACCTTGATCATTACATCTCATACACGGATGATGTAGCAGAAGATCTCACGCTGAAAAGCGTAAGTGCACTTAGAAAAGCAGGAGCTATTCCTGACTGGACATCAATTAAAGACTGGAAAAATGACGTGAAAGGAATTATCCTCACGCACGCACACCTAGATCACGTAGGAGCAGTTCCGTACCTAGCACACTTGTTTGACTGCCCAATTTATGGAACACCATTTACTATTGAGTTGCTTAAGCAGCTTATTGATGACAAAAAATTTGATATCCCAAACAAGCTTATCAAAGTAAAAGACAAAGTAACAATTAATAACGACATAACTGTGGAGTTTGTTCGTAACACGCACAGCACTGTAGACACGTCTGTTGTTGTGCTGCACACACCGTATGGAGCGATTGTTACGGATAACGATTACAAAATCGATAGGCATCCAACGCTTGGTAAACCACCAAACTTTGCTCGTCTACAAGAAATAGGAAAGAAGAAAGTTATAGCGCACATCGCAGAGTGTTTGTACGCTCCTTCTGAGGCACAAACGCCTAGTGAGAGTGTTGCTCGTAAGATGCTTGAAGAAGTCCTCTTAGAGGGGGGTTTTGATAACCGAACGGTGTTTGTGAGTACGTTTAGTAGTCATATAGCTCGTCTAAACAGTATCATGCAGATTGGAAAAGCGATGGGTCGAGACGTTGTTTTTATGGGTCGTAGCATGGCTAAGTATTTAGAAGCGGCTAAGCTTGCAAATATTCTTAGTATTCCTAAGCACGTACGCATTCTTAAGTACGGAGCAGAGATTCGTAATTTCATGAAGAAAAATAAGGATCTCTCCAAGTTCTTAATGGTCTGTACTGGTCATATGGGCGAGCCTAAAGCTGCTCTTACTAAGCTTGTTGAGGATAAGCTTCCGTTTAAGTTTAAGCCTGATGACGTGGTTATTCTTAGCTCCTCAGCTATTCCGGTAAGTCATATTATTGCGAACAGAAATGATTTGTTGCGTAAACTCAAGCAAAAACAGGTGCGTATCTTTGATAAAGTGCACGTTTCTGGGCACGCTTCTCGCGAGGATATTCGTTGGATGATGAAGACGATTAATGCTGATAACGTTATTCCTAACCACGGTATTCCTAGTATGACTGAGAGTTATATCTCTCTTGCTCGAGAAACGGGTCTGAGTCGTGAGCAAATCCATAATTTGCGAGAAGGAGATCGTATTACGTTAGTTAAGTAAATACACTTCTCCTTGGCCTGTACGTTCTTTTCGTACGTATAAGGACTCTCCGGTTTGTGTTTTGAGTAGCTCTTGCTCGTTTTCTTTTCTTCGCGTGCTTGCAAAAAGTTTCATTCCTCGCTGGTACAACATATCTATGTGGTTGTATTTCCAGTCTTCTCCGCAAAGAATTACTCCTGTTTTGTTTGGAGTTAGTCGAGTGAACTCTTCTCCTTCTGAGCCGAGTTTTATAAAGTCAGAGACGGTTATCAAATAAATTGCTTGTTTGTAGGTCTCATCTATTGCTTTGAGGTCTTCTTTATTGATTTTTGTGTTTGTGAGGTTGACTGCTGTTCCTCTCCAGGTTCCGACTTGATCTCCAGTAATCTTGTCTGTAAGTAGTCGCGTATTTGCAGGTAGTTTTTTTGCGTGATATGTTTGTTCAGGTAGGTTTCGTATTTGTACGATGTATGGTTTGTTTTCTCCAAGTACGAATTCGAGACTGATGTTTTTTGTTTGAAAGCTTTCTCGCAGATAGTCTCCTGCATCTAAGAGTTTTTTTAATGAAGCAAGAGGTGTGTCTTTTGGAAGAACTCCTCCTTTGTCAAGATTTATTCGTTGTCCTATATGTTTGTGTTCTGGTTTTCCAAGATGTATGACTCTGTCTTTGTCAAGGTTAAGAAACCCAATATACTTATGCTCATATGATACATTGTCTTCTGTCTTCTCTGCGTATTGTTGGATGATTATTGACATCTCTGTGTTGGTGTCTTCAAATTCATTCATCCAAAACAACGCGTATGAGCGGAATTGGCTTGTTAACACTTTACTAGTCCAATGGTCAGCATCTCTATTCCAGTCTTGCTTACTACTGCTCTTGAACACTCCTTCGTACCCGTTTATAGTATCTTCAAGAGGGGAGTTTGAGCGAATAATATAGTTGCGTATGTTTTTTTCAGCGTTTTTGAGTTGTTTATGAAGTGAGCTAAACTCAGAATGTTTTTTTGTGTATGTACTTAGTAGCTCTTGGTATTCTTCAAAGCTTCTCGTGTTATTGTATTGGTTGTCAAACTCTGGAAACGCAGCAGTAAACGTGTCTCGTGCTTCTTTCCAGTTGTTTCTTCCAGTAATTGTTCTAATCGCTTCGCGAACGTCAGGGTTGCTTTGCAGAAAGTCCACGAATAATGAAGATATTTGTACAGGAGGAAAAATTGGCATATAATCTCCTTCTTCGTTGTACATATCTTGTACTTCTTGCAAGGTGATGTTGTTAACGAGGTCTTCAATACCTTTTTCTTTGACGTATTTTCGGTATCTTGATGTTGGCACAATCACAAATTTCGGGACTGTAAAGTCTTTGTTTTGTTTTTGATACAGCCAGAGGAGGTTTCTTCCTTTTCCTCCAATTTCAGTTGTAGGGTGTGTATCAGGGTCTTCTCCTGCCCAGACAAGTGGCGTATCCATGTATGAGTGAATACATATTTGTTTAAAGTCCTTTCTTTAAGTTAGGCACCATGTTATTTTATTACTTAAACTGCCCTTACCTCACTGCTCTTGAAGTGTCTCTTCACGCAAATACTTAAATATCTCGCGAATATCCACTATTGTATGAAGCTTACACTCGCAGAATCCAGTCTTCTTAAAGACTCTATAGGAATCATCTCAGAACTCGTAACAGAGGCGCAGTTTCGCGCAACTCCAGAAGCACTGCAACTTACCGCACTAGACCCAGCAACTGTTGCTATGGTGGACTTTAAACTCCTTGCAAGCGCGTTTAGTGAGTACAACGTAGATAAAGAGGGCGAGCACATTGCTATTAACTTAGTAAACCTTAAGCAAGTTCTTCGCAGAGCAGGAAGTACTGACGCAGTAACTCTTGAGACTGCTGATGCAAAGCTTGCAGTAACGATTAAAGGAGCAAGTACACGAACCTTTCACCTCCCACTCATCGATTTTGAAAGCGAGAAACGAAGCCTTCCAGATATTGAGTACACAGCAACAGTTACTACTACTTCAAGTCAGCTTAGTGACGCTATTGACGACGCAGATATCGTTGCTGAAAGCGTAGCGCTTATTGCAGAAGAGAAACTCTTTACTATACGCGCAGAAGGGGATTTGAGCAAAGTAAACATTGATATTCCTCAAGATGAGGACACAAAAATTGTTGTTAAAGAAACAATTGATGGCGACGCAGTAGAAACACCAATAAAAGCTCGCTTTAGTATTGAGTACTTAAAAAAGATGGTTCAAGGAAGTAAGCTTGCTGATAAAGTAACGCTGAACTTTCGCACAGACCACCCACTTAAAGTTGAGTACAAGCAACTTAACAAAGTAGCTATCACGTTTATTCTTGCTCCAAGAGTCGAGAACGACTAGTGTGTACGCAACCAAGAAAGTATTTGTTCAACAACCGCATCCCAACACCTATCAAAGCCGTGGTTTGCTCCAGGAATAATCTCTAAGTGCGAGTCCTTACTCAGGTACATAATCGCTTCTAAAGAGTCCTCAAGAGGAACTGCTTGGTCTTGTTTTCCGTGAATAATAAGTACTGGGCACGTAATATCAGCAAGAAAAGCAGGTGTTATCTCTTCTCGTTCTCGCAGCATCTGCTCGTCAATAATGATTTGTTTACGAACTCCCTTATCACGGTTTTTTGTGATGCGCCCATGTTCTGCAAGCTCGCGTAGTTGTTCTTGGTTGTAGCGCTTACTCCACGCGTAGCGAGGCTTGTTTGTGACAGGAGCAGTCGCTATGACACTAGCGGCGTCTGCGTGATGCAGTAACGAGACGTACCCTCCAAGGCTATGCCCGTACAAGAACACGTTGCTGTACCCTTCCTGTTTAGCAAACGCTATGGCACTACTAAGATCACTGATGTGTTGTTGTATAGTAAGTGAGCAGTCATCACTCTCCCCGCATCCTGAGAAGTCAAAGCGAAGAACTGCAAAGCCTGCTACGTGCACATTCTCTGCTATGCGAGTAAAAAACCCCCACTCGTCCTTATCACCGGTAAATCCGTGTGCCATGACAAGTATTGTTTGTGAAGGGCTAGGATGAAGTACTCCTTGTAGTGTAAGTCCTTGTTTGTTGGTAAATGAGACTCGTCTAGACATAGTGTTTGTTGTAGTGTGGTTTCTTTATATGCGTTAGCAAAACGTTTTTGAACTCAAGGGGTTTGTATTCTTGTATGGCTTTGATTCCAAAAAACATTGTTGATTACCAACTCAAAGAACTTGCAGGAGCAATTATTCATGTAGATAATGTTTCTTTAGAGGAGCACATCCAGCCAGCAAGCATTGATCTGCCTATAGGAAAAACTGCTTATTTAGTCGAGAATGGTTTTTTGCCGTTTAAAGAGACCATACAAAGTATTGTTCGTCAAGAGGGTTTTATTATTGAGGAGTATGACTTAACAAAGAAGACTCGTCTTACAAAAAACAAAACATACCTTATTCCTTTACTAAGTGTTTCTCTTCCTGAGCACATGGAAGCAGGGATGATGAGCTGGTTAGAAGTAACTGCATAACGTTATTACGCACGAACAAAAAACCGTGAAGGATATAAACAACTACTTGCTTCTTACACTCATGCAAAAATCTTTACTCTTACTTGTTTTCGTAGTAGTTTTTGCTGGATGTAGTGTCATGGCAGAAAACCCCGTTGTAGTTATACAAACAAATCATGGTGAGATCATTGTTGAGTTAGACCAAGAAAACGCTCCTGTTACTGTGCAGAACTTTCTTGAGTACGTAGACGCAGGCTTTTATGAAAACACCATTTTTCATCGCGTAATCGTTGATTTCATGATTCAAGGAGGAGGATTTACTCCTGATGGTATGCAAAAACAAACTAATCCTCCTATTGCTTTAGAAAGCCAAACCGGTCTGAGTAACGATCGAGGAACGATTGCTATGGCTCGCACAAGTGTTCCTGATAGCGCTACAGCGCAGTTCTTTATTAACCACGCTGACAACGACTTTCTTAACTACGCTCCAAACAACCCTGGATACGCAGTGTTTGGTCGAGTTATTGAAGGAATGGATGTTGTAGATGAGATTGCTCAGGTGCAAACTGGTTCTTCACCGATGCCTGATTGGCCTGTAGAGGACGTAATTATAACAAGCGTTTCTCGAAGATAAAGAGTTATAACTACAGAACAGTTCTCTTCTTGCTATGAAAGACCCTGTAGAGCAGTACAGAAACCGTCCGCAAGCAAGAAACGACTTAGCAAACCACCCAACAATTACAGGCTTTAGCTTAGATGAAGACCTCTCAGCAGAGCAGTTACTCAAGAGCATGTCTTCACTTGGTTTTCAAGCAAGTAAGCTCTCAGAAGCCCTGGAAACAATAAAAGCTATGCGCCGAGAAAACGCAACAATCTTTTTTGGCTGCACAAGCAACATGATAAGCAGTGGCCTGCGAGAACTCATCAGGTACTTAGTAGAGCACAAATACGTAGATGCTCTCGTAACATCTGCTGGAGGAATTGAAGAAGACATCATTAAGTGCTTTGGGCCGTTTAAGCTAGGAAGTTTTCGCGTTCCAGGAAAAGTATTGCGAGAAGAAGCCATTCATCGTATCGGTAACATCTGGGTTCCTACAGACAGATACACAGACCTTGACAAATTCCTCTCAAAAACCTTTGAGGAAGTCTTTTCTGAGCAAGAAAAAATTGGTGTTTCACAACTCCTAAAACTAGTTGGTGAACGCCTTGATCATGACGAGAGTATCTTGACGTGGGCTGCAAGAAATGACATTCCTGTCTTGTGCCCTGCTGTTCATGACGGAGCGTTCGGGGACATACTGTATTTTCGCACGCACCAAAACAAAAACATTACTTTAGACATTGCTTGGGAGAACAAAATCCTTTTTGACTTAGCAAATAATGCTGAAAAAACTGGCGCTATTATTCTTGGAGGAGGAGTAAGTAAGCACTTTATTCTTAACGCAAATATCTTACGCGACGGACTAGATTACTTAGTGAACATTAATACTGCCCAGGAGTTTGATGGCAGTGACTCAGGAGGGCATCTGGAGGAAGCAATTACTTGGAGTAAACTACAAGAAAAAAGTATGCGCGTAAAGGTTCATTGCGAAGCAACAATTGCTTTTCCTCTTCTAGCAGCTGCTTGGATGAGCTGGGAGCGTTCTCGTTAGCTTCGTAGCTTCCAGCCAATCCTAAACAGGTACGTAACTACTCCTACAAGAACTACTGCAAGAGTTGTTAGTAAGAGTATCCCAAATAATATGCTTGCTTCACTTACTCCTGTCATGCTGTAGCGTAGACCATTTACCATGTAAAAGATGGGGTTGTATATCGTTACGAACTGTAGTGTTTCAGGTATTATTTCTATGCTGTAAAACACTCCTCCTAAGAACACGAGTGGTGTGATGACGAAGTTTCTTGGGATGTTTAGGGTGTCGTTTCTTTCCGCTACTAAGCCTGTTATTATTCCTAGGCACGCAAAGACGATTGCTGTTAAGAAACTATATATTAAGAGTACTGCGAGGTTGTGCACGCCTACAAACACAAAAATCAATCCTACTGCCCACGTTGCTAGTGCGAGCACAAAGCCTCTGATTACTCCTGAAAGAATATACGCAGCAACTATTTGTTTATGACTTAGACTTGAGAGGAGCACGTCGTTGATGTAGCCAAGTAATCTGCTTACATACAAGCTTCCACTTGGGTTGCTAAAGCTTCCGTTTATGAGGTTCATCATGATGAGTCCTGGTATGAGAAACGCAAGGTATGCTTCTTGGTCTCCTGCTCCTATTCGTTCTCCTAGCGCTACTCCAAAAATAACGAAGTATAGTATTGTTGATACAAGCACTGGCAGTATGGTGTTGTTTGGTACGTGAAAGAACCGTATTGTTTCTCGTCGTAGAAGGGAGAAGAACCCTCTCATGTGCTTTCACCTGTTATTTCTAGATAAATATCTTCTAGTTTGTTGTTTTTGTATTGTTTCTTGAGTTTCTTTGTTTCTTCCTCTAAAATAAGCTCTCCTTGTTTCATCACTCCTATTCTGTTGCAGAGCTTTTCTGCTTCTTCTATGTAGTGTGTTGTGAGGATGATGGTTGTTCCTTGTTTGTTAAGTTCTTCTAGGTATGTGTAGAGTTCGTTTCTTGTCTGTACGTCTAGTCCTGCTGTTGGTTCGTCTAGGATGAGTAGTTGTGGTTGGTGCATGAGTGCTTTTGCTATCTCTACTTTTCGTTTCATTCCTCCACTGAGTTTTCTGTAGCTTTCTTCTCGCTTACTCCACACACCAAATTGTTTAAGGAGTTTCTCACATCGCTTCTTTGCTTCTGTTCGGGGAATACCGAAGTAGCCTGCTTGGTAGATGAGTGTTTCTTCAATGCTAAAGTACGGGTCCATGTGAATGTCTTGTTGACTGAGTCCCACAAGTTTTCTTGCTTGTTGGTATTCTTTTTCTACGTCGTAGCCAAACACCTCTATTGTTCCTTTCGTTATTGTTGCTAGTCCTGTTACGCAGTGTATCGTGCTTGTTTTTCCTGCTCCGTTATGACCGAGTAGCCCGTAGAACTCTCCTTTCTTTATTTCTAAGCTAAGGTTGTTTACTGCAACTACTTCTGGGTATTGTTTGTGTAAGTCTGTTATTTTGAGTGCAGGTTTCACAAGTTATAGTGGTTCTTGTTTCTTTTTAGTTCTTTCTTCATAACAACACTTATATCTTGGTTTGTATTTTTCTTGTTTGTATGGCGAAAGTAACGTTTGAAATGGATGATATCGATTACGAAGCTAGCGAGGGTGACAAGCTTGTTGATGTGTGTCGAGAAGCAGGTAGTAGCATTCCTTTTGGGTGCACGAATGGTATTTGTGGTACGTGTATTGTTTCAGTAAAACAAGGCTCTGAGAACCTTTCTGAAAAAGATGCTGATGAAGAAATGACTCTTGAGATGTTTGGTGCTGAAAAGCCACAGCACCGACTTGCTTGTCAGTGCACTCTTAAGGGCGACGTTACTCTTGATAATCCGTAATTATTTATTCTTTTCTTCTAAGTAGCGAAGAAGCATGAGTGCTGAGAACTCTTCTCCAATCGTTCCGTCTAAACACCATTTCTTTACTTCTTCATACGGCACCCATTCAGGAATGATATGTTCTCCTTCGTGTGTGTTTTGTTCTGTTGGTTCTCCAGAATACTTTTTTGTGACAAAGAAGTATACCCAGTATTCGATGCTCGTTTTTTTCTGTGTTTGTGTAAAGAGCGTGGGTTCGTGAATGGTTATTGCTAGCTCTTCTTTACATTCACGAATAATTGCTTGTTTTGCGTGCTCAGTAAGGTCTTCTTCTCGGTATTTGAGGTATTCTTCTAGTTTATCAAAGACTTTTCCTCCTGGTAGCCGGTAGTCATACTTTCCTAGCTCTTCACGGTATTCTTTTGAGAGAAGTATTTTGTTATTATCATCAATTATTGCTCGTACTCCCGGGCTTCTTACTGCTCGTTCAAACTCTATCTCTTTCTCTCCTATCTTTATTGGTCGCTTCTCTACTGCGATGATGTTTGCTTTGTAGTCAATGTAAGGTTTTCCGTTTAGTTTTGGTATAGTGATGTCCATATGTCTGTGTTGGTGAGCGCGAGCTCTCCTCTCTCTGCTTTTTCTCGTGTTTCTTGACTCAGAGGAATACTTGCTAACAAGTCTAATTCTAGCTCTTCTGCGAGTTGCTGTACTTTTTTTTCTCCAAACACCGGTCCTGCCATGTTTTCTACTAGCCCGAGTATTGGTGTGCCTATCTTTCTTGTCATGTGTATTGCTCGCCTGCAGTCTTGGAGTGCTTCTTTTTGTGGCGTTGTTATGAGTACGAGTCCTGTGAGGTTTGCTACTTGCATTGCGCTTAGCGGCACGTCACTTGTTCCTGGTGGGAAGTCAAAGAGGAGTACGTCGAGTTCTCCCCAAGCAGTTTTTTCAATGAAGTCCGTGAGTAGTCGGTGCTTGATGGGTCCTCTGATGATGAGGCTTTCATCGTTTTTTTGCATAAAACCCGTGCTTGCTACTTTTACTCCTCTGTACTCTACGGGTATGAGTTTGTTATCCTCGTCTATGAGCATGTCTTCTTCTAGATTGTATGCGCTTGGGATGTTTGGGCAGTCAACGTCTGCGTCTAGTATCCCTACTCGTAGTCCTTGTTGTGCGTATAGTAGTGCGAGTTGTGTTGTCAGAAACGTCTTTCCTACTCCTCCTTTTCCTGCGTGGACTCCTATTCTGTGCGGTATGTGTTTGATTGCTTCATAGAGTCGTTTCTTTTCTTGGTTTATGGGGTCGTCTACTTGTGTTTCTTGCTTGTTTTCTTTAAATAACGGAAGTCCCATACGTGTAAGGTATTGTTTGCTTGTTTATATGTTGTTCGCGCTTGGGCAGAGATTGTTGAGTACGCACTCGTTACAGCGTGGTTTTCTTGCGTGACACACTTCTCGTCCGTGCTGTATAAGTAAGTCCCCCCATGCTCTCCAGTCTTTGCTATCAAGTACTTGCATCATTTTCTTCTCTGCTTTCTCTGGATTTTTTTGTTTTGTGTAGCCGAGTCTGTTCGTTACTCGTGCTATGTGCGTGTCCATAACGATTCCTTCTGCTTTGTTGTAGAGTATGTGTAGGACTACGTTTGCGGTTTTTCGTCCAACTCCTGCAAGTGTAATGAGTTCTTGCATGTTATCTGGTACTTCGTTGTTATTCTCTGCGAGTTGCTCGCAGAGTTTTTTGAGGTTTCTTGCTTTGCTTTTGTAGTAGCCAGTGCTGTAAATATCTTGCTCTAACTCTTCTAGTGGTGCAGCTGCTATTTGTTTTGGCGAGGAGTATTTTGTAAACAACTCTTTTGTTACGTTGTTTACGTTCTCATCAGTTGTTTGCGCACTTAGCACTACTGCTACGAGTAATTGCCAGGGCGTACTCCAGTCGAGTGCTGTTATGAAGTGAGGGTACTCTTTGCTTAGGCGAGTAAGTATTTTTTCTGCTCGCGCTTTTTGGTTCATCGTATTAGCTATTGTTGTTTCTGTACAAAAAGGTGCTTATTTTATTACTATATATTAATATATAATGAATACATAACTCTTGTATAATGTCTGATACAACTATTCAAATATCAAAAGAGACAAGAGACTTGCTTAAGCAAGCAAAAGATTATCCTAGACAAACCTATGATGACTTATTACGGCGTCTTGCAAGAGCAAAAGCTTCTTTACGCCAACAAAACCAGTACGATAAGTTTTTACATAACGTACAACAAGTAAAAGCGCAGGAACTTTGGGATAATGAGGAGGACTCTTTCTGGGATGAGATATAGTTGCGGAGATATTATTCTTATTCAGATGCAATTTGCGGATACGTTAGAAGTAAAGCTGCGCCCTGCAGTTGTTTTATACCAACAATTCGATAATCTTGTTGTTGCAGGAATAACAAGTAATACGCGTATGAAGGGAGTTACTGTTCCTAAAGGAGTGCTTGCTAAGGAGAGTGTTATTAAACTCAATTATGTCTTTACGTTTTCTTCTTCTTTGGTAAAAAAACACCTAGGACAGCTTTCTCAAAGCACGTGGTCTTCTCTTCGTAAAGAATTTATGAAACTTATTTCTCAAAATATATAGGCAAACTCTTTTAATAACCAGTTACATCCTTGTGTTTGAGGTTAATTATTATGACATACCAACTACCTAATCTACCGTACAGCTACGACGCTCTTGAACCACACTTTGATGAGCAGACAATGACGATTCACCATACTAAACACCACCAGGGCTACACGGATAAGCTTAACGCTGCTGTTGCGCGCGCTGATAAGGCAGGGTATACTTTGCACGGGAAGGCTCTTTCTGAGCACTCTGCTGAGTCGTTACTTATGCACATCAACTTAATTCCTGATGTGTTAGTTGAGGCTATCGCAAATAACGGCGGCGGGTTTGTGAATCATAACTTGTTCTGGAGTGTTCTCAGTCCTGAAGCAGATGCGAATCCTTCTGGTGAGTTACTGCTTGCTATTAAGGAGTCTTTTGGTTCTTTTGAAGCGTTTCAAGAAGAGTTTTCTGAAATGGCAAAGACGCATTTTGGTAGTGGTTGGGCTTGGCTTGTTGTTAATCACGACAAGGAACTTGAGGTTGTTAGTACTCCTAATCAGGATAGTCCGTTAATGAGCGGGTTAGTTCCTATTCTTGCTCTTGACTGCTGGGAACACAGTTATTATTTATCGTTCCAAAACAAGCGTCCTGATTACGTCGCTGCTTTCTGGAACGTAGTGAACTGGAAGGAAGTTGCTCGTAGATACAGCCAAACGCAATAATTTTTTTTGTTGAATACTTTTTTTTTTTATTTGTTTTTCTCGTAGAACTCTCTTGGCTTTTGTATCGGGATGTTTTTGTATGTCTGTAGTTGTAGTACATGTTTATCTCCGCTGATAATTGTTGTTGCTTTTCCTGCGATCGCTGCTTCTAGTATTTTGTTATCGTCAGGGTCTTCTTGTATTACGTACACCGAGGTTTTTGGCTGTACTATTGTTGCTGCGTGTTTGATTACTTCAAGAATATTTTGCTGTTGTTTGTTGGTTAACTTGAGTTTTGGGTAGCTGAGCGCTCGTTGTATTTCTGTTAGTTGTTCTGTTGTTGTTATGAGCTCGTATTTTCCTTCTAGGGTTGCAAGAACTATGTTTCTTGGTGTTCCGTTCCATCCAAACGCTGATATGAGCACGTTTGTATCAAGCACTATTTTCTTGCCCACTTAACAGCCTCACGCACATCTTCTTTGTTGAGTGTCGTAAACTGTTCGTGTAGCTCTTTGTTTATGCGTAGGAATTCTTGTTTTAGGTTTATTCGTTTAAATGCGACGCCGTTTTGTATAGGTATGGAGATGAATCTGTCTCCTGGTCGTAGGCTTAGCTCTTCTCGAATGTCTTGAGGGACTACGAGTTGTCCTTTGGCGCTCATCTTTACTAATTCTTCCATGTGCATAGTGTAACAGTTCAACTATATAGATGTTTTTGTTTATAGATTGAGAAGTCGTTTGATATGTTATTCTTTACGCGCATATGTCCAGTGCTAGTGATGCTTTATTTGTACTTCTATCGCTTCTCCAGCCCAGATAGCAAGTTCTTCTGTGTTTTCTAGAGTTTCTGCTGGTACTTCGTAATAGCTAGTTAGTGTTTGTTTCTTGTTTGGACTAAATGGTTTCATGCCTGCTTGCATGTACGTTTTCTTGGTTTCTTCACTTACTTTAAAGTAGAGCGTGTCTTCGTGTACTATTGCAAAGAAAATATCTTCGCAGTATAGCCCGTAGCCTCCAAACATCTTTTTTTCGTGTACTTCTAGGTGTTCTTGGAGTTGATCAAGTACGAACATTAAGAATTCACTCATACACGTTTCTTGGTGCGTAAGCTATTAAAAGCCTGCTATACTCTTTGTGTGCATGACTACTCCTGAATTCGTTAATGCGGACATGTATATTGGTGATGTCGTTATGCGCTACCCAGTTACTGCGCAGGTTATGATGAGCTATGGCCTTCACTGCGTTGGTTGTCACGTAAGTAATTTTGAGACTATTCGTCAGGGAGCTATGGGTCATGGGCAGATGGATGATGAGGATGTGGAGATTCTTATTTCTGAGATGAACGAAGCTATTGCTGAGCACGAAGTTTCTTTGTCCTCAGAAACACTTACGGTTACTTCTCGTGCTGTAGAAAAAATTTCTGAGTTTGCTTCTCGTGAAGAAAACAAGGAAGGGTTGTTTTTGCGTGTTAAGGTTATTCCTGGTGGTTGTAGCGGGTTTAAGTACGACTTAGACTTTGATACACAAGCTCTTGATGACGATGTAGTTTTAGTGACTGAAGGTCTTGATATCCGTGTCGATCCTGACAGCGCTGATTTTCTTAAGGGTAGCGTTCTTGATTACCTTGACGGTCTTGACGGGAGTGGTTTTAAGATAGAAAACCCTTCTGCAAGTGAGAATTGTGGCTGTGGAAAAAGTTTTTCCTAGTAATGCTTATATAGTCTTTTTTTGTTCGTGACGTATGGGTTTAGAAGATATCGCTTGTTTTCCGCGTTTTGATACTGAAGCTGAGCAAGCAATAGCGAATCGTTTATGGGCTCAAGGAGATATTCCTTGGCTTTTGCGTGAAGAGGTGCAGAGCTTTCCAAAAGACCTTGCTAAACTTCCTTGTTTATTACGTAATCAGCCTGCAATTTATATTTTTGATGCTGATGCAAGAGAGAGCTACGGGGTTTCTGAGCGAGAGGGCGTGTTCGTGTATATTCAGCAAGTGTGTGCGCTTGAAGAAACTCCTTTTCTTGGTAACGTACAGGATATGGTTACTTCTAGTCAAGTTCATGTTCCTTTACGCTTGTTAAAAGGTTCTGCTCTTAGGTATTTTGTTTTAGAAGAAGGACGTTTTCGTTTTGATCGATCAAGTATTGTTACTGGTGAAAGAGATTATTTTGTGAAGCTTCCGTATCTTTTTAGTGCATATCAATTCGTTCAGTAATGTTTTTTGCGGGGTGTTACTAGAAGAGGAGCGTACGTACTATTATTAAAGTATAATTTCTTATTTCTCTTACCATTATTAAACTAGAGTTTAATTTTAGTAAGTTATTTATATATGAACTGTTTTGTTTTATGAATGGTCTACGTAAAACGAGAATTATTAGAACCGTTTAGTAAACGTACAGAGATGTATCGAATCGTTGCAGTAGTTGGTCCTCGTCAAGCAGGAAAGACTACCTTCTTAAAACAGCAAGCAAGCATTTTGAGCGCGAAATACGTTTTTTTTGATGATCCAGATGCGCGCAACCTCTTTGAAGAAGATATTAAACGATTCGCTGTGCAGTATATGAGTGATTCGTTAACAGTACTTGACGAAGTACAGTATTGTGTTGATGCAGGTTCTAAGCTCAAATACCTTGCTGATGCAGGCTACACGTTTTGGATAACTTCTTCATCTGAAACATTACTTGCAAAGGAAGTGCTTTCGTATCTTGTCGGTCGAGTATCTATTCTTCGTTTGTATCCTTTCTCATTAACAGAATATCTTCGTAGTGTTGGCCAAAAAGAATACACAGAGGTTGTTCTTCGAAGAAACATATTTTTTCATTGCGTGTATGGTGGATATCCAAAAATCGTTTTGGAGCCAGATATAGACAAAAAAAAAATATTGCTCTCTGACTTAAAAGAGACGATGATTCTTAAAGACGTTGCGCAGACATTTAGTATACAAGATGTTGCTTCACTTGAGCGTTTTGTTCGTTTCTTAGCGTATAACGCTACAAACATGATTTCCTATACTGATGTATGCTCAGATACTGGTCTATCATATCCTACAGTAAAAAAATACGAGGATGCTCTTGAGAAAAGTTATGTTATTTCTCCTGTTTCACCGTATTTTACTAATAAGCAAAAAGAGATTTCAAAGCAGCCAAAAATATATTTTTATGATACTGGCTTGCGTAACAGTATTGCTGGAGAGTTTGTTTCTGAACTAACAGGCGACTTGTTTGAAAACTACGTGTTTTGTGAGTTAATTAAGAACAATTTTTCTGTGAAGTACTGGCGGTCAAAAACTAAGCAAGAAGTTGATTTCGTATTAGAAACTTCTTCTGGTCTTGTAGGAATTGAAGTTAAGCTCCAGTTCAAAAAGAAACACTTATCTTCGCTAAGAAGCTTTATTCGCATGCATAATCCTAGTCGTTGTTTTGTTGTTACGTACAAGGGTTCTTCGGACTCATTTATTGTTGATGGCTGCGAAGTGCTCGTTTGTAATATACAAGAATTGTTCTCACAACTTCTTGCTTCTTGTGTAATGAAACAATGATTGCTGTATAAGTCCTGCTTGTTCTCCTAGGTCTTCTCGTGTTAAGTCGTGTTCGGCAAAGATTTTTTTTATCCATGTGTCTTCAGGGCATGCTTGCTCAAAGTCTAGGCTGAAGAGGAGTACGCAGTCAGCTACTTTTGGTCCTACTCCGCTGAGTGTTTGTAGTTCTTGTTTTGCTTCTTTGTAGGAGAGGGTTTTTAGGTTGTGCAGCCAGTCTAAATCTATTTTTTTAAGTGCTGCTACGTGTTTTGCTCTGTACCCTAGCCCTAGTTGTCTGAGTTCTTCTTCTCCTGGTAGTTCGTGTGGTTTAGGAAATGCGTGAAAGCCTTTTGTTAGTGGTTGTCCGTACGTGCTTATGTCCAGTACGTTTTGTTGTATGCGTTTTTGGTGGTTGTTTTGGCTTATGATAAACGCTACTAAGCAATCCCACGGGTCTTGTCGGAGTACTCGTAGTCCTTGTGTGTTCTTGATTGCTTCTTGTACGTAGGGGTGTGGGTGGTGTAGTGTTGGTTGGTCTTCTCGTAAGAAATGATTTACCCATTGCTTGTTTTCGTGGTCGTGCTCTCCTGTGTTTGTTAGTGTGAATACGTGGTTGTTGTGTGCTATTATTGCTTTGCTGCCTTGTAGTTTGTAGCGAAA
>JBLKOP010000004.1:0-103126 GCA_047602905.1 Candidatus Woesearchaeota archaeon | reverse complement strand
CTTGGTGTTGGTTCTTTGCGCGAGTTAGAACTCCGCATAGAGGTTCCTGTTGGTGAGCCGCCAGGAAGTAAGTCAACTACTGTTCGTGCTCTAGCAGTAAGTGCAGAGTAAGCCAACAAACATATAAAGGTCTACAGCAACCAAAGAATGCATGGGTGGGTTAATACCAAAAAAACACGTTATTCTTCTCACACTACTTTTTGTAGCGTTTAGTATCAGCCCAGCAAGCACCACAATACAACAAGAAAGCTCTTTTACGCTTACAAACAACTTAGATGAGCCTTTAGAAGCAACTATTTCTGCACGAGGAGCACTTGAAGAAGTACTCGTAATAACCCCTACGCAAGTAACGCTTGCTTCTGGAGAGCAACAAACAATTACTGCTCGCCTAACAAGAACGCCTACTTTACCTGGAGGAAGTCACGAAACCCTCGTCCTCGTAGAACAAAACCCTCAAGAAGAGCAAGCAATGATAGAGACCCTTCCTGCAATTGCTCACAGACTTATTTATGAGCAACCAACAAACCAAGCGTACATAACAACAAGACTTCTTGCTTCCTCACTAACCGTTAACGCTCCTGCAGCCTTCACGCTCTCAGCAAGAAACCTCGGTTTACAAGCAACAAACGCGCAAGTAACGTTTGTTATCCGCGAAGAACAAGGAGTGCTTCACGAAGAAACACTCACAAAACCTGTACCAGCACAAGAAACAACCGCTTTCACCACCCAATGGACTCCTCCTAGACAAGGAACGTACACCGTAGAAGCAACACTAAGCTACGAAGAGCAAGAACTACGAGCAGAAGAGACCTTCACGATAGGAGAGCGAGAACTAGAAATACTTAGTATAGAAACACAAACGCTAGAAGACGTAACACAAGTACGCATTCATGTACGCAACAAACACAACCAAGCGTACCGTTTTGTTGAAGCAAACCTACAGTTAGGAAGCAAAAAAGCAACCACTCCTTCAATAACACTACAACCAAACCAGACAGGAGTTCTTGAAGGATTTCTTGAAACAACAATAACAGAGGACACAGAACTCCTTGCAACTATCGCGTACCCACCAAACAAGCTACAAATAACACAGATAGTAGAAGCACCCACAAGCCCAAAAGACAAAGTATATATACTCGTAGCACTACTTCTGCTTATGATACTACTAACGATAGGGGTGTATTATAAGCTACGATGAACAAACACTTCCTACTCCTATACGTACTTGTAGCGTTACTTGCTGCGTGGATAGTCGTTATTAACGCAGAGATGGCAACGTATGAGTGGATTTGCATAGACGAAGCATGCGCTCAAGACGAGCCAGGAGGAGAGCAGTGGGCGCAACAAAACTGCTTTGTACAAGAAGAAACAACGTTTTGTGAAGTAAGCATAAACGCAGAAACACAAATACTGCCCTTAGAAGCCATAAACCTCTCCAGCATAAGTGTATGTACAGAAACGGTTTGTCGTCAAGAAGCACTCGTCAGAACCATCCAATAAGCGTAACATTTAAATATGAACGCGAAGAGATATGCTGTGTGGCAGATGTTAGTAACAACACAGTGGCTTTACTTCTCGTACTAGTCATAGCAGTAAGTGCGCTAGGAACAATGGCTGTTCTCAACGCGCCGCAACCAGCGATTGATGAACCAACAGGAGCAGAAGTACTACTCACAGTAGCACCGCCCCCACCAGAAGCATCTGTTAACCTAGTAATCGCAGATGAACGGGAGGAAGACAATATATGAAAGAAATATCAAACGCAACACTAGCAGTGCTCGTACTCGTAGCACTAGCAGTAGTGGTAACGACAACGACCCTTCAACTTAGCGGAGGACTCACAGGAATGGCATCAACTGACACAGGAGCAGTAAGCCTAACAATCAACGAAACCCTAGCAATACAAGTAGTTCCAGATAATAGCTCAATTGATTTTGGAACGTGTAACTTAGTACCAGGAGAAAGCATTACTGTAGACAGCAACTTAACAGTAGGTGCTCAAGACGCATCAGCAGGTAATTGTACAGGAGCAGACACGTTTCCAAGCAGAATACAAGTACGTAACATAGGAAACGTAAACGCAGCAGTAACTGTACAAGTATCAGTTGCTACCAGCGCGTTTCTTCCATCTGATATAGGAGCAAACCTTGACTACGCAACGTACAGCGACGGAAGTTGCACAGGAAGCATGGTAGGTTCCTACACAGCAATAACACAATCACCAACAACTGCGTGTACAAATCTACAAAACGTGTCAGGATCCTTCTGGATGCCTCTACGAGTAATCATACCGCCAGACACGCAGACAAGTCAATCAACTACCTCTAACACGATAACGTTCACAGCAGCGATCGCATAAGAGTAGATGTGCACCTCTCCAACAACGCAAAAATAAGCGCAGCAATCGTGCTCGTGCTCGTCGTTGGAGCAATACTTTTTCTTCCTCCTTCTTACACAGGACAAGCAACGCAAGGACAAGTAAACCTCGCAGTAGCCTCAGCACTCGCAATAACAGTAGTTAGTGAGAACAACACCATCAATTTTGGCACGTGCACACCAAACGCTTCTGAGCCAATAATCGTTGATAGCAACACAAGCATAGACGAATCAAACAATCAATGTAACGCGAACCTCACAACGCCGCAAAGAATACAAGTACGCAACATAGGCTCTTATGACGCAGCAGTAAACCTTACCAGCAGTTGCTCAGCACAACAACTCATCAGCAGCCCAAGCGATACAGGAGACTTTGAGATAACAACGTTTAGTACAGGTGGATGCACAGGAGAAATGATTTCTAACTACACCTCACTAACCAACACCTCAGTGCTTGCTTGCGAGAACCTCGTAGTAGGAGAAACAGGAACGTTCTGGCTAGCAGCAAGAATAACCATCCCACCAGACGCAGACTTAGAGCAAGAATGCGAACAAACAACCCTTACCTTCACCGCCTACTAAACAAAAACACAAACGTTTTTATGCAAGAAACAACCAAAAACCCCATGCAAGTAACCAGGATAAGCCTATTACTCATCCTCCTCGTAATAGCAGCGAGCACAACAACAGCACTAGGAATAACCCCTCCAAGAGCAACTATTGATTTCTCACCAGAACTAGAAGGAAGCTTTGACGTGCTAGTCATGAACCACCGAGCAACAAGCATAGGAACATCAGTTACTATAAGCGGAGACCTTGCTGGGTACTTCACCGCAGAAGCACCAGATATTAATAGTAGAGGAGCAAGCAAAGCAACCGTAAGCTACTCATTACCAGAAGACGTTCGCCCAGGAGAAAACCACGTACTCATTACCTGGACAGAAGAATTCTTTGATGAACAAACAGGAATCGTAAGCAGAACAGCAGTGCAAGCGCGCTATACCGTCTGGAAGCCGTATCCTGGTCGATACGCAGAAATAACTGCTAGTGCTGAGCACGTAGGGCAAGGAGAAGACACTCGTTTACGAGTACAAATAGCTAGTAAGGGAGATCAAGCTTTACGAGGAGACTTGCGTGTGCGCATACTAGACGCGAACAACCGCTTACAAGACACTATAGTACTAGAACGAATAGAGATAGGAGCTAATACTGACTGGCAACGATACTTTCAAGTACGCAGCAACTCCTTTGAGCCAGGAAGATACCAAGTACTCGCGGAGTACGACTACCAAGCAGGTGTTGCGAGCACAGAAACAAGCCTAATAATCGGCGAAGAAAGCGCAGAAGCAATTAGTGTAACACCAAAACAAGTGTATCTTGATAAAGAACTTACTCGCTTTGATGTACGCGTAGAAAGCCTGTGGAACGAGCCGCTACGAGGAGTAGCTGCAGAAATAGTTCTGGGAGGAAACCAAGCAAGAACTCCTTCAGTAACACTTGCTTCTTTTGAGCAAAAAACCCTGACAGCATACTGGGAGACAGACAGAAACCTCGTTGAAGGAGAACACCAAGTAGTTGTGCGCACCTACTTTGTTGATGAAGCATACACAGAAAACACGTTTTCCGTAACGGTCTATAACGAGACTCCCCAACCACAAACCCAGCAACCAAGTTCCTCAGTAGTTCTTGGACTAACAGATATTCTCTTCCTACTCTTACTTCTTGGACTTATTGGTTACGTAGTAATTCATGTCATGGGACGACACCAATGAAGCTGTACCAGCTCACGCTCTTACTCATCCTCGTAGCAGGAATAACTGTGCTTCTCGTAACTGCAGTAAACCAGCGAGTAGAAAGTAGTAGTGCACAAATACCGTATCACTTCGTAGTTGATGAAACAATTGGTTTTGACGTAGCAACAGATGCTTTGCGCTTTGGAGCACTCGCTTCGGGATCTATAGGCACGAGAGACGTGCACATAGAACAACCAGGAGTGTATGCTATACGTATACGAGGAGAAGGAGCAGAATATATGAGTACACCAACACCAAGGACAAGCAAGAACCAAACAACTATTACGTTTACCGTACGCATACCTGAAGGAGCTGCGAAGCAAGAATACACAGGAACGATTCATTTCGTAGCGCAGTAACATTCAAATAGGAGAAGAGGCGCACAAACACCAGAGAGAAGATGCAACTAACACAGAAACAACTCTACACGCTATGGACAGTACTCATTCTTCTTCTCGCAGCAATCTTTCTTAGCCCGTTCTTCTTCTCAGAAACTCCTTCTGCGCCGCTAACGGGGCACGCAACAGCAACGCTAGGAGCATGCATAAACACTCCGCCAACGTGGCTTAACCCGCCTGAATGTGATAACGCGTTTACAGAAGTAGCTGCTGAGTGTAACGTAAGCGCACAACACCCAAGAGGAATAAGCAGTTACTGGCTGAGTGTGTTCTCAGGAAACCCAGAAGGAAACGACTTATTCAATATCTCTTCAGAAGGAATAATTACGTTTAACGCCTCTTTTGAGCAAGCAGGAAACTACACCTTACAAATAACTGCACTAGACAATAGCAGCTGCCCGCTTATGAACAGCACCTTTGTAGAGTACAGAGTAATAGCAAACGACGCAGCACCATATTTTGAGGGACCAATACCTAATAGCACGTGGCAGCAAAACCAGATACTCATCCCATACAACCTCAACAGTTTCTTTACTGACCCACAAGGATACCCTCTTTCTTTTCACGTATCTGGCAACACAGAAATAGCAGTAACTATTCATTCATCAGGAGAAGTTACTCTGCGACCAGCAACCGATTTTTGCGGACAAGAAATCATTACGTACACAGCAACAAACACCGCGTTACTCAGCACAGAAAGCAACGAAGTAACTCTTAACGTAGAATGTCCCTCAAGCACGGATACAAGCACTACAACAAGTAGTAGCGGTGGCGGCGGTGGCGGCGGTGGAGGAGGAGCAGCTTCTTCTACGTGCGTAGAACTACTACACTGCTACGAGTGGAGCCACTGCCAATACACAACAGCAGTAAGCAGCACGGGAGACACAAAAACACTTAATATCACCGGGGTACGAGGAAGCCAGATATACACTCTTGAAGAACCTCTTGAAGAAGGAGAAGAAGTATTTTATCGAGGATACCAATACCGAGAATGCATCGATACACGAGCATGCACTGACAGAACACTCGTGTACGCGCGCACTTGCGAGTACGAACCAAGCTGTTTTGATGGGATACAAAACCAAGACGAAACAGGCGTTGATTGCGGAGGAGTATGCGGTCCGTGCTTTACGTGCGAGGACGAAATAAATAACTGCGGAGGACCGTTTTGTGAGCCATGCCACTCCTGCAGTGACGGAATAATGAACGGACTAGAAACAGGCGTTGATTGCGGAGGACCAGACTGCCCTCCTTGCGCTACGTGCTTTGATGGGATACAAAACCAAGGAGAAGAAGGAATTGATTGCGGAGGGCCATGCGCTCCGTGCATAGAAACGCAAGAACCAGCGCTCATAGCAACAGGAGTTACTCGCTTACTTATCGGCTTATTCGCCGCTCTTACAGCACTAGTAGCAGTGCTCTTTACCGCAAGAAACTACGTTACCAAAGCACTCGCTTCATACCTGCTACGATACCAGAACAAGAATCGAGTGTTCTTGCTTTCAACAGAGCAATACAAGAAATTAGCAGCAAGAATTTCTCGCGTACAAAAAGCAATCGCTTCCTCAGAGCGCTTACAAGCACAACAAACCTATGCAGAGCTCATCCGTGACTACCTACACGAAGCAGTAGGAGTGCATAAAGAAGCAAGCCAAGAAGAACTCACACAAGCACTTCACGAAAGAGGAGTGCGTGCAGAACTACAAACAATACTTGCAGAGTACTTCGCAGAAGCAACGAGTGTTGAGTTTAGTAAGCAGCAACGAAGTAAAGAATACTTACAAGCACTTCTTGATGAGTTTGAGCGCTTACTTGCACAAACAAGTGTTCTTAGTGTAGCGCAGCTACGAGAACTAGAAGAACTCCCTGTAGCGCATGAAGAAATACGCGCTGGTGAGCAAGGATTCTACCAGCAACTCAGCTACGCACAACAACTCCTCGCAAGAAAACGCTTGTTACTTGCAAGCAAGACGTATGAAGAACTCCACGCACTATACGAGAAACTTAACACCCCTTCATTGCACGGATTTCTTAACCGCTACTACTTATCCTTACAACTCGAGCTGTTCTTGCAAGAAAGCTTCGTCTACGGGCGTTTACTGCGCAAACGCTAGCAGCATAAACTTATAAAGGATTTCCTCGCAAAAAGAACAGAAGAGAGTGGCTGTACACACGATGAAGAACTACGCACAAACACTACCGTACATATTCTTAGCACTACTCATTCTTATCCCAGCAGCAAGCGCTCTAAGCGCAACAGTAAGTGTTCTGCCAGCAGAACCAACAACTGAGCGAACACTACGCTGCGAAGTAGTTGCTCAAGGAGAAGGAGACCTTTACGCAAACATTTCTTGGTACAGAAACAACACCTTATTCTCTAGTAACGTACAAACACTCTCGCTTACAGAAAACGTAGCGAACCAAACAACAGGAATAGGAAGTATTCTTGAAGACCAAACCACTCGCTCAGAGGCTTGGGTGTGCGAAGCAGACGTATACAACCAAACAAACAATACTCTTGTGAATAGCTCAGCAGTAACAATTCAAAACGCTGCTCCCTCAGTAACGTTTCCAACAACAACACAAACAGTCACAGAAGGAGTGGAGTACAACATACAAGCACTCGCAACAGACCCAGACGGGGATGCAATAACGTGGTCTATGGTAGACTTAAACAAAAGCGCGTATGATAACGAAGACCTCTTCTCTATAACAAGCTCAGGAAACATTGTGTTCACACCAACGTATGAGCAACGAGGAGAGCGCTACATACAACTCATAGCAAGTGATGGAGAACTTGAAGGAGGAAGAACGGTTTTGTACATTATAGAAGCTATTAATCAAGAACCACGCTTTGATCCTCCCCTTACTGATCAAACAACCAACACGAGTGAGACATGGGAGTACGTTATTACCGCAAGTGACCGAGAAGACGACGCATTTAACTTCACCTTACTTAGCAGCGACTTATCAAGTGTACAGCTAGAATGGCTTACTAACGAAACAGCACGCCTAAGCCTAACAACAGGACAACCACTCTTTGAGGACGTAGGAGAGCACAACATCACCGTAGCAGTTTACGACATAGCAGAACCAACACTCAACACAACAACAACATTCACACTCACCATAGAAGCAATTAACAACCCACCAGTATTTGATGAAATACTCACTCCTAACGCTACACAAGGAGAACAATTCCTTTTTGAAGTAGAAGCAACAGACGTAGACACGACAGACGAGCTGTTCTTTAGCATAACCAGCAGCTGCTCACTAACAAACCCGTGGACTATAGAAACCATTGATAACAGCTCAACAGGAGCGCTAGGAAGAATTAATCTCACCCTAACAAACGACCACGTAGCGTGCAGAACAGTAACTTTGCAAGTAACTGATTACGAAGACGGACAACCCAAAAGCACGGTAAGTCAAGAAGTCTTCTTTAACATCACCAACATCAACGACCCACCAGAACTCTTTGAGATAGCACAAACACCAGGAACGTACGAACAAACCAATATGAGCAATCTAACAGCAGCAGCTAACGTAGCGTTTACGTACTACGTACACGCAACTGACCCAGACCAACTCACCTACGCAGGAGACACGCTCACCTACACGGACAACACAACACTCTTCTCTATTAATAGCACAACAGGAATTATTACGTTCACACCAACCAATAGCGACGTAGGAGAACACCACATCAACCTAACAGTAACTGACGCAGCAGGAGAGAGTGACAGCAGAACAATGAGCCTAACAATAGTTGATAACACCGCACCAACGATACAATCACTTACTGACTTGTACTGTGAGCAAGACAGCACTTGCTGGACGCTACTAACAGCAACTGACCCAGACACAAACGAAAACCTCACGTTTACAGCAACAATTATTGAAGCAAACCCACTAAGCAACCTATCAACAAACCAATCCCTCAACCTCAGCTGGCTCTCCTACAACCAAACTAACGCATCAAAAACGTTTCTAAACAACCAAGTAGGAAACTACACCTACAACATCACCGTAACAGACCAATGGGGAGCAACAGACTCAACAACGTTGTTTGTGAACGTAAGCAACGTTAACGACGCACCATTCTTTGATCAAAACAGAGACGCAACGCCAGACGAAGGACTAACAATACCGCAACCAATAGTTGTCGGGTACAGCGGAAACTTCCCCGTAGGAATAACAGACCCAGACTTCATTAACGGACTAGACAGCGTGGAGCTAACTTACGAAATACAAGGGCCTAACACGAACTTATTTACCATCAACCCAAGCACGATAAGCCCCGGAAACGACGGGTACTTCTTCGTATTCTACAACCCAACAAGCAGCGCAGAAGCAGGAGAGTACAACGTCACGTTTACAGCAACAGACCAAGAAGGTCTTTTCGTAAACAGAACACTCAACTTCACCGTATACAACCAAAGCCAACCACCAAACATTACTGCAGTAAACCCGTACACGAACCTTAGCTTCTCAGAAGTAGACTGGACAGACACCGTCTTTGAACTCACCAGCACCCAACAACCAATAACTAACGTTTCTGTGCGAGAACCAAACCCAAACCTCTGGCAACACCAAGTACCGTATAGTGAAGAACTCATCCTCAACTTCACCGTAGTAGACCCAGACAGCGACGCAAGTGACTTAACAATACAATGGTACAGCGAGGAAGAACTCCTCCAGACAAACACGGGAGATGAAGAATACTCCTATAGCAAAACCATTGATTGGCACTCACAAGGAGAATATACGTACACAGTAGTCGTTACTGACGAACTATTCGCAACTACAAACCACACCTGGAACGTGCGCGTAGTAAACAGAAACCTAGCACCCGTACTGCTTAGTCCAATACCAGACAGAAACGTAACGCAAATAACAACGGTAACTAACCAGATGAAAGTCTTCTTCGACCCAGATGATGACTTAGATAACAGCGGAGCAATAGACGGAAACGAAACAAGCAACCTAACCTACCTCGTAGCGGTTTCAGACGCAGAACTACTCAACATCACCTTTAACAACCACGACCTCGTACTCACCCCACTAGGAGACGGAATAGTAACTGCGTTCTTTACCGCAGTAGATGATCACTCAGCAACAGTAAACAGCAACTTAGTAACGTACACCGTAACGGCACCAGAGGAAGAAGAAGCAAGCGAGAGCAGCTCAGGAACTGGCGGCGGTGGAGGAGGTGGTGGAGGAGCAGTAGCTATACCCATACCTATACGCAGCGACCCAGAACCAGAAGCAATTACTTTACTCGTGCCAGAACCACTCAGTATCTTGTACAACCAAACAATACAAGCACCAATTACTGTACAAAACACAGGAACGCGAGAACTACAAACCATCACCTTAACAGCGAGAACAGAAGCAGAAAACGCTAACCTGCGTTTTAGTGAATCACAAATACCGCGCCTAGAATCAGGGGACTCAAGAAACGTAACGCTATACATAGAGAACTTTCGCCTTGATGGAACATACGAAGTACTCGTGATAGCAGAAGCGCAAAACCCAAGCGTAAACGATTCAGCAGTACTTTTCATTAACAGCTTAGAGCAAACAAGTGAAGGAGCAGCGGTACTCACAAAAATAACGTTTGCAAGAGACTTGCTTACCAACAACCAAGAATGCTTAGAACTTAACGAACTACTCCAACAAGCACAAAACGCTATTCGAACAAGCCAATACCAAACAGCAAACGACCTCGTACAAAGCGCACTTGATGGATGCAGATTCTTAATTAGTGAAAGCAACCGACGAGTAGAAACACCAGGGCGCTTTAGCATACAAGAACTCTTTAGAGCACAATACGCAAACTACGCGCTCATACTCGCAATAGTAACGGTTCTTATCATCATAGCAACACTACTACAACACTATTATAGCGCAGCAAAAACAATTAAGAAATAAGCTGGTATAATTCAGAAAGCTCAGGATGATACTGCTTTTTTTGCTCATCACCCATCTTATTTATTAACCGATGAGCTTCAAGATACAATTGTTTAGCCTGAGAAAAATCTTTTTTTGCAGCAGCACGCAAACCCTGCTGCAATACGCGATCAACACCGCCTTGCGTATGAGTAGTTAAATCACTAATAACCACTCCTAATTCTTTAAGAACCTCTGAGGATTGCTCAGAAGTCATTTCTTCATTACTATAATGCATACGAGAAAGCTTCTCAAGAATACGAGCGACATCTTCGCGCTGCTGCTTAGTAAAAAACAAGAACTCATGATCAAGCTCGTGAAGCTCCTGAACCAACTCTTCATACGTAGGTTCATACTCTTTCTCAAGCAAAGACAAAAAGAACTCCTTAACTAAACCATAGAGTTGTTCAGGAGTAAGAACAGGTTTTTGCGCGTAGTACGCAAGCTTCTTATGCATGTCCTCGCGCAACAAAGAAACGCGCTTCTTGTGCTCCTCATGAGAGCGAGACTCACCATCCTTCATACACTACAAGCAGAACTACACCTTTATAAGCTCTCCTCTTAGAAAGCACTCACTGACGAGTGAACACCAATACTTAAAACTGCGCGCCCACAAAAAAAGATAATGGGTGAGCAAGTAACACAAACAAGCCTGTCAGAGAAACGAATACAATACTACCAAGAACGATTCACAAAACTACGTGAAGAACTAAAAAAAATCGTTATCGGACAAGACGAGATAGTAACCAGCCTACTAGAAGCACTCATAGCAAACGGACACGTACTCGTAGAAGGAATACCCGGAGTAGCAAAAACCCTAACTATACGAAGCCTAGCACGAGTAACCGGCTGCGAATTTAAAAGAATACAATTTACCCCAGACCTCCTACCAACAGACATCGTAGGAATAACTACGTATGAAGAAGGAAGAGGTTTCTACACAGTAAAAGGACCTGTCTTTGCGAACTTCGTACTCGCTGATGAGATAAACAGAGCACCACCAAAAGTACAAAGCGCACTACTAGAAGCGATGCAAGAACGACAAGTAACGATAGGAAACCAAACCTTTCCCCTACCAGTACCCTTCTTTGTTATGGCAACACAAAACCCCGTAGAAAACCTCGGAACATACCCTCTACCAGAAGCACAAGTAGACCGATTCCTATACAAAATAATCATGGGATACCCAACACTAAAAGAAGAAATACAAATCATGCACACAAACATGACACTACACAAATTCGAAGACTTCAACCTACAAGCAGTATTCAGCCAAGAAGATATCCTACAAGCACAAAAAGAAGTAAACTACATCCACTTAAGTAAAGAACTAGAAGACTACATCGTACGAATAGTAGACGCAACAAGAAACCCACAAAAATACGGAGTAGAAAAAGGAAGATACGTAGCGTACGGAGCAAGCCCAAGAAGTACCATAAGCATGTTTATCGCAAGCAAAGCACGAGCACTCGTACACGGAAGAGGATACGTAACTCCACACGACCTAAAAGCAGTAGCAAAAAACGTTTTACGACACAGACTCATACTCAACTACGAAGGACAAGCAGAACAAATAACCAGCGACATGGTAATACAAGAACTCCTACAAGCAGTACCGATACACTAATGACCATCACGTTTGATGCAGAAATACTCCCCGCACTACAAGAACTAGCCATACAAGCACGAAGAGACGTACTCAGCAAAACACTCACAGGAAACTGGCTATCAACATTTAAAGGAGCAGGAATGGAGTTTTCTGGCTACAGAGAATACCAACCAACAGATGACGCGCACAGAATAGACTGGAAAGCAAGCCTACGAGCACACAAACTCCTCGTTAAAGAACTCGATGAGGACAAAACACTACAAGTACTTCTTCTCGTAGACACAGGAGATACGATGCTGTACGGAAGCGGAAAACGACTCAAAGCAGAAGAAGCCATGCACGTAGCAAGCACACTAGCATACCCAGCACTCAGAAGCGGAGACAGCTGCGGACTACTCATGTACAGCAACCAAGTACGCAACTACGCACAACCAAAAATAGGCATGCAACAACACGCAATAATCACAAAAATGCTCACAGAAGAAGAGGCGTACACAGGAGCGTTTAGCCTCCAAGAAGCGCTACGAACAGCAGCAGGAATAACCAAGCAACGAGGACTACTCATCATCATAAGCGACTTTATAGGATTACAACCAGGCTGGGATCACGAGCTACGAGCAGCAAACCAACACTTCGACATCATAGGAGTCATGATACGAGACCCGCGAGACAGAGAATTACCAACAAACGCAGGAACGTTCTCACTAACGCACCCAACAACAGGACAACAAATAACCATAGACACGAAAAGCTACGCAAAACCGTATAGAGAATACGTGCTTAAAGAAGAAGCAGATATAAAAAGGCGCTTCTCCACAGCACAAGCAAGCCTGCTACTTCTTGAGCTAGGAAGTGACGTACGAGAAACAATCATGCGCTTCTTTGCACAACGAGCAGCAATGATGGAGACATAACAATGACGATAATAACGTTTAGCAACCCAGAATTCTTCCTTCTCCTTCTCCTCCTACCACTACTTCTGTACGCTCACAAACTCTTCTACAAAACAACAAAGAAACACGCACTTATCTTCAGCAATTTCGAAACCCTTAAACGAGTACGTAAAGACACCAAACTACGAGCACACTACGCACTCTTCATAAGCCGACTAATAGTGTTTTGTCTGCTCATAGCAGTACTTGCAGGACCAACAGTGTACTACGAAGCAGACCTGCTACCAACAGACTACGTACTCGCAATAGACGTAAGCGCATCAATGACAGCAACAGACATCCAACCAACGCGCTTTGAAGCAGCAAAAAACCTCAGCAACGAATTCATCAACAACCTAGAAGCAAGAACAGCAATAGGAGTAGTTGCTTTTAGCGGGTACCCAACAATAGCACAAACACTCACCAACAACACACAAGAATTAACTGCAGCTATTAACCAACTAACCATACCACCAGTAAGCGGAACAGACATACCAGGAGCGATAATAACAGCAACCAACGTACTACTAGCAAGCAACCAAGGAAGAGCAATAATTCTTATAACAGACGGAACAAGCACGGTAGGACTAGCAAACTTTGACAACGTAGGACGAGCAATAAACTACGCACAAAAAAACAGCGTAACCATACACGCAATAGGAATAGGACAAGAAGCAGCAGCACCCATAGGATACCTACCAAGACTCTACAACGTAACAGCAGTGTACAGCGAAGAAGAAATCACTCGCTTAACAAGCGAGACAGGAGGAAAACTCTTCACAGCAACAACAACACAAGACTTTGAAGCAGCCTTTAAAGAACTCCAAGAAGAACCCAGAAGCAGACAAACAAGCACAGACCCAAGCATAGCATTACTACTCATAATAACCCTCTTCTTATTCATCGAGTGGGCAGTGATGAACAGCAGACTACGAATACTACCCTAGAAACACTACACTTTTAAAGAAAACGCTGCTTCAAAGAGAAATAAGACGCCTCCTTGGCTCAGCCTGGTAGAGCAGCTGCCTTGTACGCACAAAAAAAAACGTGTGAAGAAAGCAGCAGGTCCCGCGTTCAAATCGCGGAGGAGGCTTTGTTGTTTATACAGTAACGTGCGTGTACATCGGGTGTGCTTTTCCGCGTAGGTTGTTCGCGTTCATCGTCCAAACACCAACTTTTTTCTTTAACGTATGCTGTCCTAAGTACATGCTTATTGTTGTGAGGTTTGGTCGCGTGAGCGTAAACCCTTTTTCTGTGTGTTGTAGATGAAGTGTTCGGTTCCATAGCGTATCAAACAATTGTAGTGTCTCTTCATACGCGATGGGAAATCCTAGCTCTGCAGTCACGTAATTGTTACGTACGCGCCGTAGCTTACTTACTGATCCGTCGCTAGGAAAGTTTCTTAGCGTTAAGAAATCACTTTGGTCAACAAGTTGTTTGTACGTGAGAGCAGCTGCTATTGCTTCTGGGATCCAGTGCTTGTCTCGTGAACGATTTCTTTTACCTGCAAACAATGTATGCTCTGCATTACTTGCATAGCTCATACCAAACGAGAACGGATACGCTGCTTCTGGAACGCTTCTATTAACAGCAGCAAACTTACTAATATCTACTAGTCGTTTCTTAGTAACATCATTTATTGAGGGAACAAGAAACGCTCTCTCAAACAACCCATCTATGTACGCGTTATTCGCGTACGCTCGTTTATGAGAAGAAAACTCTCCAACAGGCTTAATAATAACGTCACGAGCAGTTAACTCAACTCTGGCTAGTTGGGAGAGTACTTCGTTACTTCCAAACTGCTCTTGGTACTTCTCATACCTTCGAACCTTAGCTTCAAGCTCTTTTTTTTGTTTGTACGAAGCAGAATACATCTCTTCTCGTAAACGAGCAATCCCTACAGGAAAACCTGCGTGGTTCTGCAATACCCGCGAACGAACTCCTCGCGGTCCGTTTACGAACTCAACAGCGTTACCTTTCCAACGAATACCCAAAAGAGGCTTCTCGTACGGGCTTCGAGAAGTAGTTGTTAACCAATGAGAAAATAATTGGTTAATCGTTACTTGGTTTTGCGCAATAAACGTGCTGGTTAGTTGAGAAACGCCAAACAAACTCTCAAGATTACTTGCTGAGTCCAGCTTCACAAACGCGTCCTCATCATAGTTGCGCAGACGATTAGCAGTGTTTCGTGAAAGATATTCTTTCTCACTGCTTCCAAGAAGAATAACTGAGTCTTTATCTACGCGTAGAAGCGCTTCTAACGTAGCTTTTTGGTCTACTCGTCGCTTTTCTTGAAGAAGCGAGCCAACGCAACTGTGCGCACGCGCCTATGCGAGCCAAGAGCATCGACGACGTCCTGCTTGTACGTATAGCTTTCTTGTGCGTCTACAGAGTGCTTACTAAGCACGTGTTTTGTCTCAGGCATACTCAAGATATCGCCTGGATTACCAAGAAGGTGTAATTGTACCACTCCGTAAAGAAGACAACGCAAGTTTTTATGTGTTTGCTGCACAGCACATAACAATATAAGGAGTATTTACGTATAGTACTACATGAACATCATAGTGCTTGGACCACAAGGAAGCGGGAAAGGAACACAAGGAAAACAACTCGCAAAAAAATACTACCTCCCACACATCAGTACTGGTAGTATGCTTCGTCGATACGTAGCAGCAGGAGGAACTCGAGCGGAGGAAGTGCGTGAATTAATGGATTCAGGAGAACTTATTGACGACTTATTTCTTGAAGAAATCTTAGAGGAGCGACTCGCTCAGCCTGACTGCAAGAACGGCTTTGTACTTGACGGAACGCCAAGAGACTTAGAGCAAGCGCGCATGCTGGATCGGTTCATTAGCGTTGACTACGCGTTTCTTATTGATATTAGTGAGGAGGAGAGTTTGCGACGAGTAGCGAAGAGAGCGGAGATTGAACACCGAGAGGACGACACGCCAGAAGCACTGAAGAAACGCCTAGCAACCTACACAGAAAAAACGCTTCCTGTACTCGATTATTATGAGCGACAAGGAATACTGTATTGTATAGACGGAGAGCAAAAAGTGCACGAAGTATTCGCAAATATCGTTTCAGTCCTCGAAGAGACTGCGTAAAGCAACTGTTGCGTAACTACCAACTCCTAGACGCATACGAGCCTCAAAAACGTTTTCTTCAAGCGCAGTAACAGAGAGGTCGCTGATAGTCATTGCTAAGCTACGAGTAGTTCCTTCTTGAGTAAGCTGAGGAATGCTACGGATATAGAACTGAGAAGGACTAAGCTTAAGTGCACGAAGAGCAGGTGCGTAGTAGCGCTCCCACTCACCAAGGTCTTGTGCTGCTCCAGGAATAGGAACGTTTATTTCAGGAAGCGGGCTGGTAGGAAACAGGAATGCTCCGTGCCTATACGTTGATTCCTCATACTCTTGGTACGTATCTTTAATGTACGCAATCACTGCCTCGTTAAACAACAAGCTCTGAACTGAGTGAATGTACATGAGGAGGCTATGCAGAGGAGCTCGCTTGAGAGCACCGATGTAGTCGGTGGGTGTAGCGTCTAGGTGAGAACGAATTTCTTTGTATTGTTCTCGTAAATGAACAGCGACTTTTTTGTACTCTTTGCGCAACAACATCAACCCTACCTCTACGTTCTCAGAGCTAAAGCGCTGGTTACCAAAATAATTAGGTATGTGCACTTCTTGTTTTCTGCGAACACCCTCTACGCGAATAACAAAGAAGTTACCTGCGAGGTCTCCTAAACGTAGCGGCTCATCACTAAACCCTACGTGGCGCAACAAGAGTAAATCATCATTACTCGTTAGCGGTTTTGGGCTTGTAATGAACTGCGTAGTAACTGCTTGACGATCTTTACTGCCTGCGTAACCAATAGCTGTACTTGCAAGATTGTTCATGCGCGCAAGGCGCCTGCGCATCTCCTGAGTCGTGAGGTTTGTGCACGTCGCTTCGTACACGTAAAACGCTCCTTGCGCACTCCAGGTACGAGAAGGAATTTCTTGAACAAGAAAATCTTTTGCTCGTTGCTTAATCTTCACACTACTCGTAGCGTCTGCGCAGTTATAAAACCCCTTTTTTCGGTGTTACCGAACCAAAGCTTATATACGAAAAGCTATACTAGTATACTTCTATGAAGCAACTCTTTTCGTGTGACATGCACGTACACACCTGCTACAGCCACGACTGTACAACACCAATAAGCAAAATAAAACAATTCTACGAACAAACAGGAATAGCAGTAGCCATAACAGACCACAACAGAATAGCAGGAAGCATAGCAGCAAAAAACATAGGAATACCCGTCATACCAGGAATAGAAGTAACCACAAAAAACAACAAAGACTTCCTCTGCTACTTCTACACACACGAACAACTCATAGACTTCTTCACCAACCACATACAACCAGCACTCAAACCAGGAAGAATATGGAGCAGCAAAACACGCATAACAGAAGAACAACTCATAGACGCAGTCAAACAACACAAAGGATACATAAGCCTAGCACACCCCTACGGATACCTAGACAAAAAAAGCGCTCACCTACCACAAGAAATACTCGCTCGCATGGACGCAGTAGAAGTAATGAACTTCACGATGAGCACAAACAGAAACCTACAAGCAGGCGCACTATGCGAAGAACTAGAAGCAGCGCACACAGCAGGAAGTGATAGCCACCACGCAAGCAGCCTAGGAAAAGTACATATGAGAGGATACGCAAACACACCAGAAGAATTCCTCACAGAAGTAATGAACAAAAGAGGAATAGTAGTAGGGTACAAAAGACACCCAAAAGACCTCATACAAAAAGCAAGGCACTACATAGAATCAATACACTAAACATACTTCGTTATTAATTTACTTCTTCACGAAGAAGCTTATTAACCAACTTCCCATCAGCCTTACCTTTCAAACGACTCATCGCTTCGCCCATCAACGCACCCATCGGAGCGTCAGGATCAGAAGCAATGACTTCTTTGACAATACTGCGTACTTCATCTTCACTTAGTTTAGAATATTTTTTCCAATCTACACTTCCTTTCCTACCATATTCTTGTAAAATATCATCAATTGAAGAACCACTAATGTTTTCTGCTGTTATTTCTGCAAATAATGTAGGCGCTATTTGACTAATATTAACTTCAACATCGTATCTAGTCAACATCTCTTTTTCTTTAGCTGTTAGTATATTAAGAGTTGTAGATATACCTACTTTATCTTTCCATTCTTCAAAAAGTTCTGTTCGATTAGTTTCTATTAGCTTTTTAGCTACTCCTTCATCAATACTGTACTTATTTTGTAAATTAGCTATCCTATTAGTCAATAATTCAGGAACCTCAACAGCAACACCAGAAATATCAAGAGGGTGAACATCCGTTTCTGGATACATACGAGCAGAACCAGGCATAGGACGAAGATACGTCGTAGAAGCATCAGCGTTCGCTTTACGAACGCAAGAAGGAACACTTCTATTTAATTCCTCAACTCGCTCATATAGTATAAGGTTTAGCGCACTCCATGCCTTGTCCGGGTTACCTACAAGAACAATAAATGCATCGTTTTTTTGTGTCTTAAGTTCTTTTCTAATATTATTCCATGAGGCTAATCCATACTTGACAGGATCTTCATCACTATGAATAAGTCCTCCGAATCCAAACGCTTTTGCATAACCACTAAGCTCGGTTCCAACTCGATAGTTTTCAAAGAGTTCTCGTTTAAGAATTCCATCTGCGTTCGTTATTTTAGCAGCTATAGCTTTTCCTTTTTTTAGAGAGCTTTGTATCCAACTTATTTTAGATGGTAAAAAATGTTTAGTTACATCTCCATCGTAATCAACAACGCGTCCATTCTCCAAATGCTTAATAGGTTTTTCTAAATGCATATCGAGATTTTCTTTTGCTATCTGAACAAGACCAGCTTGTCGCTTAACCTCATTAGCAGCTAAGACAGGCATAGAATCCAAGTCCTGAACGCCCTTAATCTCAACCCGAGAACCCTCAGCAATACTAATATTTACGTCCTGACGAATAGTACCAAGACCTCGCTTCACCCGAGAAGTACTGCGAAGAACCATCCCTAACTCAGCAGCAATTTCTTGCAGATGAGCAGGGTTCTTAATATCAGGTTTCGTAGTAATCTCTAACAACGGTATTCCTAGACGAGACAAATTATATACATCCTTTTCTTGAGAACGACTAATCACCTTACAACTATCCTCCTCCAAACACAAGCGATCAATACGCACGTCCTTAAGAACACCATCAGAAGCAACAGCCATAGTACGCTGAAAACCAGAAGTATTACTACCATCAACAACCACCTTACGCATAACATGAACAGGAGAGAAACGCTTCATAGAAAGCATCTCAGAAACCATAACAGCAGTCTCAACAGCCAAAGGATTAGGAGCGCTTACCGGCTCTTCATCAAGCTCAACAAGACAGGTAGTATCGTGATAGCCCTGGTACACAAACGTTTTTTGCTTTCGTTGCTCATGAGCAGCAGCGACATCCACCTCACCAGACTCACCAACACTCGCACGTAGCTGCCGAGAAACAACAACATCAGGCTCGTCCTCACGAATAACCGTAGGACAAGAACAAAACAACTTCTTACCCTCAAGTTGTTGATGAATCTCAAGACCAGCCATGAACCCAAGCTTCTCGTACTCCTCACTCATAACTATCCTCGCGAGTACACAAAACAACATCCCCCATATCAGAAGCAATTAAAGAAGCATCTTGCTTCGTAGACAAAAGATACGCAAGCTTACAAAACAATGCCTCAGCAGACAACGCCAAGTCATGACCAAGAACACCCGCTTCTTGTAAACGCCTACCAGGACTATACACCTGCAAATTAATACGTCCATGAACGCACTGAGAAGCCATAATAACAGGACAAGAAAGCTTGTTAAGAGAAGAAAAAATCTTCTCGTGCTCCTGAGTATACTCATCAGTAACAGAAATAGGAAGGTGACCAAGACCAGTACCTAGCACGATAAGACCATCAAAACCCTTGTACGAAGAAACCTCTTGAGCATACATGTGCGGATGAGCATACAACATACCAATACGTAAACGCGTATCAAACAACACAGGAGAAAACGTGCTAGCAGAATCAAGCTTGCGAAGAACACTTACTTCTTCTTTACGTACTTTAGCAACAAGAGAAGCATTAATCGTCTTGAAAGCGTCTCTACGAGAAGTATGCATTTTACGAGTAAAAACCCCCTGATGAATAGCAACGCTCTCATCACTACTACTCTCATGCATAGCAACAAACACCCCGCTAGGAGAGTCTTTGTGAGTGCAGAAACGAATAGCAGCAAGCAAATTACTAGCAGCATCACTACTACCACGATCACTACTACGCTGACTACCAACAAGAACAACAGGAACAGTAACTCCTTGCAACGCGTAATGAAGAGCAGCAGCAGTGTAATGAAGCGTATCAGTACCATGAGTAATTACTATACCAGAAGGCTTGCTTGTAAGAGCGTCCTTAACAGCCTCAACTAACAAATTATAATGATCAAAACGCATATCATCACTACTCATATTAGCAACAAAAGAAGCGCGCGTAGCAGCAACTCCTTGCAATTCAGGATACAAAGCCAACAACTCCTCAGGAGCAAACAAATTACTTACTCCACCAGTAGCGTAATCAACCTTACTTGCAATAGTTCCTCCCGTATGCAAGATATCAACTCTAGGAAGAGAGGAGTTTATGCTAGGAGCACTTACAGAAGAAGAACGCGTACTTTTCTTAGCTAATACCGTAACTTCTTTAACATCTTTTTTTGAGAAACCAATGTTATAACCATCATCAAGCTTAAGAACAGTATTAGGGAGAACAACACCCTCAAAAACGCGGCCATCAACAAACTCTATACGAACACGAGAATACTCATCAAGCTTCATAACACTGTAGAGAGAAGTACTGCTTTAAGAATGTTAAGCAAAATATCGCTATAACTTCTTTACTCCATCAATAATTCGTTGAGCAGTCAACTCACCAATACCCGCTTTGTGCGCAAGAGAAGAAGCTTTTTTGTAACGCTTAACCTCAGAAAGAGTCGTTATCCCAGCAGCAACTAATTGTTTACAAACAGCAGGACCAACCCAATATATTCGCTCAAGCTCATACACTTCAGGACGAGAAACAACTTTTTTAGGTCTTCCTCGACGAGAACGCTTCTTTGTTACCGAAATAGCCTTAGCATCTACATCACGAACGTTTACCGTATCGCGATTCTTTTTTTTCTTCACATACAAAGCACTAGCAACTGCTGAACCAACCGCTGCAAGAGCCGCTATAATCCCAGATTTTCTTCCCATACAAAAACGTAATTTATGCTTCTTTTATAATTTTTTCCTATCCATAATAACTCGGACGGTTCTTTAACTCCTCAGCACGCGCTTTACGAAAGTTCTTTTGTAAATCCTTATACGCATCCTCAATCTCCTTAGTAACGCTAGGCCTAACTTTCTCAAGAGCCTGCAAGAAATACTGCATACCTACTTTCTCAACCTCAGGGTTTTCGCGAATAGCATGAATAGCCGCTTCACGAACAACACTCTCGATATCAGCGCCCACATAGCCTTCAGTCTGCTCAACTAACTTCTTAATATCCACGTCCTCAGCAAGCTTGACACCGCGCAGATGAATCTCAAAGATTTTTTCTCTACCAGCAGCGTCAGGACTAGAAACCATAACTATACGATCAAAACGACCAGGCCGCATAAGAGCAGGATCAAGGATGTCAGGGCGGTTAGTAGCACCGATAATAACGATATCAGTAAGTTCTTGAAGACCATCAATCTCGGTAAGTAACTGATTCACTACTCGCTCAGTAACGTTATTCTCTCCTGAACCACCTCTTCTAGGAGCAAGAGAGTCTATTTCGTCAAAGAAAATAATAGTTGGACTAGCTTGACGAGCCTTCGTAAAGATTTGTCTTACCGCCTTCTCGCTCTCACCAACCCACTTACTTAGTAGCTCAGGACCTTTAACTAAGATGAAGTTTGCTTCAGACTGGCTAGCAACCGCTTTTGCAAGCAACGTCTTTCCTGTTCCAGGAGGGCCGTAGAGAAGAACTCCTTTAGGAGGCTTAATGCCCATGCGCGTAAACGTCTCTCTGCGCTTAAGAGGCCACTCGACTGCTTCTATGAGCTCTTGCTGAACGGTATCAAGACCGCCAACATCACTCCATTTCACGTCAGGAACTTGTATAAGGACTTCTCGTAAAGCGCTAGGACGAACGGTCTTGAGCGCTTCAAGTAAGTCATGTTTTGTAATTTTTAGTTTCTCAAGAACTTCTTTAGGAATAGGCTCTTCTTCTTTAAGATTAAGGTCAGGAAGGATTTCTCGCAGAACAATCATCGCGCTTTCTCGCGTAAGAGAAGCAAGATCTGCACCGACAAAACCATGCGTTATTTGAGCAATTTCTTCAAGCATTGCTTCTTTACTCATCGTTCTTGTCTGATCATCTGCTTCCTCAAGAACAGAATCGCTTAAGGAGTCAATGAGTTGCTTAACGCTTTCCTCCTCTCCGAGTACTTCACGAATCTTTGCAATAACTGCTCGCTTTCCAGAAGTCATGAACTCTTCCTCATACGCTCCAAGAACTGCTCGTAGTTGTTTACGTACAGTATCGGTTTCTAATTGCTTAAGCGCTTGCTCTAACTCACCTACTTCTTTAGGGTTATCCCCTACTTTAAGGAGGTGTTTGTGTCTTTGCTGCGCTTTACCAACAATACTATCTGCTAATAAGTCCGTGTTATAACTCGCTAGAGGCATGTTTCTGCTATGAATTTTTAGGATGTTAAGTCGTCCTTGCTGTCCAGGAACGCCAATCTCGATTTCTCGATCAAAACGGCCCGGTCGTCGCAAAGCAGGATCTAGTTGGTTAGGGATGTTGGTTGCTGCGATAACAACAACTTTTCCACGGCTCTTAAGACCATCCATGATTGCTAGAAGCTGAGCTACTACTCGTCGCTCAACTTCTCCCTTGCTTTCTTCTCTTTTCGTTGCTATAGCGTCTATCTCGTCAATAAAAATGATGCTTGGAGCGTTTTGTTCTGCTTCCTCAAACTTCTTACGAAGGTTTTCTTCGCTTTGGCCGTAGTACTTACTCATGATTTCTGGGCCGTTAATAACTAAGAAGTTACTGTTGGTTTCACTCGCTACCGCTTTTGCTAGTAAGGTCTTTCCTGTTCCTGGAGGTCCGTGCAGAAGAACTCCTTTTGGTGGTTCTATTCCTAAGCGCTCAAAAATCTCTGGGTACTTTAGCGGTAGCTCTACCATTTCACGCACTTTCTTGACTTCTTCATCAAGACCTCCTACGTCCTCGTAGGTGACTTCTGGCAGGCTTCCTGCTTCGTCCTCCACTTCTTGCGCTTCTGGGTTGAATTGTACGTCCGTGTTCTCAGTAATAATACTTGCTCCTTCAGGATCTGCTTTTATGATGATGAATCGTAAGTCTGCTAGTCCAAAGCCCATCATGTTTTCATCAAGCATGTTAAAGATATCGCTTGCTTCAAAGAATGGATTACTACTCATGGTGTTGCGTCTTCGCCTACTTCCTCCTAGGCTTACAACGTCTCCTTTCTGTACTGCTCGCCCAAGAAGTCCTTGTTTGAAGATCATCGGGTTTGCTCGTATCATCACTCCTCCTCTCGCAGGAGCTATAGTAATGCTTTTGGCTTCTTTTACGTCTGCTTTACGCACAGTAATGCTTTCTCCAATGGTTGTGCGAGCGTTTCTTCGTAGAAGACCGTCTAGACGAATAATGTTTAGGCCGATGTCTCCTGGGTATGCTCGGTCAGCTATACCAACGGTTTTTCTTTCTCCTTGTATCTCTACGATGTCTCCTGGGCGCACATCTATTTGGTGCATGAAACTGCTGTCTATGCGTACGATTCCTTTGTTGACGTCGTCCTGAATTGCTTCTGCTACTCGTAGAGTGATTTCTTTATCGGCCATTGGGGTTGTTGTGAGGGAAAAGGAATTTAAAAAAGTATTGTTGACTTTAAATCAACGAAAGAGTTATTCTTTTGCTTTCTTCTCAGAACTCGCTTCTTTCTTCTCAGGCTGCTTTTCTTCAACACGAACACCAGGAAGCTTAAACGGAGCAGGAATGCCCAGCTCTCGAGCCATAATAAGAGCCTCCACGTGACAACGATCAAGCAACTCATTCATGACACGCTCAAACGACTTAGGAGGAAACGTCTGCTTCTCAGACCACATATCAAGAATAGCCTTGTGCTCCTCTTTAGCAACTAACTCAACAAGAGTTCCCTCAAAAGCAATCTCTGCAACACCAGGGTCGTACTTAACCTCAAACTCAAACGTGTACTTAAGAGCGTCTTGCTCGCCACCCATAGGAACCTCCTCTACTTTCGTAGGGCTGCACTTACGATTAATCTTAATCTGTCCCTTTACCGGCTTGTTCTTCTTCGCTGAAATACTGCTGAAATTAAATCCAATTATAGTCATTGTAATATCCTCAACCCTACGAGTACAACAGGCTTTAAAAGCGTTTGCACGCAACAGCTCCGCTTAGACGAGTAAACTCCTCATTAAGCACAGCAATAACTGCTTCTTCTCGAATAATAACGACTGTTTCTGCATTATTTACGTTCGCGTTCTGACTAGGATTATACGAGCCAATAATAGCAGTTGTGTTATCAATAAGAAACGCTTTGTGATGCATGACACCAGGAGTCTGCACACGAACAACACCAACACCCGCTTCTTGTAAGCGAGGAGTTTGTGCATAGCTAGCACGAGAAGCACGGTTCTCAACAACGCCCTGAACGCACAAACCACTCTCGTGTAACGTAATAAGAGCATCACCAATAGGCTGGCTAGTAAAACTAAACGACAAAAACACTACGCTACGCTCAGCTTCCACAAGCAACTCCAAAATACGCTTCTCACAACCACTTCGCGGACAAAACAACATCTCAATTTCTTGCCCATTAAACACCCACCTCTGCGTGAACAAGCCAGAACCAACACCCAACAAGAAATCGTACTCAGAAGCAAAATTACTTGCCATAACAGCAGACTCTACACGAACAACCAAGTTATCATTAAGACCAAGACCAGTCTGAGTAGGGTTAGCAGAGCCAAAAACAGCGTGCGTATCAGTAAAACAAAACTTGTGATGCATGTAGCCACGAAGAGAAATAGGAATGCCAACACCAGCATAATTATCTGCGTCAATAAGATACGTCTCTTTAGGCCAATGAGTACTATAAAACGCGCAGTGAACAAAACCCTGGTACGCCTCAAAGCACTCAGGACAAATAACTACCTCTACGCTTCCTTGCTCAGAAACACCGCAGCCAGAAAGAACCAACAACAATAGCAGTATGTAGTAACGCATAGCCACCTATACACAAACAAGCTTTTTTATGCGTTAAGAAGAAAAAACCGAAAAGCTTTCAAGAACAAACAGCAGCTATTCGTCGCTGAGTACAGATATCATTACAACACACTCGAAGCGTGTGCGAGTCACGAACATCAAGTTCATCAATAAGAAACGTACGAGAAAACTCTCCAGAAGGACAAGAACCAACACAGCTAGGCTGCAAATCCCTTTGTGTGCGCACGTACCGATCATTAACAAAAAACGAGCAGCTACGAGGAGGATTACTATACAGCATACTAACAGAGACGTACACGTCATCCATAAACCCAGCACGACAACTATGGTTTTGCGTAAAAAACGAAGGAGTACCTACAGTAAACAACCCCTTATTAACTGCGTCATTATCAAAAGAAACACTTTCTGACTGCGTTAATACAACTGTTTGTGCTCCTTTAGCACCACTAGAAATGACAAAGAACAGCACACTACCCATAACGACTAGCGTAATAGCAATTATGAAGAATACTACGCGATAATTCATAAGCCATACACCACATCAGAGAATTGTTCTGCAAGAGAAAACACGAACTCCTGCTCAGGACTAGAAGGAATGTATACTTGAGAAGAAATTCCTTTACTTACTAAGTACTCTTCTATGTCTTGTACAGGAATGTGAGTGAGTAACATATCATAACGTACGGGGTTTGTGCGTGTATACGCTTGTAAGCGAAGAATAGCAGCTTCCTCGCGACTACCACACACCAAACCATCAGGGCTTGTACGAATAGTTATTCGTCCATGAAACACTTCTTGCAAGAGAAGAGTAGCTGCCTGAGTATTTGCTTTTCTTGCAGGGTCATCACACAACGTTACTGTGGAGTTTACGGCGATATCTTCTCGCTCTCGCAGCTCTTTGCGAAACCGACGAATAATTAACGGAGTTGCCATGATAGACAGATGTAGAATAGACGTACTTAAGACATTACGTATTCATTCTAAAGGAGTAACAAAACCGATATGTATATAAGTAAGTAACACAACACAACATATACTCACCTCTTTTCCTGAACGGACAACAAACGGAAGCAACTGCTTCCGGTCCGTTTAGGAATCTTATTTCTTTCTACGAGACGTATAGAAACTACGAGCAGACAAACCAAGAACGCCCAAACAAACACCAATAATTATACCAAACACCAAGAGCAACACACGAGAAGAATCAACACGAAACAAAGAAGAAGGAGCTCCACGATACAAATCAAGCATAGACAAACTCAACGAATACTCAGAATACAAATTCTTACTAAACACATCCTCAACCTCACCAGCATACTCAAAATACGCATAACTCATAACAGGAAACAACCCGCGAGCAGAAGCAGCAGCAACGCTCTGACCAGCACGCTCATGCTTTAACGCAACAGTCTCATTAAGAAAATCACCCGCAAAAGCAACCGTAGTAATAGCCTCAGCCTGAGCACGAGCCTTTAGAGAAGACCAAATACACAAAGCCCACTCCCCCTGACGCTGATACTCAAGAGCAGTACGCACATCACGATGAACATCCTCAAGAGAAGAACCAAGAATAAACGAAACATAATTCACGCTCTCCTGAGCAGCTAAGCTCTGCTGAGAACAACTCTGACGCAACCACTGCTCATCCAAATCAAGAGCAGGACTATCAATAACACCAAAAAAACTACTCCAAGCAACAGCAGAAGAAAACCGCTCAACAGCATACGCTAAACGAGAAGAAGAAATATTACGCACATCCTGAGCTTCAAGAACATCAAAAGAATCAAGTAAGCGCTCACGAACAACCATGTACACCTCAAAATCAGCAACACTAGAAAACTCACTAGGAAGAGAAGCATCAAAAAACTCAATATCGCTGCGCAACTGATTCATAATACTACGAAGATGATCCTGGGAGCGATTATCAAGAAGCTGCTCCTGCAAACGAAGATTAGAAGAAAAACAAAAACTCGCAGCACTATAATACTTCTCACTAGCAGCAGCGCGAGCAGAAGAAATAAGCCACTCATCAACACGAGAAGAAACATTACTTACTTGCTGCTTCAAAGAAGAACTACGCTCACACAACTGCAAAGCAACATCAGCCATTTGCGCAGTGTACTCATCAGGAACGATGATCTCTGTGTACGGGTGAGAAACGTCCTTGCCAGTAAAATAAAAAATTGCTTCCTCAACACTAGAAACACCCACCACCTCAATAGAAGAAGTATTAGAAGCAAGATGCAACTCAACAGAAGGAACCAACACGCGAGAAAACCCGTTACGCTCAGCAGCCAAAACCTTCTGCTCAATACCACCAACAGGACCAATTAAGCCACTACCAGTAATCGTACCCGTAATAGTAGTGGAACGATCAATAGGCAAACCCGTAAGCTCAGCATAAGAAAGAACAGTAAGAGCAGCACCCGCAGAAGGACCGCCAATAATAGAACTACCCGCACGCAACGTATAAAAAAAATCTACTTGAGAACAATCAACACCAGCAAGAGAACACGCATATAAACGAGCAAAACGAGCCGATAACTGCGTATCAATACGCGTAAGAGGATAGGAATCAATAAAGACAGCGCCACTACCGCTACGAGTAGATAACGAAGCAGTAGCGACACCACCTAAGCGATCCTCAGACTCAGAAACAGACAAGATATCAATCGTAGAGGAAGCAGCAGCAACAGGAATAAGAAAAAATAACAGTATAATAATACTCGCTCTCATTGCTTCTTAGCAGCTCTACGCTCTTTTAAACGTTGATGTTCTGAAGGCAACATATCAGCAACAAAATACTCTCCATCAACAAACACCACAGACAACTCAGTACCAGCAGGCTCAGTAACGCTATGCGCTAAAGGAGTCTCCTGAAACGTTTCAGGATCAAGAATCATAGCCTGAGGACGAGTAGAACTCAAAACAACTCGTTCTTGCTCATGAATCACAAACTCCTTATCAGCAGGACAAGGAAGAGAAGTATATTTACGACGCTGCAAATCCCAGCCATGAACAGAAGAACCCATAGAAGTAACTTTTAGTAAGCGCTTACGAGTCTGAATAACATCACCAACCCAGAACTTAGGAAGACGAAGCAAACACGTAAGACGATACACCTTCTTACTAGCTTGGTGATCGTACGTATGCAACTTAGCGTTTTTTTGCACTAAACCACCAAAGCGCTTACGCAACTCATACACCAAAGAAACCATGTACTCCTGGTTAGTAAAATCAAAATCAATACCTCCACGAACATCCTTAACACGAGCGATATGAGCGTCATCAACAGAAGAAACCAACTCCTCAATAGCCTGTACTACCTCATCACGAGGATTACGCAACTGAAGCGTACCCTCAAAATACCCGCTCTTAGACAACGAAGCCTTAGGAGACTCACGAATCTCAACAGGAACCTCGATTTCGTACTCCTCCTCGTAGGGCTCAAGAAACTTACTTACTGTGCCAATAACAAGAATAGGAAGAGTAAACTCGCGAGGCTTCTCCTCAAAAATAGGAGTAGGAAAATCAACCTCCATGATTTGCGCGCGAGAATTAAACGTAATAGCTTTATCAACGAGACGAGAAAACTTCTTAAGAGGATACCAATCGCCACGAATCTCAATCTCATCAGTAGAAGGACAAACAGTCAACGTAAACGGCTTAATCTCAGAGATAAGAGGCTCTCGCTGTCGCAAACAAGACTCACAAAACACGTCAACCGCGTCAACACCGCAAATAGGACAGAAAGCCATACAAACGCAAGCGAGCCTCTAAATAAAAGGCTGTTGATTATCTATTTTTAATCAATAATACGAGAAAACTGCTTTTGTAACCGAACAGTCTGCTCATCATCCCAACAAATAACTCCGCCCATAAGAGGATCTACTACTTTACGAAACACTTCTTGCTCCTGAAACGTAAGTGAGCGAGGAACAAGATACTCAAAATCAAAACCCATATTAGGCGTTTCTTGAGGAATCTCAAAAGAAATATTCGCCTCAACATTGCGAGGAGTAGAATCGTTTAGGTAAATCATCTGCAAACGAAGACCCTCCTTAAGATTACGAACAAAATGATGCGTAAGTTCATCTAACGTAGCAAAACGCGTATCAGCAAAAGACGTGACAACGTTATGCAACCGATTACTCCTAGCAACATCAGGCGCATCAAGCGAATCATACGTGTACCCTGCGCCCTGTAATCGATGACTTATACCTGTAAGTGGATCATATTTTGTAAGTCTTTCAAGCTCGTTCATACCACCATCAATTATAGAAACAGCAAATACGTTATACGTGCACAACTCATACGGCTTAGTAGTTTTTACTTGTACATGCATCAAAAACAGAAGTACTCACGGTTTTAAAAAATAATCGCTCACACACGACATCATTAAATAATACAAGCAAGTAGCAACTACTCTATGACTAAACAAAAGCCACAAACGTGGTGGCAGAAAACCTGGCATTTCCTATGGCACGACGACTCAGCAGCGGCGCTAATAGCACAAATACTTGTAGCCTTTATCATCATCAAATACGTTCTTTATCCAGCAATAGGACTCATAGCAGGAACGCCCCTACCAGTAGTAGCAGTAATAAGCGGAAGCATGGAGCACCAAGGAGAAACTCTTTGCGGAGAAGAAAACCAAGGAGACTGGTGGAGTACGTGCGGAGAGTGGTATGAAGAGAGAGGAATAAACCAAGAACAATTCGCAGAATTCCCGTTCAGAAACGGCTTTAACACCGGAGACGTAATAGCAGTCAGAGGAGCAAACAACCTAGAAGTAGGAGACATAATTATTTTCTTTGCAAACAAACAATACCCCATAATACACCGAATAGTAGACATACCAGAAGAAGGAGTGTACCTGACAAAAGGAGATAACAACCCTGAGCCCATACAACAATACGTACTCACCGACGGACGAAACCTGTATGAGTGCTACTACGAGAGCAACTCACGAATAATACTAAGCCCATGCGTGCAAGGAACAACACTGGTAACACAAAACACTCCAGGAGCAGTTGCTTTACTAGATGAAACACAAGTAACTAAGGACATAATAATAGGAAAGGCGTATGCAAGAATACCTTGGATAGGATACCTAAAAATAGGGTTTGTTAACCTCCTAGAACTCATAGGCCTAGAAGCAATAGCAAGCAGATTATAAAAACAGCAAGTTATTTAAACGACTCAACGATAGGAAGAAGATATGGGATACCTAGACGAGCTCATGAAAAAGCCAATCGTAGAAGAAAACAAGGCAAAGAAAAAAATCGAGGTTATCGACTCACAAGAAGAAACCCTGCCAGAAGACAAACTAATTGAGTGCCCAGAATGCGGGCACATGGGAGCGTTTTGGTGGCTACAACAAACACGAGCAGGAGATGAGCCAGAAACCAAATTCATGAAATGCAGCAAGTGCAACCACACATGGAGAGACTACAGCTGAACTTCCTCTAACACTTTCATAACAACTTCTTCAACACTCATATCACTTGTGTCAATAACGATATCAAAGTTCTTCTCATCATACACATTAATACCGTACAGCTTCTGTAAACGAGAACGAAACACTTCTATGCGCTCAGCAAGACCTCTACGAGCATCCTCCACAGTAGCGTACTTCTCATTACTTCTTTGACCACTAAACGCTCTTTGCGCACGAACAGCCTCAGAAGCAGTCAAGAACACCTTAATACTTTCAGGCAAGAAATGCCAACCTGCGCGGCTATCAACAACAATGTCTTCTTTACTAGATAGCTCAGCAAGCTTCTTATCAAGCTCGCGATCAATATCAGGGTTATTAGCAACCATTCTGTCATGCTCAAGAATACTTATGCCAAGCTCCTCTGCATGAGCACGAGTAATCTCAGCCATACCCCACCAAGAAAAACCAAGCTGCTTAGCAACCTCTTTGGAAACAGCAGTCTTACCAGAACCGTTATGGCCAGAAAACGTGATGATAGTCATACAAGAAAACCACGCGTACACATATAAAGAACTATCGAGAAAAAAATATTAGAAAACCATTACCTCAACTATTCTTCTTCCTCTTCAGAGTCTGAGGAGAAAAACGCTGTTAACTTACTACTTTTTTTGATTGCTGCATAACTTATTGCCATACACAGTATTTCCAAACACCACTTTATATAGTCAATTGTGCTGCGTAACTACCAAAGAAAAACTAGTGTTGTAGGTGTGGAAAATAAAAGAAAAAACGCTACTCCTGGCGTAACTTCATCAAATGATCAAACTCCTCAGAAACAACCTCGCCAGAACTAGAAGCAAGCTTAAGATTCAGTAAATAAAACGTTTCAGTAACCAAAGTAATGTTATACACCTGAGAGCCATCAAGGACTTGCAATAACAAAATAGCTTGCTTAAGAGGATGAGTAGGATACTTCTCAGAAAGATGTTTCTTCGCAGCAGCAAGAGCCTGAGAAGCAGGAACCTTTACTTCCTCAAGACGAAGAGGAGCAATGACATCCTCAGGTTTCTTAAACGCCTCAGAAGGAGGGTTCTTAGTTACTGAATCCTCACTAACAACAAAAACAATAATCGACTCATCATCAGGATTAACAAAACCCACCTGCCACTCATCACGACCATCATCCATAAAAAACGCGTGAGCCAAATAACAACCACTAGGCAAATCTTTACTGTACTCATCAACTCGAGATAATGCGTCACTAAGCTTCATATAAGAAAGAACTACCGACGCACTTAAAAACGTATCAGTAACTAAAACACCATAATCTTTAAATCAGAAAAGATTCATAACAGAGATGGAGATGGCGCAAGCAACATGGAAGAAACTCATACAAGACAGCGATACCGTATCATATGAAAAAAATCTCGGTGACTACAGGATAATCATTGAGGCAAGAAACACGCATGAAGGATGGGATATCATAAAGAAATACGTAGGAGGAGGAATTAACTTCGCAGAAACCTACAGCGCCAAAAGCACAGGAGAACTCAAGAACCTCCTAAAAAATTTACGAGCAGAAAAAGACCTCTCAAAAAACGAGATCCAAGACATCAATGCGTTTAGAAGAAAAGACGTACGCGTACAACTACAAAGAGCATACAAGACAGAAGACGTAGAGAAATGGAACTTCTGCATCACAGACAGCTACGCAAACTACGTAACTATTCATTACGGACGAGAACTCACCGTAGACATCGTCATGGAGCAACGATTCAAATACATAGAAGAAAACATTATTCAAAAACTCTACGAAGTACTCGCCATAGACAACAACGAGCAAGCAATACAACAAAACATCTACTACTTCTCAAAGAAAAGCAGCAACTACACAGAAGCAGAAGACGACGTAGACGTAGAATTCATTTTTGAGTGATATCAACAAGAACGCCATCAGGACCAGGATTTACAAGAACAGTACCGTCAAGCTCATAAACAACACCCCACGACTCATGAATGTGACCAGCAAAGACGAAATGCGGTTTGAAGCGATCAATTAACGACCGCTTTGTATGACTCCCTGTAGGGCCATGAAACGGATGAAAATCTACTGCGCTATCAAACGGAGGGCCGTGAAACAACCAGATATGAATACTGGATAACTCGTTTTCGTAAACACGAGTAAAGAACTCCTCAACAGCAGGTTCGTTACGCGCAAAACCACCACCCCCAAAACCAACAACAGAAACATCCCCTAAAGAAAACACGTCCTTATGAACATACACTAAGTTCGTAAACGAACGAACAGCATCAATTAACGCAGAAGTCTCATGATTACCATGAGTAAGAACAACAGGAACACCAAGAACAACACCTAATTGCTCAAGGCCAGCAAGACAAGAACGCATACCTCTACCAAAATCAGTAATGTCACCGATATGAACAACTAACGAAACATCCCCAGCCAAAGAGTACAGATACGAGAAATCAGTAATTCCATGCGTATCCCCAAGAACCAAAACTTTCATACAAGAAGAAAGCAAAAAGCTCTTTTAAGCATGTCGCATAGAAACGTACTCAGAAAGAACCAACACATCCAAATCCTTAACATCAGAAGTAACTAACACGCGACCCCGACCAATACCAACAATTTGCTCAGCAAGAGCCTCCCCCTGAGCATCAAGACCAATACCAATAACAGAAACAGTAACTCCACGAGAAGCAGCAACACCAACAGCCTCCAAAACAGCACCAACAGGATCACTACCAACAGTAGGCAAAGCATCCGTTAACAACAACACATGCTTACTATTCTTAGAGGAGGAAGAAAACAAATCACAAGCCTCAGAAAGAGCAGAAGCCAAATCAGTCTCGCTACCAGCACGCACACGAGTCAAGCAACGAAGAAGAGAAGAAAAATCATTTGTAGGAGCAACGCTGCGCTCAACAGACTTACCAAACAACACAACACCAACAGCATCACCCGACCGAATACCCTGATACGCCAAAGCAACACCAGCACGCTTAGCAGCAGCAATTTTTGCACCCTTCATACTCCCAGAAGTATCGAGTGCATACACAATCTCTAAACGACCCTGAGAAGAAGGATCAAACACGCGCAAATCCTCCTTACGAAGAAAAGACTGCCCCCTACGAAGAGCAGTTTTTACGCTCTGATGAACAGACAACTCCCTGTACGACTCACCAGCAAAAGCATGCGTAGACACACGACCAGGACTAGACACACGAGCAGTATGGCTGCGAGGACCAACAAAACCACTCGCTTCTAAATGATCAAGCTCAGAAACAGCCAAACTAACAGCAGCAAGCTCTAAAGCCTCCTCCGTAAACACCCCGTCACGAGAAAGAAACCCCTGATCCTGCAAATCAGCAATGTTCTGCTTAAGACGCTGCTCTAAGTGACGACGAAACTCAGGAATATTCATGTTTTTCTGCACATACGAAGCGTCATAGCCAGTAAGTCGACGAATAAGCGTTTGACCATACAACTTCTCCGCCTGACGAAAATCCTTAACGAACTGCTGCATAGCAAGCTCAGGAGTAAACGGACCAGAACCAGAATTTATGCTATCAAGAACCGCGCCACCCAACTCAACAGAATCCTCCTCGGACTCAAGAACAGTACTAGACAACCCGTCCTTGTCCGGGTTACGACCAGGAGAACCAGATATTTCATCAACTGACTGAGCCTCAGAAACTTCTGTCTCGTGATCGCCTAACTCCTCGACAGAACCGCCCCGCCCACTATCTCGGCTCTCACCCTGAACCACCCGTAGGGATGCGTTCTTGATCAACAAAACGAGCAAACGATTCAGAAACAAATTCCTCAGAACTCTTTAGGAAACGAACAGAAGGCTTCAGAACGACTCGGTGAGCAAGCACGCTACTTACCGCGCTGCGCAAATCCTTAAGAGCAGCTTCTGTAGACCCACGAAGACGAGCATTAGCACTAGCGCGCTCAACAAGACCAATACTTGCGCGAACACTAGGAGCCTGCTCTAAATCCTTACTGAGACGAAGATCACGAACGAAACGAACAGCGTACTCAACAAGCGAGTCAGGAACAGAAGAATGCAGATGAGCGGTTTGCGAAACAACACTTACCTCGTCCTCTTGAGAGCCAGGATACGACATGTACACGAGATCAAAACGATCAAGAAACACGTGACTAAGCTTCTCCGTACTACTATCCTCAGGATTCATAGTACCAATAAAGATGAACTCAGCAGGAAAATCCACGTCATAACTGCCAATAGTAACTATGCGCTCTTGCAAGACCTGCAACAAAGCGTTTTGTAACTTCTCAGAACAACGATTCACCTCATCAAAAAACAACAACCCCTGATTCGCCTTAAACAACTTACCAGGACTAAACGCTTCTGTACTTAACGGACCAAACTCAAGAGCCTTAAGAGGATCAATATCTCCAAGTAAATCCTCAGCAGTCAAGTCAGGACTACCCTGAACACGAACAAAACGCTCACGACCAGAATACGTACGCGTAGAAACCCCCTCACCAGGAAGCTTTCTAAACGAATCATCACTAAGCTCTTTATCAGAAAGAAGCGAAGCGACGCTCTTAGCAAGAGTAGTCTTTCCCACACCAGGAGGACCAACAAGAATGATATGTCTTTTTGATAACAACGCACTCTTAAGTTGCTGCTTAACTGCTTGTTGACCCACTATCTCAGGGAAATCCGTCTCTAATAATCGATTAATGAATTCTTCGTCCATACACCAAAGAGCAAATAACTAACTACTTAAAACGCTTTAGGAAAAACACTCATCCTCAAAACACAAAATAGGAGCTTGGTTAGAAGAAGCCTCTTCAGATTCGTTACGAACAACATCAACGCCCGCAGGCTGGATACCGCGGTTAGGAGTAGTAAAGTATACGCGATCAATAACTCCCTCACGTAAATACACCTCATACCCAAGAGCGTCATAATAAAAGATACGCTCAAGATGCCTATCCTCAGAAACAGTAGGTAAGCCAAGAGACCAATACATCTCGCTGCGAGGACTGCCAAGAAGAGAATCGTACGCGAAGAACTCCTCAGCAACATCAGTAACTAAAACGCCGGTAAGCACTCCTTGCTGGAAATGATACAGAACAACGGTGTCATTAGCACCAAAAGAGTACTCAAGATTCGTAGTACGACCAAAAGAGTACTCGTTCTCAAACAACGCCTCACCATGCAGTTCACGAACAGAAACAAGAGAATCACCAAGCATAACACCAAAAAAAGATGCTTCTGAAGACACCAAGGCCTCACCAACAATATCTGCGTATAGTATCTCGTTATCAGCAACTACTACTCTCTCATGCACTGAAGAAGAGCTACAACCAACTACTAGCACTGCAAAAACCAGAATAAGAACTACGTTTCTCATACACACCAAGAAAACACGACTCGTTTATAAAACCAAACGCTCTCTACACACATACCTAATGAAAAAACCCATCTCAAAAACAGGAATTCTTTGGCGAGGAGCACTCATAGGAGTAGCAGATATCATCCCAGGAATAAGCGGAGGAACAATAGCGCTCATAACAGGAGTGTATCAACGATTCATACACGCACTTAAACAACTCACCAAAACGCCGCTGTACGCGTACAACATAGCACGAGGACAAACAACCACGCGAGAGGTACGAGAAGAACTCGACCTCTTCTTCATACTCCCACTTCTTGCAGCAATTCTTGCAGCAATACTTCTTGCAAGCAGACTCATACCTGAACTCATGAGCGTATACCCACAAGAAACCTTTGTGTTCTTCATAGCACTCATCATTACTGCAAGCATAGCAATTATTCGCAAAGAAACAACCACCAAAAACCTCTGGGCACTACTCACACTAGGAATACTCATAGGAGCAACACTAGCACTACTTGCACCAACAAACCCACAAAACACTCCACTAGCACTACTCATAGCAGGAATACTTGCGCTAAGCGCAATGCTACTACCAGGCATAAGCGGATCAGCAGTACTCTTCATACTCGGACAATACACGTACGTACTGCTAGCGATACGAGAACCACTCAGCCACGCAAGAGAACTAACGGCCTTTGTAATAGGAGCAGTTATTGGAGTAACGATTATCACACGAGTAATTACGTACGTACTACGAGTAGCGCGCAAACAAACGATTAGCTTCTTAGCAGGACTCATGCTAGGAGCACTCATAGCACCAGCAAAAACACTCATACCAATAAGCAACCCAGCAACGTTTACTACGAGTCTCGTAGCAGGCCTTCTTCTTGGAGCAGTACTGCTACTAGCGCAACTGCGCTCTGAGAAGCAAGAACCTCTAGCTGCAAGCGAAACGCACTAAGAGAAGAAACGTCTCGATCAACATACGCCCATAACAACCCATCCTTCTCAAACACCTCAGCGTGTTGTTTACGAAAACGAGCGCAGTGCTGATCATCAACAACAGGAGGTCCTTGGCGTAAAACACGAGGACTCAAAACCCCTTTTTCAAGAATAAACCACACAAAACTACTGCTCTGATGAGCAAAGAACCAGTCCGCTTCACGAAAAGAAAACCCTGCACTCACTAACTCGTCACGCACGCGCTCAAAAAACTTACGCACACGAGAACCAGCCACGTCACGCTTAGAAGCATCAACGTTTACCTCAATAAGTAAGGAAGCACTCGCTTCTTGCACGCGAGCAAACAACGCCTCTTGATTAAACGACTGCACCACAAAGAACTCCTCGCTAGGACTTGAGAAGAACTCCTGACACGAATGAACAAAACGAGTAAACACTTCCTCGCCAAGAGCAGCAGCTGCGTTACGAAACGGCTGGATAGGATCAACAACAACTAACGGCCCCAACTTACTCTCATTAAGAACAACTAATGGGTCTTGGTGGTGTTGCTGAACATCAATAACCACAGGAGCACTCCACGAACAAGCAGCACTAACGACTTCTAAGAACGAACCATAATAGATAACAAGCAAATCAATAACGTGACCAGAAAACCCTCGCAAATAACTCTCCGCACCATACACACCAATAGCTTTACAGAACTGCTTAAGCAAACGAATTTCATCAACAGAAACACCTGATTCCTGTACGAAACGAACATGAAGAGGACTTACGTCAGTAACGTTACGAGCCTGAGAAGCACTTGTTACTGCAAGAACAGGGACGACCTCAAAAACTAACGAGTTCTTCTCAAAAGAAAAATAGTCTCTGCTTCCATGAACTCTTTGAGCACCAAAACGCTTCATAACAGGAGCAAGCAACTCAGAGAGGTCCTCTGAAGCATAAGATAACGAGAAGCGAACAAACACATCAACGTCATGAGCGTCACGAAGAAACGTGCCCTTAGCAACTGAGCCACCAAGAACCACCTCTGCGTCAAGCTCAAAAAGAACAACAGCCTCTTGTAGCTGCGCACGAACAACCTCAACTACATCAAGAACCTCTGGTTCTGGGCGCAGACGAGAAGCAACTCGCTGTAGTAAACGATACACTGACATACCCACCAAGAACACCTCCTATTTTATGAGTGTTGCGCACAAAAACAATAAAAGCAAGCACGCATAACAAAAATACATGGCCGTTGACGCAACAGCAATACTCACGCAACTTAGCATACTTTTACTTGTAGGAATAGTAGTAAGTGCTGCAGCACACAAACTTCGCGTCAGCAACGTACTCGTACTCATACTTACAGGACTCTTCTTTGGCTCACTAGCAGACTGGTTTACTCTTGAAAGCACACTACTTGTAGGGCTAGGAATAGTCGCTTTAGCAATGGTCGTTTTTGAAGGAACAACCAAGTTTTCTTTGCGACAAATAGATATTTATAGCGGCAAAGGACTAGAACTCACAGCGTACCAACTCCTCTTCGTAACGCTTATCGTAGGAGTAAGCAGCTACTTCTTACTATTTAGTAACGTAGAAGCAGGAATTCTCTTTGCTCTCGTACTCGCATTCGCGGTGAGCGGAACCGACCCCTCAAGTGTAATCCTTCTCTTACCCAACCAGAACACGAAACGAACCAAGCTTCTTACCATAGAAGCAATTATTAACACACCAGTAATGGTGCTTCTTCCCTTCATAGCACTTGATGCACTCACAAAAACATTTACGATAAGCCAACTCATAGGAATAGGACAACAACTCATCGTAGGAGTAGGAACAGGAGTACTCATAGGACTCATCCTCTTTAAAGCAATGAGAAAAACCTACGCAAAAGACCTCAGTACAGCAGCAATAGTAGGAGGAGCGCTAGCAACGTATCTTATAGCACAGAACCTAGATGGAAGCGGAGTACTCGCAGTAGCGACACTAGGAATTATTTTTGGAAACGTAACGATAAAAAACAAAGAAGAACTCACAGATTTTAGCTTTGGATTTAGTAGCATAGTAGAAATACTGGTGTTCTTACTTATAGGAATACTTGTAGCAAGCACACTAAGCTTTGGCTGGCTAGAACTCCTCTACGCAGCAATCCTTTTTGCAGGACTTTTCTTAGCAAGACTACTAGCAGTACGTATCGTTTTACGAGAAGAAACTCTACGTGAACGAATCATCGTAGCGCTTCTCATGCCAAAAGGAATAGCAGTAGCAGTACTTATCTTCATCTTCTCAAGCGGATTATACCCGCAAATACCTGACGAACTCATAACAGCAATGTTCTTTATACTCTTATACAGCATAGCAGTAGCGACGATTACTAGCTACGCAGAAACAACTAACGAATCATGAAACACGCATTCATAGACACAAACGCACTACTCACACTAGCCAACCAATCAAGACTATTTGAAAACATCGCCTCACAACTACCTACGTACACGCCAGCAATCGTAGAAGGAGTACGTATAGAACTACAACAACTCGCAATAGGAAGTAGCAAAGACGCCCGAGCAGCGAAGCTAGCCCTTGACATACTCAATAAACAAGACTTAAAAACATTCACGAACTCCACCCAGTATGTGGATGCAGCGCTTATCGCAGTTGCGAGCGCTCAAGACGCGATTATCACCCTTGATAAAGCGTTACAAAAAGAAGCCGCTACAAACGGAATCGCTGTGTTCACGATAGCACGCAAACGCCTACGGCAAGTAGCGTAGATATCAAAGGAGGCAAACAAAATATAAGCACATGTATTACAGAATAAGCGTACAAGACCACATACGAGTACCCCCAGCGAAGTTCTCAGAAGACCTAGAAAAAGCGGTTATCGACCAGATAAAGCACAAATACGACGGGTATATTAGCAAAGCACTAGGAGTAGTTGTAGGAGTAGAAGCAGTAGCAGAAATAGGAGACGGAATGATTATTCCTGGAGACGGAGCAAGTTATTACGAGACAACCTTTCACCTACTCGTGTTCAGACCAGAACTACAAGAAGTCGTTACGGGACAAATAAAAGACATAGCAGATTTCGGAGCGTTTCTTACTCTAGGACCAATTGATGGAATGATTCATGTAAGTCAGACAATGAATGACTTTGTGAGCTTTACTAAAGAAAAGACTCTGCAAGGAAAAGACAGTAACAGAAGCCTAAAAATAGGTGATATGTGTAATGCACGAATAATAGCGGTCAGTTACAAAGACGTTACCAACCCAAAAATCGGTATGACGATGCGACAAGAAGGACTAGGAAAACTTGAGTGGATAGAGGAGGACCTAAAAGCATGATAGAAACCTCTGAGTACATGACAAGTCCAGTTATTACTTCATCAACACAAGCAAGCGTGTACGAAATAGTTGAGCTTATGAACAAGCACAACATTGGAAGCGTGGTGCTCGTGGAGAATGACGTACTTGCAGGAATAGTTACAGAAAGAGATATTCTGCGAAAAGCTATTACTCACGAAACAAACCTACAAGACATCAAAGCAGAAGAAATCATGACTAAAGACGTTCGCAGCGTACGCGCAGAAGCAAGCGTGATGGAAATAAGTGCTCAGATGAAAGAGCACTCAATGAGAAGAATAGTGGTTGTTAACGAAAACAACCAACCAATAGGAATTATTACGAGCAGAGACCTCATCGGACTACTCGTATAACATAAGAGATAACCATGGCAAAACAACTCGCACACAAAAAGACGAAACTACTATTAACCCAGCAAGAGATCAACGAGAAAAAAGCTAATATCGGGGAGTTTAGCTCGAACTGGCAAGGAAGAGTATACATCCTAAACGCAGATAAAAGCCGCGTAGCAGAACACGTAGGTGTTGAGGACGAAGGAGAGTACGCAATTAAGGTACGATAACTATGAAACTAGAAGTATTACAACAAAACAAACAACCGTCATTTGAGCGAACAATAATCGTTGCAAAAACGTACACCGTAGAAGCAACTCCAAGCAGACAAGTACTTGCTAACGCACTTGCAAAACACTTATCAGCGCCTCGAGACCTCGTGATTGTCTCTCGCATAGACTCCTCCTTTGGAGGAGGAGCTATCCAAGTGCATGCTCGCGTGTACACAAGCGAAGAAGCTATGAAGCGCTTAGAGGAAGCAGTAGTTGTTGAGAAGAACAAACTCGTTGCTGCTGAGGAGCCTGAAGCGGCTGAAGAACCCGCTTCTGAAGAGACCGCAAGCAAGGACGCAGAAGAGCCTGAAGCGGCTGAAGAAGAAAAAACCGAATAATTTCTGCTCATAACAAATACTTTTCACCTTTTCTTAGAAACAGCATATAAACACGCACAACAACTAGGTACTTATGAGCTTAGAAGCACTACTTAGCACGTTACAAACAGACGTATACACTCGCATAACGCACACAAGCAAGAAACGAATAACCAACACGATACAACAACTCCAACACTACCAGCTAAGTCCTCAGCAACAACGACAAACAAGCCACTTAGCAGCAGCGCTACGAAGAAGACACAGAAACGGACGAGAAGGCTACAAAGACCTCAGCGACCAACTCTACACGAACACAAACCAAGCAGTACCAACACACACGCCCATGTATGAGCAACTTATTAACAGCAGACAACACTACACAAACCGATTCAGCACACTAGAAAATAACTTAGAAACGATGAGTGAGCAAGAAGCAATACTGTGCCTTGACGAAATAGACAACAACGCGTACTTACGAAGAAAAGCAAAGAATTCAGAAACCTTTAGTCACGAGCGAGAACGAATAAAAAACTTACTGAGAACAAGAATAGTACGTTATACACAACCAAAAAAACCTTCGCTACTCACAAAAACCCTATACGCAACTGCAGGAGCTGTGATGAGCGTAGCATACACATACGCACTCACCCCATTCTAGAAAACAATTATATACTCTAGACTACAAAAACCGTGTATGAAGAGCGTGAGTGAGCACTACAAACTAGTACTTCTTATCCTCCTTGCACTCACAGCAGCACAGATACAACCAGAAACTACGACAGTAGACGCGCAGATAGGAGAGAGCTTCTCAGAAATACTTACTGTAACAAACACCCTTGCTAGACCAGCAGAATACACGCTACGACTACACCCCTTCGCACAATACCTCACAGAAGCAGTATCTATACAAGAAGAAACGCTGTTCTTACGACCCCAAGAAAGCAAGAACTTTCAGATAAGCGCAACCATACCTCCTCTCGGGCCAGAAACGCACAAGCTCATCTACGAGCTTGTAGAAGACCAACGAGTAGTTGCAAACAGCACCATACACATACCCATAGCAGGAACGCCTAACTTAGAAGCAAGCCTAACTGCATCCACAGAAACGATACGAGAAGGACAAACACTGCCTGTACACATAGAACTAACGAACTTTGGAAACGTTATTGCGTATTACCGTGTACAAATACAAATACTACAAGGAGATGAGCAGCTAGGAAGCGTAACGTACCCGCAACAACTGCAAGTACTGCCAGGAGAGCAAGAACGAATCATTCTTCCCTACACCGACGAGCTAGCACCTGGAGCGTACGTGCTTGTTGTAGAAGCAACGGTAAACGAGCAGCAAGAACTTCTTGTACAAGAACCCTTTGTTGTTTCTGAAAACCAACAAGCTCTGCGCGTACGAGCAGGAGAAGTGCTGCAAGTGGACTTAGCTGAGCAGAACTTATCTATTCCTGTTGAGGAGCTTGAGTTTCTTAATGAGTCAGTAAATACTTCTGCGTTTATTGCTTCCTCTGAGTATTTGCTGCGTAAGTCTGTTAGTAATACGTTGGCTGTTCCTGGAGAGCCTGTACGAGTTTCTTTGCAGCTGTATAATTTTCAGCCTTCTTTGCGCAGCTTTACGTTAGTTGATTCGTTACCTGCTGGGTTTAGGAGTTCAGAGGAGCTTGTTTGGTCTGGAGAAGTTCCTGCAAGAGGTTCTACTCGTATAACGTATGATGCGTTTCTTGAGGATACGGTTCTTGCGGGTATTGATTCATATCCTCGTGCTGAGGCGACTATTGGTTCTTCTGTTGTTTACTCGAATCCTGTTCCGTTTATTCGTCAGTACGTTTCTAAGCAGAGTTTGTACGTGCAGAAGCGCGTTAGTCATGTCTCTGATGAGGTGAGTTCTGTTACGCTTACTGTTCGTAATTTAGGGGAGAGTTCTTTAAGTGATATTACTATTCGTGAGTTGCTTTCTGATTCTGCAGAGTTTTCTCAGATGACGCAGCAGCCGGAGATGCGCGGGTTGTGGGTTATTGATTCGTTATCTCCTGATGGTGTCTGGGAGGTTTCTTACATTACTGATTCTGGTGATTCTCGTCTGTTACTTCCTAGCGTGTACGGAGTTTCCTCAGATGTTGTTTTGCGTACGTTAGTGGTTGAGAACGTGGTTAATGAGGCGTGGAATTTTGTTCGTACGCGCTCCGTTGAGATTATTGGGTTGTTACTATTGGTTTTGGTTCCTGTTATTCTTGTTGTTGGGCGAAAGAGGAACTGGTTTGGTCTCTGAGTTCTTGTAGGAGTTTGTTTGTTTGCTCGATTTCTTCTTTGAATTGAGTGTTTGTTATTGTTGGCGAGCACTCAGTTATTGGTCTTGCTTCATACGCGCAGTCTAGCGCGCTTACTGCTTCTTGCGCGAATTGGAGTGTTTTCTCGCTTGCTTGCATTCCTAGTTCTTCTAGTTCTAAGGCTACTCCGAGGATGCTTGCTATGAGTACAGGAACCAAGATATATTCTTTCATTACTGTTAAGTAGTTATTATAGTATATAAATACTATGGATTTATTGTTACTTACAAGTAGTATTTCTTCTTTTTAGTGAGGAAAAACGTATACTGGTATCCCTGAAGTAGATACTTTTAAAAATTCGGCGCCCCCGAAAGAATACAAGTAAAACAAACGCTGCACAACATAAAGCAACAAATGAACAAAACAACACTACTCATAACAATACTCCTACTCATACCACTAAGCACAGCAATAGAAATAACAAGCCCAGAACAAGAAATAACAACACAAGAACTCCCAACAAACATAGACATCACATGGAACGGAAATAACAGCGAATACAACCTCACAATACACAACCAAACACAACAACTCATTAACCTAACAACAACACAAAACAGCTACACGTTTCAAGCACAACAAGAAGGAAACTACAACATAACCGTACAATCCGAAAATACAACAGCAACAAAACAATTCACCCTACAACTACAAGAAGAACAACTAGAAATAACACTCATAACAGAAAAAAGTATTTACGAAGTAAACCAAGCAACCAAGCTCACAGCAACAACAAACAAACCAATAAACGCACACCTAGAAATACGACGATCAAACACCGTACAAGAAGAATACACAAACATCAGCATAACAAACAAACTCGACCTCATATACGTAGCACAACAACCAGGAAGCTACCAAGCAATACTCACCGCACAAGACAAAACAGCAATAGCCACGTGGAGCGTAACACAAACAGAAGACCTAGCAGTAGACTTTACAAACACAAAAGCAGAACTAAACAAAAAAACAACCTTTGAAGCAACAATAACAGGAGGAGAAGAACCCTACACCTACCAGTGGATATTCGCAGGACCAACAACCATAACACCAGCCAAACAAGAAAAAAAAATAGACATCTGGTTTACTGAAGAAGGAGAATACGAAGCAACACTCATAGTAACAGACAACAAAGGAACCCAAGAAAGCAAAACAACAACCATAACTGTAAACAAACCAACCTACACCGTAGAAATAACGCTACTCAACCAAAACAACAACCCACTAAACAACTACGACATAGACTTAACAGACAAAGAAAACAACACACAAACACAAAGAACAACCAACGGAGAAGCAACGTTTAGCAACGTAGAAGAAGGAAACTACAGCGTACACGTATACCGACTAGACAGAAGCTACCTTAACGAAACACTACAAGTAACCAAAAACACCAACCAATTCTACACAGTAACAACACCAGAAGCACCCACAACCAACACGACAAACACCACAACAGAGACGAACACAACAACAGAAACCACCCTCACACAAGAAGAAATCCTACAAGAACAAGCAGAACAAGAAGAAGAACTCCTGCGACTACAAGAACAAGAAGAAGCAGAAAACCAACTCCGAGAACAACGACAAGAAGCAAGAGAAACACTACAAGAAAGACAACTAGCCATACGCCTAGACGCACAAAAAGAAGAAGCACTCAAACAACTCGGCCTACACAACAACCTACAAGAAGCAATCAACCAACTAACAACAGCACAGAACAAAGAAGAAATAGAAGAAATACTGCAAACAAGCATACAAGAAGTACGCATACAACAACACGAGCAAAAAATCTTGTACCCAGAAGCAAACCAAGAACACATACAAGAATACTTCACAACAGTAGGAATACAAGACAACAAACAACAACGAACCTACACCTACAACATACAAGAAGCACTCAAAGAAACAACCATCACCCAAACAACCTACACAGCAACAATACGAAAAAACGGTCAAGAAGAAACACACAGCTTCGTACACAAAACCATACAAACACCACAACAAGCAGAAATAATAGAACTCATACCAACAAACTTTGCAAGAACAGCACAAGACATACGAACAACCAACCAGCACACCGTACTACGAGAAAACCCAATCATACAATTCAAAGAAAACACGTACACGTACAGCAGCAAAACAACCACGATACAACCAGGAACGACACTCATCGTACCAGAAGAAATACAAGAAATACCTGGACTACTCAACACACTAACAGGACTAGTAACCATAGACTTAAACGAAAAAAACACGACAAGAAACATCATCTACCTACTCATAACAACAATGGCAATAGCAGGAGTAGTAGCAGGAAAAAAACTCCAGCAACCAAACAACAAAAACTTCGAAGCATTCTACGAACTAACAAGCCAAGCAATAGAACAACTACACCAAGGAAACACAGCACTCATAGCAGAACTCACACCAGAAATACTTGAACTCAACCAAACACTACCAGCCAAGCAACAAGAACAAACACAAGAACTCATACAACACCTACAAACAACAACAAACAAACACCACCTAGAAGCAAGCATACAACACCTATACACAATAGCACCACAAGGAAACATCAACCAAATAAGCGCAGCATACGAAGACATCATACACCTATACGAGCAATTCAGCACAGAAGAACAAGAAACACTTAAAGAACACATACAACAACTAGATACGTATCTAGGATCAGCGGTAAGCACATGAGAGAACAAGAGGTGAGAGTACTACAAACAATAACCATCATCCTACTGTTAGCACTCAGCACACCACTAGTCATCGCAACGTATGAAGAAAACATCCGAGAAGGAATATACCTTGTACGACCAGACAACGAATACATACAAGAAGAAACCATACCCACATACCTAGAAAACGAAGACCTCACCTTCTTTGCATGCATAGAAGAACAAGACACCCCACTACGACTAAGCATCCTCTGCGAGGACACCAACGAATTCGCAGACATACCAGCATACAAATGGGGACCACAAAACTGCTATATAGGAAGCATAAACCTAGAACAATTCGACTGCACACAAGCAATAGCAAGAGCAGAATACGTACAAGCAGAAGAAAACCTCCAACTCCAACAACGCATACGCATAAACGCGTTTAGTAAAACACTAGATAGAGTCGTAGAAACACAATTTAGTGACGGAGGATGGCAAGGACCCCTAGACACAGCATACGGACTACTCGTAATCAGCAAGTTTCCAGACCTCTTTGAGCAACGAATAGAACAAGCAATACAATACCTCACCCTAAACCGAGACGAAGAAGACAAATGCTGGCCAGCAACCAACTGCCAGACAAGTACAACAGCAAACATTCTCTACCTACTCAACCAAGCAGGCTTTGAGAACCTACGAATACAACACGACGGACACCTCTACCTACAACGAGAACAAACATACTTCACACAAAACTCTCGCTGGCAAGCAAGAATAACAGACCACACAATAAACCTCAACAACACCGTAGACACAAGCTGCGTGTACGACTACAACAACAACATAGAAACCTTTAGCCTAGAAAGAAACCCAGAAACAACAATACGAGAACTCACCCCTATGTACGAGCAAGAAATAAGCATCGTATGCACAGAACCAGTCTTCATACACTTACACAACGAGTTTAACGAACAACTCCTTAGCTACCAAGGAACCAACTTCACCTACAGCATACCACCGCCATGCTGGACGATTGGAAACGAACGAATAACGTGTGACGTACGAACAACCCTATTCGCGGTAGGAACAAGCATAGCAGCAAACCAGAAAAGCCAAGCAAGCAACTACCTAGCAAGCCTACTCGTAGATGACCGAACAGCAGGAAAAAACCTTGAAGAAAACCCTACAACAATTAATAACGCGCTATACGCGCAACTCATTAGCACACAACGACAAGCAGTTATACAAAACCTTCTCTACTACCAACGAAACGACGGAAGCTGGAATAATAATAACACCTACTACCCGCACAGCTACTTTGAAGCAACCCAAGAAGAACGAGAAAGAATCCCCTACAGAGTAAATGATAGCGTAACGCACAGCATCGTACAAACAGGATACGCAATCATGGCACTAGAAAACGATGAACGACACGAAGAAAACCTACGAGACGCGCAAAGATACGTAAGCTTAGCAGAAGAAGAAACAGCACTTAACCTTACTGACGAAGAACTCACTGATGAAGAAACCGTACAAGCATACGAAGAAGCAGTAGCCAGCATCCTCAGTGACCCCAAAAGAAACGCAATGGCGTTTTATGTACTCAAAAACCACGCCCGACCAATCATTAGAACAACACCAAAAATCTTGTTTCTAGACCGAGAAGAAACAACCATAGACCTCGTAAACCCAACAATCTTTGATTTAGAAAACCTCGAGTACGAACTCCCAAACAACCTACAAGGAAAACTGTTTATAGAAGAAAGAGATTTCATAGGAGCATACAGCTTTAGAAGAATAGCCATACGAGTACTTGATGACACAGAAGAAAGCTTTGGGTACTTACGAATAAAAATTAATACGAACGAATACCTTAAACTTCCCATAATACTAGACCAACAACCAGAACTAGAAATAACGATACCAGAAGAAATAACGATTTTTGGAGCAAGCGCAACACTACCGTTTACAATAGAAAAAAGCGATCACGAATTTAGCTGCAGCCTAGAATGGGAGAGCGAAGGAATAAGCAGCAACACCCCCTTTAACGTACACAACACACAAGAAAACCTGTACGAATACCCCGTGCGTTTTGCAAGCACACAAACAGAAAACAGAGTGTATGAAGGAACTATAACGTGCGAGTCAGGATCAGTAACGTTCATCACCCCCTTCGCAACCAACATCTTACGCTTCGCAACAAGACCCCTACAAGTACGCCCAGCAACGATAAGCATCACCGACACAGAAAACTACTAAGTACAAATAGAAAACCTCCTTGACACAAACATAGAAGTAACCGCTTCTCTACGAGACCAAGAACCAAGAGCAGTTATTAGCGAACAATTCCTCACACTCTTTCCAGGAGAAAGAAGAAACATCACCCTACAATACATCCCACCAGAAGGAGAAAACCTCACAAGCACAAACTCACTCATCCTACGAACCTTTAACGTAGAAGAACGAATACTCGTAACAGTAGACATACAAATAGAGCCACCAAGAGAATACTCGCTACTCTTCTACGCAGCAATAGCAGCACTCGCGCTTCTCCTCATAGGAGGCAGTTACTACGCGTACACAAAACAAGAAACTATCAAGCAATGGTATGAAAAAACCTTTAAGAAAGAAGACCTACGAGCAAAGATACAAGAAGAAATAGCAGCCATAGAAGCAGCCGAGCAAGCAGAAGCAATCAAAAACCTTATGCGAATAGGAAAGCTACAAGGAAAAAAAGACGTAGAAATAAATGAGGAGCTCAAACAAGCAGGCTACACGCATGAGGACATAGAAGCAGCACTCGCTACTCCTCAAGACAAGAAAGAAGCTCCAAAAGCATAGAAGCACTCCACGCCTGAGAAAAACACCCAAAAGCAACTTGTTCTGAAGCACTACTAATCTCACTTAACCGACCAACAACGCCCAAACAAGAAAGTTCTCGCTCACACGAAGAAACAACTTCTTGCGCGTAAACACGAAACTGCTCGTGAGAGGACAAAACAACACCTGCAAGCGCATTAAGCCAATACCAACTATCCCCTCGATGATACGAAACATCACTCACCCCAGCATGCTCTAAACAAAACAACTCATTATCCACATCAATAGTAGCAAACCCGCCCCAAGAAAGCCAGAGACGATCAATCAACCAAGAAAACACTCCCCGCCACTCACCAACAGAGAGTAGTTGCGGATACACATACGCAGCAATAAACGCGTTAGGACGAGCAAGAACTACACCAGCTTGGTCACAGAGCTTCTCATCAACAAAAAACTCTTCACGAACACGCACGCGCAACTCTTGCTGCTGAGAAGACCAAAAACCCCTAGGCTCACCCAGAAGAGAAGAGAAGAACTCAGCAGCAGAGAACATACGAAGAGTAAGCGCTTGAATTTCAATACAAAACCCCTCACGAGTATCACCAGTAAACCCTTCTGTATCCATCCACGTCTCCTGAGCAGCACTAAAGACAAGACCATCACGAAAATAGTTTTTTTGTAAGCGCGTAAGAGACAAACACAACTGATCATAACATACACGTAACTCCTCTTGTGAGAACAAACCAGGCTGCTTAACAACTAATTCGTGCAAACGAGTAAACACCCAACCAACACCATCAGCGCACCCAAGAGCAGCACCAGGAGTACGATTAGCAATACGCCCGTCCTCACCTACACGAAGAACTTGACGAAGAAGAATTTCTTTAGCAACCGCAAAACGTTCTTGAACAAACAACCCACCAAGAGCAATAGCCTCATCACGACTCCACACCTGAGTAAACCACGGAAAACCCGCAAGAACAGCAGGACCAAAAGACGTACTGACAGTTAATTCCTCAAGCTGAGAAGAAACAAGAAAAAACGTATCCGAGCGCTCAGAAAGAACAACACCCCAATCTACGCGCACCAACTCCTCATAGGAGCGAGCAATAGCAACACGAAGAACACCAGAGCAAAAAAACCTTATACGCTTATGAGACCACCAAGAACTCCCTTGCCCACGAGAAGCATCAAAACTCGTTGAGTGCTCAACCCATTCATCAAGCTCCTGAAGAGGAGTGTTTGAGCGCAAAAAAAACGATTCATCCTTTGTGTCAATACGAAAGATAAACCTCCCAAGAGCAGTAATTGTATGAAAACGTCCTTGCGTGTCATAATCATTAGCTTCTCGAGCATCAAGAAAGAACTCCACACCCCCCTCTCCTCTTGCTTCATACATCCACGTGCTCTCCTGAAAAAACATTTTTTCAGAGAACGATTCAGAACTGCGAAAAACTGCTTGAGAAGTTGCTACGAGACGAGAAGAAGGTGTTTGAGGAAGTACTGCGTGAAGAAACTTATGCGCACTAACCGTTTCTGAATCAAAAAAGTACAGCCCCTCCCAAGAACTCGTTATTTGCTGTGCTGAGAACAAAAAGAAGTTTCCGTTACTCGCAACAAGACCAGAAGGGTTACGTACTTCTTGAACACCTAAAACCGTGTTTTCAACTCTCACAAACACTCACCTACCATATGTACTCTCTGTACAGGTCTTTGTTTATTAATCTGCTTGCTTAAAGAACTGCTTAGCCTCAGCAAGGGTTGCGTGATCAACAACAATAGCGTTAAGAGCGTTGCACATAGCAGTAGCTGTTGCTAAGTCGTGCTGATGAATGTTACGGCCAGTAGCGCTTCCACGAACACCAAACTGTATCTGAGACGCTGTTCGTTCTAAAAATTCTTCTGCAGAAACACCTCCTCCTCCAGAAGTAATAACGCCTGTTCTGCCAGCAGCAAGAACTGCTTGTTGCAGAAGAGAAGCATCTAAACTTCCGTCTTTGTGACAACGAGGAGGGTTTACTTTAACAAAATCAGCACCGAGACTACAAGCAACACCAGCAGCTCCAGCGATAAGATCCTCACTAAACTCGTTCTTTACTGCTTCTCCGCGAGGATACATCCACAAAACAGCGAGTAACCCGTGCCGGTGAGCTTCAGCAATGAACCGACCTGCTTCTGAGAGCATGACTGCTTCGTGCTCACTACCCAAATACACTGTGTAGCCTATACCAACAACATCTACTCCTCCTTCAATAAGTTGGAGAACGTGATGAAAATCTACTAGAGACTGACTAACAGGCTCCATTTGTTGCTTAGAAACAAGATTAGTTCGGGAATTCATTTTTACAAGGTAACGAACGGTTGGGTAATCAGCTGCGTAGCGACTAATGAGTCCGTGCTGAGCAGCAAAAACACCAACCTCTCCTTGGCTTGCTATACGAAATAAGTGCTCTGGGTCGTTATCATCAGGATGAGCGTCCTCTCCATAAAAATCTTTGTTGAGATCCTCAATTTTTTGATCACCCGCAAACAACATCAGATTTCCTGTGTGCTTTGTTGCTGCTAAATATCTTTTTATGTAGTGCTCTCGTTCTTCAGGTAAGCAACTCGCCGGTACTATAACATCTTTTTTCGTTAATTTTTTCATGATATATCCTCTAGTAAGCTTTGTCCAGTCATCTCAGAGGGGATTTCTAGACCAAGTAAGGTAAGTGCTGTAGGAGCTATGTCTGCAAGACCTCCGTTGCGTAAAGAAACGTTTGTGAGCGTATTACTTACTAAGATGCAATCAACATCGTTAAGTGTGTGGCTTGTTTGGTGCTCGCCAGCCATTTCTTCACAGTTACCGTGATCAGCAAATACGAGCACTTCGTAGTTGTTTGTTAGTGCAGCGTCAAGAGTTTGTTGTAGACAAGCATCCACTGCCTCAACTGCTTTGATTGCTGCAGCTAGTTTTCCTGTGTGGCCTACCATGTCTGCGTTAACAAAATTAACTACGACAAGCGAGTGCTTTTGTGTGTCTAGCTCTTGTACTAGTGAGCTTGTTATTTCGTGTATGGACATCTCTGGTTTTTGGTCATACGTAGAGACTTCTCGAGGGCTAGGGATAAGAACTCGTTTTTCTTGCGTAAAGGGCTGTTCTTGTTGTCCATTAAAGAAGAATGTTACGTGAGGATACTTTTCTGTCTCAGAAATACGTAGCTGAGAAAGATTGTTGTTAGCAACTACTTCTCCTAGAGTATTCTTTGGTATGTCGTTACTAAACGCTACTCTTGCAGGTATGTCATTGTAGTAGCTAGTCATAACAGCCATGTCTATTGCTGGGTGTGTTGTTTTAAACTCGTTGAAGTCTTCTTGAAGAAGTGCTTTGCAGAGTTGACGAACGCGATCAGTACGGTAATTATACATGATTAGTACGTCGCCGTCTTGAATTCCTGTGAAGGTACCAATTACTTTTGCTGTTATGAACTCATCATCTTCATCTGCGTTTCTTGCTTCTTGTATAGCTTCTTGTATTGTTTCGTGCCTGCTGCCCTTTGCTTGTGTGAGTAAGTCGTAGGCTTGTTTTGTTCTTTGCCATCGAGTATCTCGGTCCATTGCGTAGTAGCGACCAATAAGTGTTTTTATTACTCCTACTTGGGTTTCTTCTTGTACTTCTTGGAGTTGCTGTACGTATGTGTCTAGGCTTCTTGGAGGGCTGTCTCTTCCGTCGCTGAAGATATGTATATGTACTTGTTCTCTAGGGACTTCTTGTTGTTTGCAGAGTCGTAGAAGGGCGAAGAGGTGTTCTTGGTGCGCGTGCACTCCTTTATCTTGTAGTAAGCCTGCTAGATGTATTATTTTGTTGTTTTTCTTTGCTTGCTGGATGAGCTGAATGAATGCTTGCTTTGAGAAAAAGCTTTTGTCCTTGATACTTCTGTTAATAAGCTCTAAGTTCTGCCAAATAATTCTTCCACTTCCTATCGTTACGTGACCTACCTCGCTTCCGCCCATAGTGTTTTTTGGAAGACCAACTGCTTCTGCGCACGTTTGTAGTAAGCAATGCGGTCTTGTTTGTAGAAGTTTGTCGTTACAAGGTGTGTGTGCGAGTTTCTCAGCGTTATCACTTGCTTGTTTTCTTTGTCCGTATCCGTCACGAATGATTAGAAGAACTTTTTTGTTGCTCACAAAGAATATACTCTTCGTTCTCCTTTAAAAGCGTTATGAGAGTTTTCTTACTTCTTGTTGTATGTGGTTGTAGAGGTTGCTAAACGCGTCTGCTCTACTGGTTTGTGTTGTGGTGTTTAGTCCTGTTTGTTGGATGAAAGAGTTTATTTGTTGTTTGCTTGCAAGAATTTCTTGTGCTGATTTGTTATTGAGGGCTTGCAAGAGTATGTAGATGTATCCGCGAACGACTTTTGCGTTTGCAAACCCTTGTAATTGGATTTTGTTGTTGTTTGTTGTTGCTCTAATATATGCATGTGATTGGCAGCCTTGTACTTCAAACTTCTTTGTTTTATACTCTTCAGGGTATTCTGGAAGTTCTTCTCCTAACTCGATAAGGTAGATGAAACGCTCTCTTGCTGAGAGTGTTTGTAAGTCTTCTTGTATTTCTGTAAGTGACATGTTCTGTAGTGATGCAGTAATTCTTCTTAAAGGCTGCTCCTAAAGACATAAATACTTGTTTTTGTATGTTTTATGGTATGTTACGTGAAGTATTAGTGGTTGTGTATGGGTTGCTTACTTGTTGGTTGGTGTTGTTTTCTGAGTCTTTCTTATCGTTTCTTGTGTTATTTGCAGGGTTGTTTTTGTTATGGAGAACGAGTATTTTGTTCTCTCACGGAATAAGTAGTTGTTCTTCTTGTCAGTTTAAACTCTTAGGAGCAGGTATTGTTTTTGTTACTGTACTCGTGTTTTCTCGCGTTGAGGTAGCGTACTTTTTTGTGTTTTATCTTTGGCTTGACTTCGTTGCTAAAGATAAGCACCAAGGAGGGGTTGTTTCTTTCTACTAAACATAGTTAATGATAATCAATATCAATAAGGTTTTTAAGTAGGTCGTGTTTCTCTGCACGCATGAAGCCATTAAAAGAACAAGTACAATTGGCCGCTTCGCTTGTAGGAGGACAAGTAGTTTTTCACACAACAATATGTCCTTGCCTTCCTCCTGCAATAGCAGGAGGAGTTCTTTCAGGAACAACAGTAGGAGCATTTATGAAAGCACAAGAACACAAAGCAGTGGGATTTACGTACAACACAGGAAAACAACTTGGACTCTACCAACAAACACCAACTCTTGATACAATGCCTTTTCTTAAAATGCACCCAAACCCTACAACTCTAGAAACAAGCGTGCAAGAAGAAATTCAAACATATAGAAACGATATCGAGCACGCACACGACCTAGCAACTTATGGAGGAGCATCACTAGCGTTAGTAGTGAGTTTAGCAGCGTATAAGCTAACTAGGCTTTGGTACAAACCATCCCAACCAACTTGCTGCACAACAGAACACCAAACAAAACATATATAACTTGATAATTACTCGCAATAACACATGAAAACCATAAAACTCGTAGCATACATCGCACTAACTCTGCTATTAGTACTCGCACAAGCAACGTTTCTAGGACTACTCGTAATACTAGCAGGAGGATACACAGCATGGAGATTATTTGTACTCATAAGCCACGGAATCAGCTGCGCAACGTGTCAAATAAAATTCGCAGGAGCACTTATACTCTTTCTTACCGTACTCATCCTCCAACGACCAGACATAGCATACCTCGTAATATTACTGCTCTGGCTAGACTACTTTACAAAAGACAAAAATGAAACAGCACAAACAAGCTTCTACTAACCTCATACTCGTAACAGGATACCTAGGAGCAGGAAAAACAACAACACTAAAAAAACTCCTAAGCACGATACCAAAAAACGTGCAAGCAGCAGCACTCATAAACGAAACAGCAAGCAAAGCACTAGACGGAGAAGAACTACAAGGATACGGATACCCAGTACAACAACTCAGTAACGGCTGCGTGTGCTGCAACAAACAAGACGAACTAGAAGAACAACTCAAAGAAATCATTACCAAACACAAACCAGAGGTGTTGTTTATTGAAACAACAGGACTCGCACACCCACAACCACTCATCAACTTCCTAAGTGAGCAAAACACACCAACAAGAGCAATAATAACCGTCATAGACGCCAAACAACACGAAAAAACAAGAACACTAGGAGAAGTAACCAAACAACAAATACGCAACAGCAGCGTAGTAATCATAAGCAAAACAGACCTCGTAAAAAACACGAAACAACTACAAGAAGAAATACAAACAATAAACAAACAAGCAAAGATATACACAAACAAACCAACCTACAAACAACTCCAAAAAACCCCGCAAGCAACGCTGCACACAAAACCCGTACAAAAAACGCGACACGCAAGCAACTCACTGACGATACGAACAAGAACAACAACGCAACAACTACAAAAACTCCTCGCAAACAACCCAACAATAACACGAGCAAAAGGAATCATAGGAAACAAACGATTCCACTACGCAGCAGGCCTGTACAACGAAGAAACAACAAGTAACAAAGAAGAAGTCATCGTACTCATAGGAAACATAACAACAACACAAGCAATCAAGATACTCTGGAAGCTAAGACCGCGCAATAATACACTACGATACCTAAGAACACACGCAGCAGAAATACTGCGCATGCAACAATAATAATTTGATTAAGTAACTGATTATATTTGCATAAACAATATAAATTGTTTTCACTTTACGATAATAAATGATTGGAAATGCTTTTTCACAATGTATTAACTCATATAGTTGGCTTCAATCGTACGCAGAAGACAAAGATATCCTTCTCCAAGAACCACATAGAGAAGACTTTTTAGAACTCATTAATCAAAAAGAAACGTACCTGACAAGACTTGTAAACAACAAGGAAAAACAACTACAACTAAGAGAAGAGTTTACTAAACGTATTGATATTGAAGAAGACTTAGATTATGATTTTAATTGCGATCCTGAAATACTATTTCATTATCAACGATTTACAGAAGAAGTTATACCAGCAATACCAAAAGGAAACATAAGCAGAAAATCTCTTAAAGAGCTCTTAGGAGCACTAGCTCATGGACAAGGACAAACAACTAAACCATACAAATCAGAATTTCTCTCTTTCATACCAGTAACTCTTCCTGAAGGATTTGAATTAGCAGCAATGATTAATGCAGCCGATCACTTCGTTAGCTGCTTCGACGAAGTTTACGGATTACGAACAAACGATACAAATATACAAGCAGCAGTTTTTGCTGAAATAAGAGGTATGTGGTCTCTATATATTGACTGTCCTAAAGAAAGGCTTGTCTACGCAGTAGATAACTACATAAGAGAACGGCAATTATCAAACGATCTTACTCACAAATCTTTTATGTACTATCAGCAAGCCGCATATGATAGTATGCTTTGGAGCGCGAACAGGTTTGAACGCTTTATCAAAGAAGACATACAAAAGGTCAATAACAAGTTTGAAATACCTTCTCTTATCCCTCAAGCAATAAAACAAGAAATAAACGTAGAGCAACTTAGTAAAGGTCTACATGTTATTATTGAAGAAATATACAAACCAGTTCCTTTTCACACGGACTTAGAACTCCTTATCAAACTCAGTGAATTCTAAACAAAATACTCGTTTAGATAACGATACATGAACAATAAACACGCAGCAGAAATACTGCGCATGCAAAAATAACAATGCTGGCAGCAAGTCTTTTATACGCTACAGACTACTAATTAACACATGCAAGAAGATGCAGAAACAAAAATAACTGTCTATAAAGGATTTGAAGAAGTAAAAAATTATTATAACTCAATTAATCAAACGCTACAAGAAGGAGATGAAGTATTAGTATTTGGAGCGAGATCAGGAAACCCTCACTCACCAGAAGCACTCGCTTTTTTTAACGAACTCATAAAGAACCGAGTAGAAAAAAAGATTTATACAAAACTTCTTTTTAACAACGACCATAAACATCTCGCAAAGAGGTATGAAAACACGTATACACAATACAAATTCATGCCACTAGGACTTCTTACAGAAGCAGGAATTGACATCTACAAAAACAAAGTAAATATCCTTATCTGGAGCCAAGAACAACCACGACTAATACTTATAGAAGATAACAGCGTAGCAGAAAGCTACAAAGACTACTTTAATTTTATGTGGTCATCAGCAAACCTGATAGAAAAACAAATAACCAAAGGAACATACTGGCTTCCAGAAGTACTTTTTGAAGAATATTGCCGATATACAAACGAAAAAGAAATACTTGGAGAAGAAATAACAAAACTTCTTTCTAAGCACAAACCAAAATCTCTTCTGGAAATAGGATCAGGATTTGGAGACGTTATAACAATACCTTCAAACATAGAATACACTATAGTAGAGAAAAACGCAGGATTTTTTCAAACAAACAACACACAAGTACAGTTTATAGACTCCTCGTGGGAGAAGTTTGAAACAGAAAAAACCTTTGATACAATACTTGCTTCACACACAATATTTTATTTTACTCAAGAACCAAAACACGTCCTTGAGAGTATGTTTGAGAAACTCTCCTCAAACGGAAAAATTATCCTAGTATTCAATGCACCAACAGGAGACTACGCAAAACTAAAAAAACACGTATACTACCTAAAAAGCGAGCCATGCACGTTTACGTATAAATTATTTGAAGAACTTATCAAACCATATACGGATCAAGAATACGATATAAAAGCGACTTTATTGACAACAGACATCAATGAAACTTACAGAGCATTACGCTTTCTTTTTGAAAACGACCTAGATGTCTACTTACGAAATAAAGAATCAATACAAGAACAAATACGAGAAATAACACAACAACAAGCATTTACTATAACAAACAGAATAGTAGTTTTATCAAAGCCGTAACTCATAAACAAAATACGTAACTTTATCTCTAACAAACTCATGTCGTTTTCGAGTAAAAGAAGTCCTCTCTAAGATACTCTCAACGTGATTGACATCGCCAAAAGAAGCCCAACTAAATAAGAGAACTCCGTCAGAAGAAAGAAAATTCTTTGCCTCAAACAAAAAGTTCTCAGTAAGATTAGCAGTATCTACTCCCTCCCACTCATCATCTAATATAGGCAAATTAGCAAATATATAATCAAACGAGCCAGAAACATGAGAGAACAAATTAGAACGAACAAGAGTGTACTTTTCTGAGGAGATAAGGTTAATTTCAAAATTTAGATGAATATTTTTTAACACCAAATCATCAATATCCGTACATACAACATGCTCAGCACCCAAAGAAGCAGCCTTAATACCTAAAACCCCGCTGCCGCTACCAATATCTAAGACTGTTTTAGAAGCAAAACTCTCAGGCATAACATCAATAACAGCCTGTGAAGTAAGTGTTCTTTTAGAATCCGGATTAAATGTGTCACGAAAAACAACTAGACGCAAACCAAACACTTCAATCTCAAGATTTCCTCGTGCATGAATCCCTTCCCAACTACTCATACAATACAACAACACAACTCATTAAAAAACGTTTATGATACAAACAGTTTATCCAATAATTATTTCTTCTTTTACTAATTTCAAGAAACGGTATGCGCTTATTTACCAAAAATCGGAAAATCCTTGGTTATCACTGAAAAAACAATAATAACTCCTCTTAAGAAGCAACAATTTTTATAGACGGTTTTCTTTCCTACACGCATGAGTGGACAACAAACTCTTTGGGGACGTGATGAAGAGGTAGGTGTAAACGTAATTAAGAAAATATCTTATCAAGAAAAACTCAGGCAAGAAAAAGAGAAAAAAAAGCAACGCTTGCAAGAAAGAATAACTCTTAGTGACGAAGAACTAAACTTTTACTCACAACAACTCAAAAAAGAAAACATTGAAGGATTCATAAATAATTACAACCTCTTTGCAAAACAATTTTACAAACAAGAACACATGCCTGAACTAGTAAGTATAGATGGAAGCGGGATGCCAACAAGAATTATGCGAATAACAACAGAATACACAAATAAACAACCAGAAAAACTCCTTGTAAGTGACTTAGCAACGCTGTGCAGAACAATAGAACACCTAGAAGAAACAGGAGTGCGCAACTTGCTGCCTAAATTTAGAAAAGCAAACAACCTCAGCTCCTTCGGACTCTCACAATACCAAATAATGAGCGAATACTTACTGTTTTATGAGCTAGAACAAACAAAATAAAGACTTAAAAAAGCACTTCTTCTCCTAACAAGACATGCTATACGAAGTAGAAGTCCTAGAGAACCGAGTAGACACCATAAACGCCTACACACTCATCTTAAGCAAACCAGAAGGATTCAGCTACAAAGCAGGACAATTCGTGCACCTACAAACAACTCATAACAACAAACCCATACGCAGAAGCTACAGCATAGCAAGCAGCCCACACGAAGAAACAATACACATAACTATACGCGTACAAGAACAAGGAACAGTAAGCCCGCAACTCGCCAAACTACAAGAAAAAGACAAACTCATCATGATAGGACCATTTGGAGACTTTAGGAGAGGAGAAGAAGAACACACCCTCTTCATAGCAGCAGGAAGCGGAATAACACCTTGTATTAGCTACCTACGAGAAGCACAACAAAAAAACGACACAAGAGCATTCACGCTACTATACACGAACAAAACAACAAACGACCTACTGTACCACGAAGAACTCAGCCAGATACAAAAAAATTGGTTCACCTACCAACCAACACTTACAAGAGAAGAATGGGAAGAAAAAAACGGGCGAATAACCAAACAAGAAATAAAAAAACACCTCACAGAAAACACCGTAGTATACCTGTGCGGATCAAACGCGTTTATACGAGCAATGAATGAACACCTACAAGAACTCAACATACCAAGCAACAATATACGCGTAGAAAACTACGGAAACATCACCTCATAAAAAACCTTATTTTTCGTACGCTAAATCAAAAGCAGAAAAATAATGCTTGATAAACTCACTCCACTGAGCAAGAGAAGAAACCCCTAAAGCCTCCTCGCGACGCAAACGACGTTCATCCTGAGATAACTCAACAAAAGAAAACATCGCGCTAGCAAGAGAAGAAACAACATCCTCATACGACTTTTTATGACGATCAAGAACAACAACGCCCTGCTGAGAAGAAGCGTGCTCACGAACAAAACGACCAAAACCAGCCAAATCAGTAGTGATAGCAGGAGTACCCCAAGTAGCGCTCTCAAGAGGAGTATAGCCCCAAGGCTCATAATAACTCACAAACAACCCAAGATGACAACCACTACCAACCTCCTGCATAGACAAATTCAGAAGACCATCAGCGCCATCAAGATACACAGGAAGACGAATAACTTTTACCCAATCATCAGCAGAATTAGTTAATTCATTACGAGAAAAGAACCGAACAAGATCATCAGAAGACTCCCCAGGAAGGTGATGCGTACACACAGAAGGAGGACGAGAACGAACAAGCTGCTGAGCTAAAGAAGAAATTTGTTCACGAACAGAATCATCAAGTATCTCATCAGAAGACAACGAACCAATACGCAAAGCACTACGCAACAACCGACGCTTCAAATCATCCACGTGCTCATCAACAAATAAGCGAAGAGAAGAAAACGCTCGCTGAGACTGCAACACATCCTCCTTAATATTATGGGAATCACTAGGAATACAATAAAACACCACGACACGCTTCTTATGATTAGCCTCCCGCAAACGACGATTAAGAACACCAAGAGCATCCGTAAGCACATCAAGACCCTTGTTATGAAACTCATAACGACCATTCGTAAAAAACAAGAGCGTCTCATCCAAATCAAACTGGTGATGACCAAAGAAATACGCGTACACAAAATCTCGCAAACGCTCACGACTCACACGATGAAGAACTGAGCGCTCAGAATCACTCTCAGAAACAAGCCCATTAGGCAAAATAACATCAGGAGAGCGAGAAAGAACATACGAGGCTTCTAAAGAAGTAATCTCAGAAACAGTAGTAAACACATCACAAGCCAAAGCAGCAGCTTTCTCAGAAGAATGCTTCTCAAAAACACCAAGTTCACGAGCCTGAGCATCAATATCAACAGACTCAATAAGAGAATAAATATCCTCGTTCGTACTCGAGGAAAGACTACGACCAAGAACCGTAGCGTGAGTAGTAAAAATAGTTTTTACCTGCGCGTTATGCTGCTTACAATACAACACACCAAAACCAGCCATCCACTCATGAAACTGCGCAAGAACACGAACACCCAAGCGCTGCTGATACAAATCAAGAAACAACCCACAAGCACTCGCCCAACGAAGAGGCTCAAGAACATCCCACTCAGCACGCAACGTATCAACACCAAAATCCTGCCAGTAAGAAGCCTTCATACCATCCCAATCAAGATCAGCACTACTCGCATCTAACAATAACACGCGAGGACTACCAGGAATATCCCACGTACCATACAAACAATGAATTCCTCGCAGACGCAAATCATCAAGAACAACAGCTAGCTCAGAAGGAGGAGGGTGCTCAGTAACGTTCTCTAACTTCTTTTGAGCAAATAACGGACCAACACACAAATAATTCTTAAAACGCTGAGTAAGAGAAGCTGCTTTTGTAGAAACAACCGTATGAATACCTCCAACCTTGTTTGCAACCTCCCAAGCTACCTCAACAACTACTCGTTCATCAGTCATCCCTATCTACGTAAGAGCAATAATTAACGCGTGAATAAGCACCCCAAGAATAGTTCCTATAGCTAACCCTAAAACGAACTCCTTAGCATTATAACTACTAGAAGAAGAACTCGTAGTAGGGATGCGTGAAGGAAGAGAAGGCTTAGTAGGCGCAACTGAAGGCTTACGTACCTCCTCTTGAGTACTTTCTTGCTGCTCTTTTTTAGAAGAGAGGCTTTGCTCAAGAGAAGACTCTTTCTTAGAAGAACTCATAGTAGGAATATCCTCCTGGGAGCCTGCTGTTTTTGGTCGTTGCAAGTCACGAATAACAGCAGAAGACTCCTGCTTAGAAGCACTCGCTACAGGAGTGTGCTCTAGATGAAGAACATCAATTACTTGCTGAGAACTTCTACATTGAAGCAGACGATTCGCTAAAGCTTTGTTGTGTAGTTCATGCTCAACCCAACTAGCAAAGTGTCCTTCACGAACGTGACTAGCAACCGCTTCTTCATCCGTTTCTTCAAGAACAGCAAGTAACTCATGCGTATTTGTTGCTTGCTTACCATCTGAGAAATAAAACGGGTTTACCATCGCTTACCACACTCTCCGTGTTATGTGACGATAAATGACTCGTTCATGCGCTTGCGGGTGGCGTCTACTCTCTCGCAAATCCTCTGCGAGTGCGTGCTCGTCAAGAACGTGCTGAACCCAGTTAGCGAAGTCGTGACGATCCTCATTTACGTGATGAGCGAATACGTGATCAGCGATGTCTTCAAGAGCTCTTGCTAAGTCAAAGAGGTCTTTGAGTTCTTCTCCTGAGTGAAGAATAAAGACGTGCTCTCTAGGTGCTGTTTTGAAGTGGTCGCGCGCTCGAGCAACGATATCTTTCATAGCAGCTGCTGCTGCGCTAGCTGCTTGCTTGGCGTTTACTGAAGAAGACCGTTTACTCTTCTTCTTTTTCGCAGAAGTTTTTTTGCTACTCGTTTTTCTTGCAGCAGGTTTTTTCTTACTACTTGCTTTCTTTGCTGCCTTCTTTGTTGTTTTCTTAACTGCTTTCTTTTTTGCTGGGACTTTACTTGCTGCTGCTAAAACATTACTTGCTTGCTTCTCGCTTAAAGAAGTTTTTTTTGCAAGAGAAGAAGCGCTCTCCTTCTGTAGAGCAGCAATAGTAGTTATGCTTGCTTGCTCAAGTTTTTTGCGCGTTGCTGGTCCGACACCTTGTATTGTAGAAAGGTCTGATTCTGATTTTGCCATTTTACTCACCTATAGTTCTCCTATGTTGTTTGTACCGTCTCGGGTTCTTGCGCTTTCTCGTACTCTTTTAAGCGCAGCTCCACGTCGTGAAGAGCGTTCATGAACGCGATGAAGCCTTCGTATGGGCTGTCAAACGCGTTGAAGTACTTATGCACGTCCCCGTCGGTAAACCACTTCGTACACATGTAGTAGAAGTGATCACTAGTAGTTAACCACCGCCAGTCCCTTATTAACCTTTCGTCACCAGTGGCTTTTATTCGTTTCTCTAATTTGTATAGTGCTTCTATGCTTCTATCTTGTAAAGGATTACCCAACCAAGCACTTAAGTCTCGTTCAAGATCAGCCCAGCTAATAAAGTGGTGTGCGTCAAACTCTCCTCGTACCTCGTAGCGATTTACTGCTTCACTTACTGTTACGAAATCGTTATCTGGGTGTGCAAGTACTGCTCTTGGTAGGTGTCTGAGAAACTCAAAAATTCCTGTGTCCTCCCATTGGTGCTCTCCAAAGGTCTCGTAGTCCATGAAGAGATTAACGAGTTCTCCGTTACCATTATTTTGGTTAATCCAATCAACGTATTTCTCAACGCTAAGAGGGTGCTCTTCCCATCCTTTGTTGCTGAAACGAAATGCTATGTCATCAGAGAGCTTATAATTCTTTAGCAGTACCTTTATTGATTCTGTACTTGTTGCTCGGTAGACGAAGTTTGGGCTTCTCCAACCAAGGATGTGGTCTGCTCCTTCAGCAAGAATACCTGTAAAACCCATCTTCTCTACGTGACTTGCTAGTTCGTTGTTGAAGATAAGCTCGGTGTTTCTAAATACTTGTGGGTCTTGGCCAAAGTGCTCTTTTATCTTTGCTCGGTGCATCTCTACTTGGTGCTCAAACTCCTCTTTACTAAACTGGTATGCTAAGCTGTGATAGTACGTCTCGCTAACAAACTCTACGTGGCCTGTTGCTGCTAGGTCTTTGAAAGTTTCTAAGATATCTGGTCGGTGCTTTTCTAGTTGGTCAAGAATCGTTCCTGTAATAGAGAAACTGACTTTAAAGTCTCCTGCGTGTTCATCAATAAGTTCTCGTAGTAAACTATTTGTTGGGTGATAGCACTTATGACTGACTTTATCAAGGATTCGTTTATTTGCTTCCTCATCAAAGTACTCGCTGTGAACGCCTATATCAAACATCCCGTACCGCTTTAGGCGGTGTGGTTGATGCGCGTGAAAATACATACATACTGATACCATTAGTGAGATACCTCCATGAGGAGTTGGTTGTAGACTTGCTGGACTTTCTGAGCAGTCTTTTGCCAGGTGAGTTGTTGAACTTCGTAGTTTCCGTGCTCGCTTAAGGTGTGTTGAAGCTCTTCGTACTTGAGTACTGCTAAGATTTTCTCTGCCATTTCTTCAGTATCCCAGAAGTCTATTTTGAGTACGTGGTTAAGTACTTCAGCTACTCCGCTTTGTTTGCTAATAATCGTTGCTTTTCCTTTTGCCATTGCTTCTAAGGGTACGATACCAAAGGGTTCTGAAACGCTTGGCATAACAAACACATCGGCCATTTCGAAGAGTCGCTCCATATCTTCTCGGGTGTAAAAGCCTGGAAAAAGTACTTTGTCTGCTAGGTGTAGGCTTGCTGCTAAGTCTATCATTCGTGTGAGCATATCGCCGCTTCCTGCCATGACGAACTTTACGTTTGGGTCGTGATCAGCTACTAGGCGTGCTGCGTGTAAGAAGTATTCTGGTCCTTTCTGAGCGGTTATTCTTCCTGCGAACAACACTATTTTGTCGTGTGCTTTAATCTTTGGTGCTTGGTGCTGTGTTGTTGTGAGTTCTTGGGCTGCGTTGTGAATTACTACTACTTTGTCTGGGTTTGTTGGTTGGTAGCACTCGATGAGTCGGTTGCGTACGTAGTGACTTACGCAAATGATTTTGTCTGCTTCTTCTATTCCTCGTTTTTCTATGTCGTACTCTACTTGGTTGCTTCCGTTAAGGTACCTATCGTAGATGGTGTTGTGTACGTGAACGATGAGGGGTTTATTTGTTCGTTGTTTTATTCCTATTGCTGCGGGTATGGTCATCCAGTCGTGGCAGTGGATGATGTCGAAATCTTGAAACTCTGCTATCGCCATTGCTCGGTGTGCGAAGTTATGTACTTCTTGCATGAGGGTTTCTCCGTACAACTTCTTTTTTGTAGAGCTGTTCTTGTTTTCTTCAAGCATAGGTATGTTGTACGTTGTTTTGTATTCTTCCTCTCCCATGTACGCGTGTAGAGTGGTTTTTATGGTGTGTATACGTATGTTTGGTATGAGGTTTTCTGCTGTGAGTAGTTGTTTAAGAAATCCTGGGTTTGCGTTTCTTGGTCCAAAGGGCATGAGATAGCTTATTTGTGTATCACTTGTTTGTGCAAGTGCTTTTGTTAGTTCGTAACAGACAATTCCTATTCCTCCTGCGAAGAACGGGGGAAATTCCCATCCGAGCATTAAGACTTTCATTGTTGCTCCCTCTTTGTTACCACAACGTATGGATATTTGTTTGGCTTTAAAAACGTATTGTCTATTTTGTTTAATAATTCATTAACTATATAAACTAATGAATTACTATAGTTAATTAAGTAATTAATAAAATGCGTGTCGAATACCTCTACAGCGGAAGCAAATGGGCGATCCTAGAAGAACTCGCTAAACAACCAAGAAGCACAAGCGAGCTAGCAAAAACCCTCAACACAAGCCAAGCAAACATCAGCCAACAACTCAAACACCTAGAACTAGCAGGAATAATAACAAGAAAACGAACACAAAGAAAAAACATCCACTACACCTACGAAATAACCGCAACATACCTACACCTCGTAACAATAGGACCAGGAGTAGCACAACAACACACAAACAAAGCAACCAACCACGAACAACTCCTCGCAACACTATACACACACAAACACCAAATACCCCTACTCAGCCTCGTACTCACACGAGCAGAACTCTTCAAACAAGCACAAACAATAGCAGTACTCAACAGAGAACAACCAGAACTCCTCGTACTCGCAGAAAACGTCACCGCATTTAGAGAAAACGCGAGCACAACCATACACACACTCATAGGCCAACAAACAATAGCAATATGGTCGCACACACCAGAAGAACTCGCAGAAGGACTACACAAACAAGAACCCTACTACAAAGACCTTCTCAAAGACGCAACAATAGCCTATGACCCCAGTGGTGAGTTACGAAAACAACGAGGAAACAACCAATGAACAAACTCGCAAGAATAATAGAAACACTCAGCGCAAAAGAACTTGTACTCATACAACAAGACCTACAAGCAGGAACGCTACAACGACTCATACAACAACGACTACACGAACAACAACGAGGAAGTAATAAACACTGCCCAGTATGTCAAGCAACGATACGAAGCAACGAAGCAATAAAGATAGAATTTGGAAGTCCTGACCTGCGAAGAGCAGCGTATTTTGACGCAACAGACTGCCTAGAACACTTCATCACAAACAACCTTAAAAAGAAGAGGACACCAACAAAAAACACATGATAGGTGAGAACAAAAAAGGACTCAGCCCTCTGCTGGCAACAATACTCCTCATAGCATTCGCGGTAAGCCTAGGAACACTCGTGATGAGCTGGAGTGTAGAAGTAGCAACCCAAGAAACAGATACGTGCAAGAACGTACAGCTACAACTCCAACAAACACCACAAGGAGAAGCGATATGTTATGACGCACCAACACAAAACGTAAAGTTTTTGATAAAAAACACCGCAGAAACACCCATAGACAGCGTAGTACTACGAGTAATAGACGTAAGCCAAGAACTAACTGAGCAAACACTACAAGCAAACCTACAACCAGGAGAAATAAGCCAATTTACTGTACTACACAGAACAGTCAGTCCAAACAACCTCGTAGCAAGCATAACCCCACAAGTACAAGGTATACGTTGTGCAAAAGAAGAAATAGAAATACTAGGAGTGCCTCTGTGCTAACACCATGCAAATACGCCTTGACCTAACAAAAAACTTACAAGAAAACGCAGCAGAGTACTTTCAGAAAGCAAAAAAAGCAAAGAACAAACTCCCAGGAGCACAACAAGCACTCACCAAAGCACAAGAGAAAGCCAAGAAAAGCAAAGAAGAAACCCAGAAAACGCAGCAACGCATACAACTACAAAAACCCAAAGAGCACTGGTACCACAAATACCACTGGAGCAAAACAACCACAGAAAACCTACTCATAGCAGGAAGCAACGCAGCAGCAAACGAGACACTCATAAAACATCAAACAACACCAGAAGACCTCATCTTTCACACAGACATGGCAGGAAGCCCATTTACGATACTACAAGCAAAAACACCAACGCAACAAGACCTCCAAGAAGCAGCACAACTAACCGCTGCGTATAGCAAAGCATGGAGTAAAGGACTCGCAACACTAGAAGTCTTTTACGTAAAACCAGAACAAGTAACTAAAGAAGCACAAAGCGGAGAATACCTGAGTAAAGGAAGCTTCATGATACGAGGAGAAACAAACTACCTACACCCAGAAGTACGCCTATGCATAGGAGTAATCAAACAAGAAGGCTATGAGAAAGAAGTATTTGTCGGAAGCAAAGAAAGCTGCAAGAAACACTGCAGTGAATATGCAGAAATCATTCCAGGAGAAGAAAAAACCAGCGACGTAGCAAAACAACTCCGCAAACGACTCGGAGGAGACCTAGACGCGTACATAAAAGCAATACCCGCAGGAGGAAGCAAAATACATGCTTGGTATACGCAATGAGTGAACAACTCATCAGCCTAGCACTCATACTCACCGTAACCACAGGAATAGTGCTGCTGTTGCGAGCACTCAAACAACCACCCATTATTGGTTACATACTCGCAGGAATACTCCTAGGAGCAAGCTTTCTAGACGTAACAAGCGCGGTACCAAGCCTAGAAGTACTTGGACAACTAGGAATAGCGCTCCTACTCTTCATCGTAGGACTTAACCTAGACATCAAAAGCCTACAAAAAGTAGGACTTATAAGCGTGTACACAGGAGTAGGACAAGTACTTTTCACAAGCGCAATAGGCTTCATACTCGCACGCACCTTAGGACTACCAATAACAGCAAGCATATACATAGCAGTAGCACTCACGTTTAGCAGCACCATAATCATCGTAAAACTTCTTACTGACAAGAAAGAACTTGATACGCTACACGGAAAAATCGCTATAGGCTTTCTTATAGTACAAGACATCATCGTAGTACTCGTACTTCTCTTTGTAAGTAGCTTTGCAGGAAGCACACAAGCAATCACCACAACACTACTACAAACAGCCCTTACAGCAACAATCGTGTTCATAACAGCGTATTTCGTAGCAAAATACGTGCTTCCCTACATTCTTAGCTACGCAGGAAAAAGCCAAGAAACCATTTTTTTGTTTAGCATAACGTGGTGCTTTGCAGTAGCAGCAGTGTTTTACGTAGCTAACCTCGGACTAGAAATAGGCGCGCTTATAGCAGGACTCATGATAGCAAGCACACCATACAGCTACGAAATAGCCAGCAAAGCAAAACCTCTACGTGACTTCTTCATAACCATCTTCTTTATCGTACTCGGAAGTCACTTAGAACTCGCAAGCCTAGCAGGACTTATCATACCAGCAATTCTTCTCAGCCTATTTGTACTCATAGGAAACCCGCTTATCGTCATGACACTCATGGGACTAAAAGGCTTTAACAAAAAAACAAGCTTCAAAGCAGGACTCGCAGTAGCGCAAATAAGTGAGTTCAGCCTCATATTCGTAACGCTAGGAGTAACGCTAGGACACGTAGGAGTAGAGATACTTAATCTTGCAACAATCATAGGAATAACAACGATTCTTACAAGCACGTACCTGTTCTTATACTCAGAACAAGTCTATGCGCGTATACACCACCTCATCCCATACAAGAAGCGAGGAGTGCACAAAATAGAGCACAAACCAGCTAATAACGAGACTTTTGACGTAATTTTGTTTGGCTACAACCGCATGGGAGCAAGCATTCTTGAACACTTTCACAAAAAAGAACACGACTACCTCATCATAGACTTCGACCCAGAAATAGTCTTAACACTGCAACAACAACAAAAAAATGCTTTGTTAGGAGATGCACACGACGTAGAACTATACGAAGAACTACGCCTAGACCAAGTACACACCGTAGTAAGCACCATAACTGATGAGCAAGCAACACGGCTCTTACTGCGCCAAGTACGCAAAAGAAACCAGAAAGCAACCATTATCGTAGCAGCAACGCAACCACAAGAAGCACTAGATTTGTACGAAGAAGGAGCAGACTACGTCATCATCCCACACCTCGTAGGAGGAAACCATGCAACCATCATGCTAGACATGCTTGGAGAGGACGTAGAAGCGTTCTTAGAGAAAAAACTCTCTCACGTAGAAGAACTTAAAAGAAGACACACATAAAAAGAGCAAGTACTTACGACGGTGTATGAAGCACGCAAACATCGTTCATCTACAACTCGGAAAGAACGGAGTAACTGAGTCAGTACTCACAGAAATACAACAAAAACTACCCTCACAAGACCCTCTTGTGATTAAGATGAACCAATCATTTACTGCAAGTAACGACAGAAAAGCAGCTGCGGCAAGCATTGCTGAGAAAACAAACAGCCGCGTAGAAAGTCTTGTAGGAGGAACACTCATCCTTACTAGGCGTAACGCTTAAATGTTACAAGAAACAAAAGAGTTTGTATGGCGCGTGTAGATACCTGGAAACGACTTCTTCTCAAACACGGCTTTACCAGCAACAAAGAACTCGCGCTTATGAGTCAAGAAGAACGAGAAGAACGCCTCAAAAAAAAGGATCCTAACGGAGCAACATACAAAAAATATCTTGACGAAGTACAACTTGACCGAGTAGAAACAGCGCTAGGAGTATACACAGAAACACCCTACCCTATCAGTGAGAGCTACTACCGCCACGTGCACGAAGCAGTAAACAGAAGCATGGAAGAAGGATACTTCTGGACGCTAGAACACCTACGACAAGACAGAAGCTTCTATGAAATAATAAAAGTAACTGATACGTACGCAAGCAGCGAAGCAAGCGCTATGTGGGGCAACCAACAACAACGAATAAGCGCGCAACAAAACCAAGCACAAGGACTGCTTGCGAACATAGGAAAATTCGTAAAAGAACTCTTTCAGATGGTACGAGAACTACGCATACTTGATGAAAGACTAGATGCTTATGAGAACTGGAGAGAAAGCAAGAGCGCAGACATAACACTCAAAAGTATTTTCACAGACCAAGTAGAGCAAGGAACAAAAAATCCTCAAAGCGTTTTTGGACTCGCACAAACAGTAGACTTTACCATACTACCAGACCTCTTCTTTAACACGCACGTCTATGACGTAGAAGAATTAGATAAAACAATTGATTCAATGACGTATAACACAAGCGTAAAAAACGTTCTTCGAAGAAAACTCTACCAGTACATTACGTGGAAGGAACGAACGCATCAAGAACTGCTGAATAGAAGACGGTTTAATATTAGCTACCTCAAACAACACTGGGGAATTATTAAGACGTACATGAACTGGGCACAACCGTACTTACGTAACATCCAACGACTACACATGAACCCGCACGTAGACACAGACCCAGAACTCATTACGAGCTTTGATACAAACATCTCAGAAGTAGAGATACTAGCAAAAAAACCTGCTCAGAAAGGAGTTCATCCCGTTCTCGTAATCACCTTTACGTTTAGAAGCAGACCAGAAATGGCTGTGAGAAGAGAATACCAGCAAGGACCAAGCCACTCAGGAAGATTCCAAATGGACTTTAGAAGTTATGCGTGGACTGAGCAAGAAATACAGAACTACCTTAAGATGAAAGAGGAAGAAACCATAGAACTCATCGGCCTGCTTGACGCAAGCTTACAAGAAACTATGAACGCGCTACGAGAAGACTTCGAGGCGTACTTACAAGAAAAAGTAGAGGATGACCCTGAGTACGACGCAGAACCAGGAGAGAAGAAGAAAAAACAAACAAGCTCTTCTTCAAGCGCTCTTGAGCCGTTCTCAGCAGCCTTTGGAGGACTCATAGAAATAGGAAGCCTCTTCACACCAAACTTTACAAGCAAGAAAAAAGGTCCGTACAAAGAACCAGACAGAAAATCAGCGGCAGGAGAAGCTAAGCTTCAACTCTTCTTAATGTGGCATATCTACAAAAAAGCGCACAGGATGATAAGCTGGTGACAAAACAATCTTCTCATACAAAAAAAGATTCCTCAGAAAAACAAGAAGAAGAACAAACAACTCCTTCTCAGCAAGAACTACAAGAACAAGAAGTACGCGAATTGCTGAGCAGAATACAAGCAGCCGAGAGCAGAGGAGCAGAAGACCAAGCGCTCATACAAGACCTAGCAAGAAGAGGAGTAAGCACGCAAAGCATCAACCGAGCATGGCAGCAACACATACAAGACTTCCCAGAGCACGAACACGAAACAACCCTTCAAGAACTCCTACCAGAACAAGAAAGCCTAGAAGAACGACTAGCAGGAGTACAAGCAACAAAACAATCATCAGCGCTTTATGACGTACAAAACAAGCTCGAAGAAGGCCTCTACGTAACAAAAGACGAGCTCTACGAAGCGTTCTCAACAACCCAGCAACAAGCAAGACAAGCAGGAGGAATAACTGATAACCAATACCAAGCCATTAACACCATCCAAGAACGCATGCAACAAGTCGGTTACGCAAACAAAGTAGCAGAAGACCTCAAAAACTTAGGAAAACTCCGCATAGGAGATAGTTATTTACGAAACGAATAACGCTTATAAACAACTAAACCTAATAACACACTTATGCCTCCTCCCAAATACCTACAAAGCAACTACTTTGGAGCGATGGACAAACCAAGCTATTTCTTAACACTAGACCAACAAGCACCTCTAGAAACAATAATACCTGAGAAAGCAAGAAACTACGGCCTAGACAGCGGACTAACAAGCCACGAACTAGGAACAACGCTTAACCCAATGCAAAACCAACTACAAGCACTCCAAGCAAAGATACGAGAAGGAGCAAGCAAAGTAGAATTTGAGTTCTCAGGAAAAGGAAAAGGAAACAGCCAAGCAAGCACTCCGGAGAGCTACGGAGAAGAAGAGCGAGAAATGATGCGAAGAATAGCACAGCTCAACGACGTAAAAAGTAGTACACACGCAACGTTTAACGTATCAGGACTAGCAGGTTTTGGACAACGAGGCTTTGATAAACGAGCGCAACAAGAAAACATCCAAGAAGTACAGAGAGCAATAGACTTTGCAAAAGACGCAACAACAGGAGGAGCAATCGTAGTACACACAGGAGAATGGGAGAGACCAATAAGCACGTACTACGGAGAAGAAGGACAGAGAGAACAAGCAGGTTTTAGTATGTATGAAGGAGAAGACGACAAAGCAGCACTCATGGTAGTAGATGAGAGAACAGGAGAAATCATTAGCGGAATAAGCAAAGACCGAACAATAATGGTACCTCGCTGGCTAACAGCAAAAGACTTTCGTGAAGAATTTGGAAGAGACGTAACAGGGCAGGGAGAAACTATTAACGGACAACCAACAACCATAAATGACGACGACTACGTGGATATGTTTGGAAAAAAAATAGATGCATCAGAACCAGAACAACTCTTTAGAAGAGTACCGCTATACAACGAAGTAGACGGAGACGTAAAGTTTAAGACAGACGAACTAACATGGGAGCAGCTAGAAGAAAGAAAGAACGCTTATAACGAGAAATACGCTGAAAAAGTAGGACGAGAACTTAGCACTGAAGAGTACTTTGCACAAATGAGCATAGATAACCAAATCCTACAAAGCAAAGGAAGCAGTCTGTATCACCTACAACGCTACAAAGCAGAAAAAGACGATTTTGATAAACTTCTAAAAGCAAAAAAACTGTATGACCAAATAGAAGCAGACCTACCAGAAGACCAGAAATGGCAACTAGTACAAGAACAAGCCGGACTAGAAAGTATGGGATCACAAGGTCTTGCAAAACTCGTTCCAACACAAAGCAAAACAATACCGCAAATTATTGATGAACGACTAAAAGAGCTTGAGCTAAGCATGAGATACACACATACAGCAAGTAGTAGTGGAGACGTGCAAGCAGCAGAAGCACTCGAAAGAAGAAAACACCTCAAAACAATAGAACAATACGGTCTAGAACAAACAGGAAAAGCGCTTGCAAAACTTGCTGAAGAAGCAATGGATAAAACACAAGCAGCAAGGAAGATGAGGGATCCTGAAGAAAAATTTGATGACTTATACATAGCACCTGAGAACTGGCATCCAGGAAGCTACGGAAGCCACCCAGAAGAACTCCTTAATATCGTAAAGAAAGGAAGAGAAGAATTTGTTGAGAGAATGAAAAACAACCGAGGAATGAATGAGAAGCAAGCAGAACAACTAGCAAAAAAACACATCAAAACAACCTTTGATATAGGACACCTCAACATGTGGAGAAGCATGATGAAACGAGAAGATGGAGAAGATGAAGAAGCGTTTCAACAACGATTTGATAACTGGGTGTTTACTCACTTAGACAAACTCGCAGAAGAAGAAGCAATAGGACACCTACACCTAACAGACAATTACGGATACAACGACGAACACCTCAGCTTAGGACAAGGAAACGCGCCAGTAAAAAAATTTGTTGAATGGGCACAAAAAAAAGGGTACACAGACTTCATTATAGAAGCAGGAAGTTTTAACGCACAAACAATCATGCACGACGGGTGGAGCTACTTAGGAGCTGCTCCGAGCAGAAAAATGAACATACCAGGAGGAACGTTTAGAGACCAACGAATGGCACACGCAGGATTCTACCAATCACCCAACTTCCTACACAGAGGATACATACCCATAAACGATTTTAGCCTCTGGAGTGACGTACCACTAGAGTAAACACATAAAAACCCAAAGACACTAATACAAGAATATGAAGATAACGTTTTACGACCCAGACGAAGAAGTGAGCAGAACAAAAAAAGGCAAGAACAGCTCCTTTACCCTAAACTGGGCGGATGAGCTAGGATGGAAAGAAAACCCGTTTACGTTACAAAACACTATTGCAGCAATGGCAGAGGAAGAGCAAGAAATTAATCTCTTCTTCATAAAACAACGAAGACTAGCAACAATAACAGCACCTACAGGAAGAGGAAAAACCACGCTACTACGCTGGTTACAAGAAGAACTCAGCAACAGAAACGGTTTTTTTGTAGCGTATTTACAAGAGCACCAAGCAACTACTCCAGAACAACTACGAGAAGAACTCGCAGACGCGTTTAGAGGACTGTTTCGTAAAGGACGAGAAATCAGCACGCAAGAACTCCTCTTGCTCATACAAAAAAAGGTGCGCAAACAACAACTCGTACTCCTTCTTGACGACACAGACCACTACGAAGAAGAACACTTCTCAGTACTAGAAGCGCTACTAACACTACCTAACACACAAATACTACTTACGAGCACAAACAAACACAAAACCTTACCTGCACAAAACGATTTAGAACTAGAAGTAGAGAAAAGAACACCAGAACAATACACGCAAATACTTCGGCAACGAATAGAACTCGTTGGAGGAGCAGGAACACACCCGTTTACTGAAGAAGTCATTAAGAAAATGAGCAAAGAAACCAGTAACACACAAGAGTTCTTACAACTAGCAATGGAGACAGCCATTCACATAGCACTAAACAAAGTAACTCAAGGAGAAGAAACCATCACAAAAACTCCTAAGTCAAAGAACAAAACGAGTTCTTCAGGAGTAAAAGGGCGTGAGCGAACCAAGTACGATGAGCTTATCGAATCACTAGGTGAAGAACTCACAAAATAAGAACGAAAAAAAGTATTTTTTTTACAAAAAATTATTTCTTACTAAAATTAAACATTTCAGAAAGATCAACAGTTGCTCGCGGCTCCTCCTTACGAGCAGCAGGTGCATCTTGCTGAGACGACGTTTCTTGAGAATCGTTTTGTGAAGGCTCTTCTTGACGCACAGAACGTTCCTCCTCCTCTTGCTTGTCAGAAGACGTTTCTTGAGAAGAATTCCTCTCTTCAACTACCTCTTCTTGCTGTGAAGAAGACGTTTCTTGAGGTCCTTCTTCTTCTTGAACACTCTTCTCTACAACACCTCCATTCTCCTCTTCAACGAGCTCTTGCTTAGCTAAAGAACTCTCACGTACAGACTCAACTTCTTGCTCGTACACCTCAAGAGGAGTTTTATTCACGGTAGCAGAAACGGATTGCTTAGCAACGCCACCCTCAACAACAGGAGTATCAAGAGTAATCTTCGCCTCTTCTTCTTGCTGAGAAGCATCCTCTTCAAGCAACTGCGCTATAGACTTACTTTGATCAATATCTGCGCCTATACGCGCTTGATGAGGAGTTCCTTGTGCTTTAGCAATCGCTTCCTCAACAACTAAGTTCTTTGGAGAAGAATCCTCTTTTTCTTCACTAGAAAAACCTTCCTTTGAAGAGCTCTTCTCCGACTGATACTTCTCTTTCATACTCATCTCGGTACGCAAAATATCTTCTGCCATACCCTTAGCCATACTATCACTGGTTACTACGCCGCTTTGCTTAAGCTTCTCTGCTAATTCCTGTACTTTCTTCTCAAAAGTTCGCTGATCCATACACTACACACAACAACCAACCCTTTTATACGTTTGCGTTTCTGACACGAGCAACTACTAATGTATCATGAGCATCTAAGAACACGTTCTCAACAACAAAACACTCCTCAACAGCACGCAAAATAGTGTCGTGAGAATCGCTTTTACGAAGAATACCAATAAGAGTAGTTTTGCTACAAATACGCGCAAGCTCAGAAACGCCTCGTATAGGGTCATCGTAGTTATGCAGAGCTGTTAAGCTCAGAACCAAGTCTGCTTGTGCATCAGGAATAGGAATCTCTTCTCCGCGAGCACACAACACCCGAGCACCTCTAGGGGCTTGTGCGAGAAGTTTTTCTGAAGGATCAAGACCAAAATATTCTTGCTGAGAAAAAAACTTGCTGAGATGAGCAGTTGCGCAACCAACATCAACAACTACTTCGTACTCGCTAAGAGTAATAGCGGTAAGTAACTTCTTAAGTTTTCGTTCTTGTTCATCACCATGTAACTTGTCATAGCCTGAAGCAATAAAATCATACATACAAGCAAGTATTACGTAACGATTTTTATGTGTATGCACTACTAAAAAAAAGAGGAAAAAAATATTTTTTCGTGAAGAACTACTTCTTCTTTGATTTCTTAGACGTACTTGCAGAAGACTTTTTTTTGCTCTTCTTAGTTGTCTTCTTTGCAGAGGACTTCTTTGTTGAGCTTTTCTTCTTTGCTGGCTTTGAAGCAGCTTTCTTAGCTGTTTTCTTCTTAGCAACAACTGGTCTAGGCGCCTCGTCTTCTTTGCTTTGACAGCAAGAAACAAGAGCTGCTCGACCGCCTCCAAGTAGTACTAGCGTGCTAAGAGCAGCTAATAAGAGGAGGTCTAGTTGCAAGTTACTCCAAGCAGCTCCGCCAAAACCACCAAGAAGTTTGGTGAGGATTGCAAACACAATCACTACTTTTAGTGGTACTGCTGCTTGTCGAGTCCAGATCCCAAGAACAAGCATTGCTCCTGCGATTAGTTCGATAAGGGCTACTAGCCAAGCAAAGAATGTTGCTATTGGGTAGCCGCTTGCGCTAAGCGCAGCTGCGAAGCCCTCGATGCCTTGTAGTTTCGCGTATCCTTGCAGAACAAAAATTAGTCCTACGATTACGCGCAAAGCAAGAGGTCCCCACGATGCATGTTTACTGAGTGTTTGAGAACTCATACAAAAAAGAAAGCGGTACTTCTTTTTAAGTCTTATAGGCGATAGCTGCGTACACGCAACCAATAATACGTTTTTCTCATCCAAAAAGCCAGTTTTCCTCGTAGACTCAATCGACTCTCAAGAACAGCGGTTTCTCCTAGACCAAGCATGCTTCCTTTGCAGACGAACTGGTTTGTTTGTAGTGGCTTGTTTTGTTGTAGTAAACAAATATTTTTTGCTGCTAGCCTTGCTTCGTACATCGCTACTTGTGCGGTGAGAGGATTGTTTGTTTGTGCGCAGTCACCTATTGCAAACGCGTTTGTGCTGCCTTGTATTTGTAAGTGTTTGTTTACGAGTATTCCTTTCTCTGCAGGCAGTCCTTGCAAGATGTTTGCTTGTACTCCTGCTGCGCAGATGACTTCGTCGTAGGAGAAGCGTTTCTTGTCGGTGTAGACGTAGTTCTTTGTTATTTTTTGTGCAGTGATATCTGTGTGTATAGTTACTGAGTATTTACTGAGTTGTTTGTTTGCGTAGAGATATGTTTGTTGTGAGAATCCTTTTAGGAGGTGTTTTGGTCGGTGAAGAATGGTTACTTGGTTATTCTTTGCTAGCTCGCAAGCAACTTCTACTCCTGTTGGTCCTCCTCCGATAACAATGATTTCTTTGTTTGTGAGTTTACGCACTTCTTTTGCTTCCTCTAAAGTGTAGAGGCTCTTTGCGTACTTGCTTGTTCCTGGTATAAACGTGGCTGCTCTTGCTCCGGTAGCGACTATGAGGTAGTCGTAGGTGATTGTTTGTTTGTTTGTGTGTACGGTGTTGGTTTCTAGGTTGATTTTTTGTACTTCTGCAAACAGCACGTTTTTATGGCACTTCTTTACGGGTAGTGTCGCGGTGACTTCTTGGCTGATGCTGTCAGGAAGTAGCGGGTAGAAGGTGAATTCTTGCTCTTGTGTTATGAGTGTTGCGTTGAGTTGTTTTGCTGCTAACAGCCCGCCTATTCCTGCTCCTATAACAACTATTTTTTTGTGCACGCTGGTTTCGTATTGGCGCGAGTTTTTAATACTTACTCTCGATTCATGTACGTATCTTCTCGTTTACTAAAGCCAGGAGGTACTAGTAAACTGTCAGGGAGGGTTTGAAGGCTGTCTGGCATTGCTTGGTATAGGGGTGTTTCTTGCTTGCTTGGCGGAGGGGTTTTTTGTGGTTGTTCACAGCTTGTTGCGTAAAGCGTTGCTATTGTTGTAAGTGCGAGTAAGGTCTTTTTCATAGCGGTAAGAACACAAAACACCTATATAATTGTTACTATTTAGGAGTTACTCGATGATTTTTCTTAGTCGCTTCACAAAACCATCCGTTTCTGCGTATAACTCATCAATACGAGCACCACTAAGAACCTCTACTCGACGAGCATAAATATCTTTTTGCAACCGATACAACTTCTCAAGAACAGCAGGGTAGTGCTGCTCTAAAAGACCTTTACGCACGAGGTGCTCCTCTAACAACCCGGCCACGTGCTCAGGAGTCTGAGGAACAACACCCGAATACATAAGCGCTGCGTGAGCAGCGTCAATAGCAGCCCAGTACAAATCAATAACTGCCAAGAGCATCTTCCACTTACTATTAATCAAGCTCTGAGGAGCCTTTGCGTAATACGCCCAGATAGCTTCGTGAGAAGGACGAATACGTCCTTGTTGGAGGAGTAGTTGTAACGGAGCAAAAAAGCCAGTGTCTAGTAACGGTTTTCCATCACGCAAAACAGTAGTGATGATAGGGTCTGCTGTTCGTACATACTCCCAGAAATTACTGAAACGAAGCGTGGTTACGTGTAGTTTATCACTCACGCTCGATACGCAGTTGCGCGTAATAACTTCATACGCAGCTTGCATTTCTTGCGTGAACGCTATTTGTATGTCATCAATAATAAGAAGTATATCGATGTCTCCTGGGTTTTCTTTATGCGTTGCAGAACCAAAAAGAATTGCTGCTCGCAATAAATCGCCAAGCTCTTTATGAGCGAGTTTCGTGAAATTATACGCTGCGTCAAGAACGTCTGTACTAAACGCTGCTTGTTTAGCTTCTCGGCGAGAAATATCAAACTCCATTCTACCTTTCTAGGACGTAAAGAAGGTTTTAAACGTTCGTTACTCTTAAAGAAGAGTTACTGCGTAACCGTGCATGTTTAAATACTTCTTCTCCTACTCTTCTAGCATGAACAAACACCTCTTTATCTTTTTTGCAGTAGCACTTCTTATACCAGCAATAACTGTAGCAAACCAAACACAAGAACAACCTATTTGTGCAGCAGAAGCAACAACGATTTGTGACTTACTTACCGAAATGAACGTAGCAGTAGGTGCGCAGACGCCACCAATACTTCCCCAAAACGCAATTATTAACTTACAACTCACTAACCAAACGCCAGTAGGGTATGTGCTCATACAAGAAGGGACAATACAAGAAATCGTTTGTTGCCAACTACACGAGAACGCAACGCACACAGCAAGCACGCAATCAGCAGAAGTAATTGAGCAGATACGAGAAGCAGATAACCAGCTACGAGCAGCTAATGAGAAGCTACGAGCAAAAGAAATCGTTCTTGAAGCTAATAGCTTTCAAGACAGCGTACGACTAGCAGTAGGAAAAATTGCTTTACGAGTAGCAAGCTGGTTTAGTTAATTAGTTCTTTTCTTTGTTGCGAAAACAAAAAACAGGTATTTGACCAACCCAAGTAATCTTCTCTTTAGATAAGAAGTTAGGTCTGTACGTGTCATGATAACAATACAACTCACCAGAGAGCTCGCTAAGAAGCTTCTCTTTAAACGAGTCCCAGCGCTGATCAGCGTAACTGTACAACACATCAAAGAGCGACCAGTCCAGAGAACGAAAATCTTCTTGGATAAACGAGACATCCATACCAAGTTTCTTAGCTGCTTCTCGTGAGCGACTAATAAGCTCTTCATCAAACTCCACACCAACAGCATCCACGTACAAGCTTGCTACGAGCACTACACGCCCATCACCACTTCCTAAATCAAGAAACTTCGTGTCTTTAGCAAACCGTTTTTGCTCAAAGAAATCCTTAACGTCATCCAAGTGAGAAACCCCCCAAAAACCTACTTCTGTGCTGCGCATAGGAAGAACTCCTTTCTGCAAAGAAGCGTCGTCTTGCTGCTTAAAATACGCTTTGATATCCTCAAAAGAAGCCATACACGCTTTGAGAACAACGAATATTTAAAAAGATGAAGGTATTACCTACTCATATGGCTTTTAGCAAAAAACTCGCAAACCTCGGAGTAACCGTCGTTGCAAGCATACTGCTAATCTTGCTAGGAATAATTTACTTTATGATCACGATCTTCGTGATAAAAGTAGGAGCTACCTGGGCAGGAGTAGCAGCAGCTGACCCAAGCACGATAGTACTCACAGCAGGTATTGTGACAGCAGCAGCAATGATTGGAAGCGCACTACAAGAATAAGTGTGTGCTCTCAAAAATACTTTTTTTCTTATTTTTTTTATGGTTGGTCTTGCTCGTACAAAGAACCACTCTTCAAAGCGTTTTCTGCGCGCGCAAGCTCAAAACCTAAGTACGCTGCGTGAGAAAGATCAGAAACACGAAACTCCTCAACAAGCTTCTTGTAGAGTCGCTGAGCAGAGGTATCCGAGAACACTTCTAAACGCTTTCCTGCAGGGGAGAGATGAGTAATATTGATTTGTTCATCATGCAAACGAATAAGCACGTTACTTGCGCCATCACCCTGCTGGTAGCGAGAAAACCGTTTCTTCGTGTACGCAGAGATTTCTTTTGTAGGAAGCAACTCCTCAATACCAATCGTGACAATCTTTTCTTCAGGGATAACAAAGTTTTCTACATCACTAAACTCTAGCTGCTCATAATACCTGAACTCGTGCTCCTCCTCGTACGGGTAGGAGCCAATGGTTATGGTAACATTAGTTAATGTGTGAAAGCGCTCGTGACGCCGGGCTAACTCAATAAGAGCATCCGAGAGGGATGGGTGTATAAGTGAGTGTTGTGGAGGGTGAGGAAACGTTTTTGGAGGAGAAATGCTTGCTTTTGCAAACTCTTCAGGCTCGCCCCAAGAAGGCTTCTTAGGAATAGTTTTGATGTACTCAGCAACCTCTGCGTACTCCTTAACACTCTGTAAGTCATGAACGGTTACGTGCTTGCGAACCCTATCTATTGCTTCTCGAGGAAGTTCAGGATCGATATAGCCAGGAGCACCAACTACTTGGTGGCGCTCATCAACACCTTGCGCAAACAACGCAAGTAGCGTAGGAGCGCAGAGGTTAAGATCAGCACCTACAAGTATAATATCACGAATTTCTTTATGAGCAAGTAACGAGCGCAACAAATTACTAATACCCTCGTCACGACTATACAGCTGAGCACACACAGCGTACAAACTACTTGGTACTTGTGCCATTACGTGCTCTTTTTTCGTCCACAACGTAAGAATACCTATTTGTTTACCTTCTCCAACTGCTAAGTGAGGGCTTTTTGGAAATGTCATGAACAAGAAGAGAAGCAAAGCACCTTATAATTCTTTATGAGTTCATCTCGCACGCTAACTCATTATACTGTTGTCCAGGCTCGTTAGTAGCGAAGAACTGACGGTACACATCAACGTAGGGACCAGGCAAGTACACAACTGAAGAACTGCCTAGTAGAGCAACCTCTGCAAGACATGAAGGATGAACTACGCTGAGCTGGTAATCAACTCCGCTCACGTTATTAGCAGTGTCTATAATAACTGAGGAAATACCAAACGGGCTTGCAGTAGTACCTCCTAGGAGTCGATCAAGGTAGCTGGGAGCATTAGTATCGGTAATGTACGTTTTTGCAAGTGCGTGCTGAGTAAAGCTTTCACGAGTAAAATTTGCTCCTGTACGGCTTTGTTGACGAATACGAACTACCTCGCCTGTTCGCGAATACCGAAGAGGATCAGCCAACCCTTCAACCCGTAGTGTTGTGCTTACGTTACGCACAGCAGTATAACGCGTTTCTGCCACGAAATCATTCATGAACACCTGAACTTGAGCAGTAAGTAAAACCTCCCAGTTACTGCTCTGAGAAAGAGATACGTCTATGATTTGAAACGATACGTTATACAAACTACTTTCCTCATACAACTCCTCAACAACAGCTAAACGAGAAACCAAGTTATTCTCAAGAACAGTACCTGCGCACGTTGTTTGTGCAGAATGCTTAGAATCTCCTTCTACGGTATAGCTGCTTCCCAGACAAGAAGCAAGAGCATCCTCTACTTCTGAGAGACTAGCAAATGCTGTTTCTGAACTAACTAACTCATTAATTGCTTGTCGAGCGTGTACGCGCAACAAAGAAGGAATTATTTGTTGTTCAAACACTTCTTTGTCAGTAGCGAACTCCTGAACGCGCTCAGGAACCTGAGAGCTGCTAGAGATATCTGTGGAGAGAAGAAAAAATAATGAACCAACAAGAACAAGAGTAGTCAAACTAAAAAACACTCCTCGCTTATTTACTGCCATACACGCACCTCTAATATGTCTGGGCCAAGAAAACCTTCTTCGTAATCCGTGATGAGTATTTGTTGGTTAACAAGCATGAGCTGCGCTTCTCGCTGTAACGGACTTGTTTGATTAACTAATGTGAAGTTATGCGTTTGGTTACGTAACAACACCAAAACCCCGAATGGAGAATCTTGCATATTAAGAACAGAAGCGGCTAGCGCAGTAGCGTTAGAGAGGCAACCACTACAATTCTCATACCACCAAACATGACTTTGTGAAGCAACAGAAAGGTCGGGTTGTAACAAAGAAAAATATTGGTTGGTATACTCGTTTTGGATATCATCAAGAGCAGGGACCATAAGCGTGTTAGTAATATCAGCCACTAAGAGACGAGCAGGACCTTGCTGAGGAGTAAACGAGGAAGAACTCAGTAAGAACCCTACTCCCACAAACAAAATAATTGCTGCAAAAAACGCATCAATAAGATAAAATTGTGCACGCTTACCCATACACTCACTAAGAACAGAGTGCACATATAAACCTTTAGGAATACATAAAAGCAAGAAGAAGCCACAAAGAAGCGAATGAACATACTGTACTTGCACCAAGAAGATCTGCGCGTTCACGACAACCAAGCACTCCTTGAAGCATGCGAGCACGAAGTACTCGCAGTGTACGTGCACGAACAACCACTCTCTTCATGGACTGCCTTGTGCCTGCAAGACTTACAAACAAGCTATCAAGAACGAGAAGCAAACCTACTTGTCCTGCGAGGAGAAACACAACAAATACTTCTCAACCTCATCCACACCTACGACATAGACGCTGTGTACTGTCAAGAAACTACTGCAAACAAAGAACTTCTTGACGCACTAGCAGAAACGATTCCGGTAAAGACGTACGAGACGTACACGCTGTACTTAAAGAAACAACTTCCTAAGACGCTACCAAGCAATAAAGAAGAATTTATTGCAGTAACACATAACAAAATATACCCTCCCCTAGCGTTTGCACCACCCAAAACGATTCCTTGCCTTCCAGCAGAGTACGAGAACATGGCTGTTCAAGGATCTCAAGAAGGAGTCGTTGAGCCAGGAGAACAAGCAGCCCTGCAGGCACTACACAAATACTTTTTAGGAGAAGAAAAACGAGAAACCATACAAACCTATTTTGATTACGGACTACTCTCAGTAAGAAAAGCTTGGTATGACGCACAGGAAGAACAAACAAGACAAGCACAAGAACTTCTAAAGTACTTAGAGCAAAGAGAATACGAACTACAAACAACCCTACTTGCGCAAAGAAGCAATTTCTTGTGAGGACAATTCACGCCACTGACCAGCAGACAAATCAGCGATACTCACGTCCCCTACGCGCTCACGAACGAGTTTCTGAACAAAACCATTAGTTACTTTACGCAACAACCGCTTAACCAACTTGTTACGACCCTCGTGAATACTCAGACGAACCGACTTAGGACCAGCAAGCTCTGCTTCATGAACAGTAACAGCACCGTCGCGTAAAGAAACACCTGCAAGCAATTCGTCAATATGTTTCTGAGTAACTGCGCAATCAAGAAACGCCAAGTACGTTTTGTGCTTCTCGTAGCGAGGATGCATGATATGATTTGCTAAGTCACCATCATTAGTAAGAATAAGCAACCCCTCAGCATCCATGTCCAAGCGACCAGCAGGAATGAGACGTTGACCGATTTCTTCAAGGACAGGCTCAAGCGTTTCTGTGCGTTTATCAGAAAGAGACGTCTGCACACCAACAGGCTTATAATACGCGACGGTAAGCAAATCATCAACGACTAACGACTTACCATCAATAACTATTTTTGAGGACGAAGAAGCGGTATCGCCAAGAGAAGCAACAACGCCATCAACAACCACGCGACCCTCACTAATAAGCTTCTCAGCTTTACGACGAGAACAATACCCGGCGTTAGCAATAATTTTTTGAACACGATCCATACAGGTACATAGCAGAGGACTGCGTATTAAAATAGTTTTAGGAAGAAATAAGCTCTTGATAACTTACCAACTCAACAACAGGATGTTCTTGATACACTTGTTTAGGTGTTATGAGTTGTAGAGTAAATCCTTTGTTCTTTTTCTTAAAATCAAGCAATCCTTGAAACTCTCTTTGTTTAATATTCGTGCTATCAACTGTTACGTTAAGAGCAGTGTTTTGATAAATAAAATCCACCTCAGACTCATCTACCCAATACATTACTTCTTGGCCTCGTTGAGAGAGATGTATCGCAACTACGTTCTCAAACCGTATACCTTTGTTTTGTTTATTTGTTTGGACTATTTGAAAAAATCCGTTATCTAATACGTAATACTTTGGCTGTACGTTCTTATCAAATCGCTTTTTGTACGAATAAGAGAAATGGTTTACTTGAGCAAACAAATACGCGTCTTTCATAGCATTAATATATCTTTCAACAGATTCTTTATCTATATGCAGTGCTTTTGCAAGACTATTAAAACTAAATCTTCCACCGCTATTCTCAATTAAATATCTTGCAAGAGTTTTTACGTTCTCTGCGTTTCTAATACGATGTCTTTGAATAACGTCTCTAACAATTAAGTCCGAAAAATATTGCTTCAAAAGAGCGGTTTTTAGTTTTGGATCCGGTTCTAAAACTATTTCAGGAAACCCTCCAAACAAGAGGTACTCTTCTAGTTGTGGCTGCAAAGTAAACAACTTATACTCCTCGAAACTAAGAGGCTTAACTTCCAAAGAAATATTTCTTCCTGTTAGAAGTGTTGAGAGCTCTTTTGAGAGGAGAGAAGCGTTTGATCCTGAAACAATAAACTTTATTTGTTCTTTTCGGTCATAAATAGTTCTTAAAAAACGCTCCCAACCAGAAATAACTTGTATTTCATCTATGAAAAAGTACGTTTTTTTTTCTGGGTTTATGTTTTTTCTGTACACTTCAAGTATTTTTTCAAACAGTTCTATTGAGTGAGAATTTCTTAATTCATAACTCTCTAGGTTTACATAAACTACTTGTTTTTTTTGTACTCCTTGCTTACTTATTCTTTTCATAAGTTGTTTCATAATAGTTGATTTACCGCATCTTCGAATACCGGTTAGAACAATGATTTCTTTTCGTACTGTGTAGCGTTGTAGTTCTTGAAGATATTTTGATCGTTCAATACCTGTATCTATATCTTTGTGCCAAAAGTTATCTTTTTTGAGCATGCGAAGTAGTGCTGCGTTTGAAATCATTAGGTATAGAGTGTGGTTGCAAATATATAAATATTCTTAATTAAACCGAACCCTTTTTAAACTAATTGTGTTTTTTTTATTTTATTTATAAATAGTTTCGGTTAATGCTTGTATTGAAGGGTATATGAACACAAAATACCTTTTTGTGCACCACAACATTTAAAATACTCATACCTCTTGAAAGAACACTATGGTACAATTCGAATTTCCTGACAGCATGGACGACTTACTCTACTTTACGAACAGAAAACTTCCTGACGGAACAAAAATCATTGCGTACGTAGAAAGAAAAACGTGCCCTGAATGCGGCAAAGCACAAATGGGAAAGCCCATAAACGAAAAAACAGGGCGGCCAAAGATACGCTCACCCATCTATACGTGTCCAGAATGTGGTTATGAAGAAAAAAAACAAGCCCACGAAGACAGCTGCGAAGTAACGATACAATACACAAACCCAGAAGGAACAGAGATGAAAACAACCACTGCTTCCTACAAACGAAAGACCTGGAAAGGAATGAAAGCAATCGTGTTTCACAACGACTTCTTAGATGAGAGATACGGAATAACGAACCGTATGAAAACAAAAAAAGACAAAGACAACTAGTTACGCGCTTTATACAAACAAACAGCAGCTCTTGTGAGATACGTAACACCAACAAAAGCAGTAGCTGCAGCAACAACAGGAAACAACACGTCATCAACAGGATGAGAAGGAACACTATTGTGCGCGTACAGAACAAGAGGAGTCACTAAGAAATACGTGCACGCTCTATGAGCGCTTTTCTTTGCAGAACGAATACAAGGGTGCTCATCAAGACTCATAGCTATCCTGTGCGAGAAAATAAGTGCTTAGGAGTTGAGAAAGAACGACCTTCAAGACATATACGATCAAGACGCGTTTGTGGTCGATACAAAAGATTTGCCGCATTACTTGCGTGTCTAATCACTTCAGAAACCTTTTTTTGAGGACTTAACGCAGCAAGAAACACGTTATACGCTACGAAACGCTCAAGAATAGCTTCTTGCACCTGAGCTGTCTGTACTTCTTGAAGAAACGCTTCTGAATGAACACTCTGCGCCTTCATCGCCCCTGTAAGATAATCAAAAAAATCGGTGTCGGTACGAGCAGATGATATAGGAACAGAATTATACGTTTTATCACTGTTACTATACCACGTAACAAGCTCTTTATCAGCAGGAGAAGCTCGTATGACACGAACATACATTTGCTCGCTAGCACGAGTAGGGTGCGCTACGAAACGAAAACGAGTAGCGTAGCTAGGATCCTCAGAGACTACTCGTATTCGTTCAGCCAATTTCTTTGTAAGCATCGTTTCTGCGCGCAAAACAAGCGCTATACACAAAACACGCGCGCAACCCTATAAAAAGGTTTTTGTGCTTACAAAACAAAAAACACGCTTATAAACAATTACGTACTTTACCGCTGTATGAAACGAATCCTCGTAACCAGCGCACTACCCTACATTAACAACGTACCACACCTAGGAAACCTCATAGGAGCAGTACTGAGTGCTGATGTGTACGCAAGGCACAAACGCTTACAAGGAAACGAGGTGCTGTACGTGTGCGGAGCAGACGAGCACGGAAGCGCAACAGAAAAAAAAGCAGCAGAAGAAAAAATAACTCCTCAAGAACTCTGTGATAAGTACGAAGCAATACACAAAGAACTCTACGACTACTTCAACATCTCCTTTGATGTGTGGGGGCGAACGCACACACAAGAGCAAGAAGAAATCGTACACGAACTCTTCAACAAACTCGATGCGAACGGATACATCTTTGAGAAAGAAGTAGAGCAACTCTACGACGAAAAAGCACAGATGTTCTTAGCAGACCGCTTCGTAGAAGGAACCTGCCCGTACTGCCAAGCAGCAGGAGCAAGAGGAGACCAGTGTGACGCGTGTCAACAACTTATTAACGCTGCCGAACTCATCAACCCAATAAGCAAAATAACAGGAACAACACCTGTACTTAAGAAAACAAAACATCTCTTCTTAGACCTACCCAAACTCGCGCCGCTAGTGCATGAATGGATAGGAGAAAACCCTTCTTGGAGTGAGAACGCAAAGAAATTCACACAAGAATTCCTTAAAGAAATCAAGCCACGAGCAATAACAAGAGACCTCTCATGGGGAGTGCCTGTACCAAAAAACGGCTATGAGAACAAAGTATTTTATGTGTGGTTTGACGCACCAATAGGCTACATTAGCATAACAAAAGCAGGCCGAGAAGACTGGAAAGAATGGTGGAGCAAAGAAACTACTCTCGCACAGTTTATGGGAAAAGACAACACGCTCTTTCATAGCGTAATCTTTCCAGCAATACTTCTTGGAGCAGACGCACAGTACACAACAGTACAAGAACTCTCCGTAACCGAGTACCTCAACCTCAAAGACAGCAAGTTTAGTAAAAGCAAACAAACAGGTATTTTCGCAAACGACGTAGAAGAAATAGAAAAAACACACAACATACCCGTAGATGCGTGGAGGTACAGCATGCTTGCAAACAGACCAGAAACCAGTGACACAAACTTTAGTTTTACAGAACTACAAAACCGCCTCAACAACGAACTCGTAGACAACCTAGGAAACCTCGTTCACAGAACAACACACTTCGCACACAACAAAACACAAAAAACCCCTCTTGCTAACACACCAAGCAAACCAATACAAGAACTCATAAGAACACGAGAAGAACTTAGCAAACAAGCACTCACCAGCATGGATGAAAGACGCTTTCGAGAAGCGCTACACACAACCATGAAACTCGCAAAAGAAGCCAACGCGGCGTTTCAGCACGCACAACCCTGGAAGAGCATACAAGAAGAACCAAGCAAGGCAGCAAGAGACATTCACGAACTACTACTTACTATACGCGACTTAAGCATACTCCTACACCCCTTCATACCAGAAACAAGCAAACAAATACAAGAACAACTCGGACTAACAAACCTTTCGTACAAACACCTAGGAGAACAACAAGAACTAGACGTGCAAGAACCAAGCATTCTCTTCACAAAACTACTTGACGAAACCGTACACGAACTCACGATGAAATACACTCCACCAACACACCCACTCAACCTACAAGCAGCAACGATACTTGATGTACGCAACCACCCAAACGCAGACAAACTCTACCTCATAAACATAGACTTAGGAAGCGAGCAACGACAACTCGTAGCAGGACTCAAAGAACACTACGAACCAGAAGAACTCCAAGGAAAAACAGCAGTAGTAATAACAAACCTACAAAAAGCAACGATACGAGGAGAAACAAGCCAAGGAATGCTACTAGCAAGCGAAGACAAACAAGGAAGAGTAGGTCTCTTACTTGTAAACGCACAGCCAGGAGAAACGCTACACATAGAAAACAGCACGTCAAACGACAAAGAACTCGCGTTTAACGAATTTACTAAACTCACCATAACCAGCAATAAAGAAGGAGTAACCATAGACGGTAACAACATACTCGCAGAAATAACCGTAGACAAACAAGCATACGGAAACGTACGCTAACAGTAAGCTTTAAGAAGAGTAAACCAAGAAAAGAATGTACGGTGAGAAGCCAAATACCCCTCCTCCTACTAATCATCCTCATAATACCCCTAGCAGCAGCAATAGACAACGCGCAAATAACTAGCGGAGGAGAAAACGTTGTGTACGTAAGCAGCTATGAAGAAACAATACAAGCAACGCTACGATACGAAGCAAGAACACAAACGCAACAAACAGTCATTGATTTACCAGAAAACACCGGAATAACTCAAAACACCAACCAATGCCCAACAACACAAGGAGTACGCACGTGCAGCTTAGCATTTGAGACACGAGCACAACAAACCATACAAGCAAAAATAACAAGCGACGCAGGAGGGAGCACAACAGCAACACTAACTGTACGCATAGACAACCAACCACCAAGACTTGCAGGAGTAGCAAGGATTAATCACTGCGAAGAAACCATTTGCTCAGTAGGAACCAACAGCATCTTATACTTCACTTTAGAGGACACACAAAGCGGACTAAACACCAATTCAGTACGCGTACACCTAGCAGGAGAAACAGTCACTGCAACGTGTAACGAAGAAGGAAGCTGCAATGCACAAATACCTCCGCGAGAAGGACAAATAACGCTAACAGCACAAGACAGAATAGGAAACACACTAGAAACAACACTCATGAACGTACGAGTAGACACAGAACCACCAGAGATTGTTTCAGAACCAGAAATCCTTACTAGCTACCAAGCAGGAGGACAAACAGCACTACCAGCAATACAGCCAATAACAATACGCATACAAGTACAAGAACCAGAAAGACCATTCATCAAAATACAAACCAGCTTCGCCAACGAAACAGGAGAGTGCAGTAGAAACGCAGCAGGAAACTATGACTGCGAAGTAACTATACAAACACCTGAGAACAAAGCATACAACGAAGTAGCAACCCTAACCATAACTGATGCAGCAGGAAACCAAGCACCAACACAACACATACGACTAAACATCCTGCCAAGTGATGACAGCTTTGAGCCAAACTACTGGACGGCAAGCAGTAGCTCACAAGCAATCATAGACCCATACGTATGGCAAGTGCAACCAGCAAGAGTACAAGCAACACTACGCCTGGAAGAGATTAGAAGCAGCCGAGTAGATGTAGTAGCAGTACGAGTAGGAGAATGCGTACTAAACGGATCAAGTGTGCGAACACCAGGACAAGAAGTACGAGTCATACAACAGCCAACACCAGGCAAAACAGGAACGTTCATGATAGAACTACAACAACGAGGAGCAGAGATACAAACACGAGGAGATATTTTCGAGAAACGAGCAGTGACGTGCAAAGCACAAATAGTAAGCAAAGTAGGAAACACCGTGTTTACACAACCAGAAACAGAAACCGTAGAAATATCTCTACTATTTAACGAACTACCACCAATAGCAGAACAAATACGCCAAAATAAGCAAGATGCAGAAAAAGAAATAGAAGACATAGGGGATATTGTACGAAAAACCCGCCAAGGGATGTACGTAGCACAAAGTATTTGCAGAGTCCCTGGGCAACTCACTACTGGCTCGACAGCGCTTGCAGGAGTAGGAACTGCACTAACGCCTTTTACGCCATTTACTACGCCAGCAGTAGCTACAGCAGAAGCAGGTGCTGAAGTACTACAAACAACGTCAAGAACAGTTAACCAAGTAACAGCAGGGTTTTGTAAAGTAATTACGTGTGACTTAGTAGATGGGCTTCTTGGAGCCGACTTAGGAACCAGTGGAATGAACGACTTTCTTAACAAAGCAGGACTAGGAAGTGATTCTGCAAATAAACTCATAGACCCATACAAAAGCTTTGTTATCGCAGGAGCACAAGTATGCATACCAGCACTACTCTTTCACATGGAAAACTACTTAGCAATTCAGTGCCAAGAACAAACATGCATACAAGAAGCACTAGAAGGACTAGGAACGCCAGGACAATGCGCGTACGCAGCAAGACACCAAACGTGCCAGTACATGGGAGTAAATCTCGTAAACACGATTCCACACGTAAACATAGCTAACACAGTAATTGATAACGTACAAGCAAGCCTAGCAAACCCAGCTGCTCTGGTAGGGTGGGCGGCAACACTTGCTTGCAGAGTAACTCCGCCAGGAGGGCCTAAAGCAGCGTGTCAAGTAATGGAGTACGGAACGGACCTTGCACAAATAGCAGGAGTTATCCGGCAAACAACACAACAAATAAACCAAGCACAAAGCCTCTTCATGGGATCAGGAGAAGGATACTGCGCAGAAGTAAGCAGGACAGGAGTGCAGCCACCAGTAGCACAAAACCCGATATACCAATACCCGAGCTGTAATACAGGAGTGGTGAGAGGAACAATAAATAACAAGCAATACATCGCAATGAATAATAACGTATACGAGTACCGACAAGGAGAACGAACAGACGGGTCGTTGGGAAGTCCAGAAGATATACTCGCATCAGGAACAACAACAGAAATACTTTCAGGAACAGCATATAACACTATGAAAAGCGAGTATGATACCTGTATAAATGCAGGAATGCAAGAACTAGAAGGACTAGATTCATGGAATGATTTTAAAGAAGCAACTATGAACGTGCGAGTCGCAAGGCAAGGAGTCAATGAAGCATCAGTAGCGGGTAAAGACATAGAGAATGAATTAGCAACTACACGAAGTAAAGCATTACAAGCGTATGTTGAAGCCTTACAAGAGTATAATACTGCAGAAACACAATTTCACTCGGTTCAAAGAATGTCGGATACTGAGTTTAGAAATTATTTACAACAAGAACATTCGGAGTTATTTGATCGCTGTGATGAAGACAATTTTGTGTGTTATGGGAGTAGACTAAATGCTTATCGAGATGAAGTAACTTTTGATTCAGAATCTCGTCCAGAACGAGAGGAGTATTTAAACACTGATGAGATACAGGAACTGGAACAAGAAATAGTAGCTCAACGAGAAAGACTGCAACTACTTCAAGAAGTTCTTGAAGACGAAGAGAGAGAACAGAGACGAAAACAACGAGAACTCGAGTTTGAAGCACTACAAAAAGAAGTACGAACAACAGCAGGTTTTATTCGCCGAGGAGTAACTTCTGCAAGAGCGTTTGGACAACTAGGAGCAGAGATAGGAGGACTGTTTAAATACGACATTTCAGACAATACATTCACCCAGCACATGCAACGATACACAGGAATGGAAGCGTTACAAGGATTACAAGACGGAGCAGTCAACGCAGCAGCAGATTTGCTGTGCAGAAGCAACGACCCACCAACAACAGAAACAATGCTCTTTAGCAATAGAGGACGACCAGCAGCATTCATAAGCGCACGAGCAATGAGCACAGACAACAACCAGTACAACTACCGCATAGAACTTGCTATTATTCCTTCGCAATCACTAAACGAAGACGCAATTCTTCTAGCAGGAACCAACGAAGTAGACCGCTTCAGTCTAGAAATAGCAACTACGCGTACCGGAGCAGGAGCAATAGCGTACACAGGGCCGCAAGCAAATACTGTTTGTTTACGTTTTGAGCAACCAATTAAGGAGTACTTTGGAGAAAGCATTCTAGGAGCCAGCGACAACACCAACCAACTATGCACGCAGGTGAGAACGCCATGAGAAAACAAGCGCAAGTAACGATGTTTATGATCCTAGGACTCATCATCCTTCTAGGAGGACTTATTACGTACGCAGCATTTACAGAAACACTCATTTTTAAACCTCCAGAAGAACAAATAACTACTGAGCTAGACACGCAACTACGCCCGTTTGAGAACGTAGTACGAGAGTGTCAAGAACGAATACTTGAGGAAGGAGCAAGAATCCTTCTTTCACGAGGAGGCTATATTAATAACCCTGCACTCATCAGCGTCATACCTCCACACGGAAACGCAGTAGAACTCACAGAAGGATTACTCATACCATACTGGCATTACATAGAAGATGGATTGTATAAAACACAAAGGCCGCAATTACAAAGCAACAATGCACTAAGCATTAACACTCAACTAGAGGAGTATGTAGATGAACGAATAGCTGCTTGTGTGCCGTGGGATAACTTTGTAGAGTACGATATAGACTATAGCCAGCCAACAAGCAAAATAACCTTTACAAGTCTAGACACAACAATACAAACGGACTGGTCTGTGCGCGTACAAGCAAACGCAGGAACAAAGAGCTACCAGCACTTCACAGCAACTGTTAACGCACCTATAAAACACCTCTACGATGTAGTAGAAGAACAAATACGTTATTTACGAGCAGCAAGTCTTCCTGAAAGAAATACTCTTGAACTTCTTAGTGTATACGCAGCAGGAAACACAGACATACCACCTATCTCAGGAAGAATGGAATTTACCAGAGGGTTTCGTATATGGCAGCTAGACGCTGCTAAACCACATCTACAACAAGTAACTAGTCTTGCTAATAGCTTCATACAGGTAGAAGGGAGTAGGGACGCAGAAATACTTATTTCAAGCGAGCCATTCATAGAAAACCTCCAACTAGACAGCCTGCTTGTAAGCGAGCACAACCTAGAAGAAACACGAGTAACGTTTTACACTCCACCAACAGGTCTGTACTACGCTGTGGACGGAAACCCCGCAGTAGCGGTACCAACTATTATGCCACGACCACCTGTTATTGGCTTTTTAGTGCCGATGATGATTGACTTCGCGTTTCAGCAAGACATCACCTACCCCTTACTCATAGCAGCAAGCAAAGACGGGTATGAACTACAAGCAGCGTACCAAGTAAACATCAGAAACAACGAAGCACAACGAGCAAGCACAGAACAAGCAGTGTATAGCGAGAATCCGTGCATAGACGCAGGAGGAAGTAATGTTGATGTACGTATACAAACACAAACAGGAGCTTCTTTACAAGAACCAGCAACGATACTCTACACGTGCCAAACTCTTACGTGCGTAGTAGGGGAAACAAGAAGTGCAACAACCACGCAACTTCCTGCTTGCGCACTAGGAACGCTAGAAGCAGTAACTACCGAAGGGTTTAGTGATCCAATAACGTACACGAGTCAAGCAGGCCAAGAAAGCGACATAATACTTACTGTGTATGAAGAGCGAGAAGTAACTCTACGAGCAGAAGCAAGAAATATCGTAAAACAACTCGTCTACGAACAAGGAATGCCAGTAGGCTTTGAATTCGTACTCTCAGAAACAATAAGCCCTGTACAAGCAGACATAATACTCATACGACAAAATAGCAACTACGTAGTAGCAGGAAGAACAGGAGAGACTATTAGTATTGTTCCAGGAACCTATGATATACTTCTTATAGAAGTAACTGATTTTGAACCGCCTTACATAATACCAGGAAAAGAGTTTAGTACAGGACTATTCTCGTCTGAGACAATACCTGCCATGCCCATACCTACACTTCCCACGGCGTATTTAGAACAGAAAGGAGTAACTATAGGAGTTGCTAGTGGAGACGAGCTTGTCATAACAGCAGCAAGCATACCTATGCAACGAGTAGGAGGAGTGTTGCGACCAATAGGCATAGATGACGTGTTTGACTTAGAAATCCTTGAAGTACTCTTTAGTCATGTAGAAGAAAACCCTGTGCGCTTTAGATAAAATCCTTTTTTTTGTGCAGTTTTGTTTCTTATGCTGCTTTGTCTTTGTAGAGTTTTGCTGGGTCGTTAAACTTAATTCCTGCTTGTTTCCAGCCGCCTTCTAAGCTACTTTCTCCTTTCTCAGCGTCTTTAAGTAATCTGATATACATGTTCTTATTGAATTGAGAGAATTGAACAGGATCCTCGATTTCGTGTTTTCGTTTCTCAAACTCGTTAAGAACGTAATGCTGTATTTCGTGATTCTCAAAATTTCCAAGAAGCGCGTTTGTTGCTGAACCCATGAGTTTTTGTGCTATGCGTTCAGGTGCTTTTTGTGTTGCTTCTCCTCGAACTAGTTGGTATAGTTCATCTATTTTTAGTCCTTTTTGTTCCTTGATGGAATTTTTTATTCGTAACAGCCCTTCTCCCTTCTCAGGGTTAACGTTTGTTATGGCATCGTAATGACTAAGAATTGCTTCGTGACGCTTCTCTTCGTCTTTGTACAGCTTATTTACTAATTCTTCAAACTTGCTGTGCCCGTGCTTTTTTATTTTTTCAAGTGCGTAGGTTGCTAAGTTCTTTATGAGTACGTCTTCGTGGTCTTTAACGAGTTGTTCTCCGTGCGCGGCACCAAAGCCTTTTAGGTTATTGTGTTCGGACACGTTTTTAACAAATGATTTGTATAGTTCATCACCAATTAATTGAGATGTACGCATCACTATAGGAATGTTTTTTTCCTCAAACGTCCGGTACGCTCCTATAGCGTCCTCGATGCTGTCTGGAGAAGTGTTTTTGTGTATGGCAAGGTTGGCGTCTTTAAAGATTTCTGGAATGCTTTCTTGTTTTTTATCGCCAGAGCCTGTTACGAGTTTGAGTGTCATGCATGTATACGCGTGTTTGCTGCTTATATTGTTTTCGCTTTGCAGTGAGTACGTAAACCTTCTGTTTGTTTGTGCAAAACCTTTATGAAGTCGTAGTTCTGTCTGTTAGTGTATGAGCGAGTACAACCCTGTCGAGGAAGCTGCAAAGCAGCTTGAAGAAAGCCAAAAGCACCTAGAGGAGTACAAAGAAAAACTGTTTTCACGATTTCAAGATTACATCTTAGGGATGGCAGTACTGCCAAAAAGAGATCCCAAAACACTTCCTGAAGAGCTTAAAGAACAATACGACAAAAACGCTATAGGAGTACTTATCTTACTTGACGACACAGACACAAAGAGACTGAGCAAAGAGGAGCTGAAAGAAAAACTCAGCACTATCTTTGTTGAGCAAGCAAAAGAAGTCTCAAAAAACCTTCAGCCAGAAGTACTCTTACTCAGCGAGTTGTGGGAGTTAGCAAAAGACGGAAAGTACGAAATCTTACAAGACATTGCTATGAGCCAGATATTCTTTGATGGAGGAATGCTCTCAGCAATTAAGCTTGCAGAACTGCACAAACAAATGGTGCTACAAAAATTTGAGAAATACATCGTAGCATACGTTCTGGGAGGAAGCCTTGTTCAAGGAACGGCAACAACAAAAAGCGATGTTGACGTATTCATCGTTATTGACGATACTGACGTAAAAAAAATGACTCGCGCAGAGCTTAGAGACAAACTACGAGCAATCATTGTAGATCTAGGATTCCAAGCTGGTGAGATGACAGGAATTCAGAACAAGATAAACATACAAGTATACATCCTCACAGACTTCTGGGATAACATAAAAGAAGCAAACCCAGTCATCTTTACGTTCCTACGAGACGGAGTACCGTTTTATGACAGAGGAATATTCATGCCTTGGAAACAACTTCTGGAGATGGGACGAGTCAAGCCAAGCAAAGAAGCAATTGATCAGTTCATGACGTATGGAGACCAGTACCTCAAGCGTATTCAGGTAAAACTTAAAGAAATAGGAGTGGACGATTTCTTCTGGGCTACCGTTACTCCTAGCCAAGCAGCTATTATGATGCTTGGCCACGCTCCACCAACACCTAAGGAATTAGTTGCTGTTATGAGGGAGTTGTTTGTGAAGCAGAAATTACTTGAGAAAAAACACGTGGATGACTTGGAGTTTATTTTAAAGACGCGCAAAGCTATTGAGCACGGAGATAAAGCGGAGATTTCAGGAACAGAAATTGATGATTTGTACCGGCGTGCTGAAGCGTTTGTTGCTCATCTAAATAAGTTGTTTGAGCAGTTACAAGCAGATAAGGATAAAGAAGTGGTTGTTCATACGTATGAGAGCGCAGTTACTCTTGTTCGTGACGCTTTAGCTGCTGAAGGAGTGTCTGTTCAGGAGAAGAAGTTACAAGAAGCGTTTGAGAAGGAACTCGTGCAGGCAGGTAAGGTTCCTGAGAAGTTCGCTCGCATATTTGGCGTTGTTCTTGAAGCAAAGAGTAAGTACGACGCTGGCAAGCTCTCGCAAGCGGAGGCTATGAGCGCTCAGAAAGAGGGTCGCGAGTTGTTTCGGTACTTACTTGAGCACATCCAGCGTAAGCGCGGTAGTGAGCTTGAGCAGGCTAAGCTGCGCGTGCAGCACCAAGAGCGGGTTGGTGAGTTATTGTTTGTTGGCGAGGAGGTGTTTGTGGTCTTTGATGTTTCTGCTGATATTAAGGAGTTGCAGCGCGTTAAGAGAACAAAAAAAGGGTTTTCTGCGCCGGTGGATGTTTCTGAGGAGGAGTACGAGAAGGCTGTAAGCGCTGCTGCGCCGGTTTCTTTAGTTATTGATGAAGAACTCTTTGTTCTTGTTAAGAAACTCTTTGGTAGCGATGCTCGCATACTGGTTTCATAAACATTTATAGGTGTACCTGCTTTTCTTTCTTGTATGAAGAGTGGCTTGTGCGTTGGGGAGTTAATGACTCATAAACCAGTTAGTATTCCTGGTTCTGTTTCTGTTCAGGACGCCGCTCGTATTATGAGTGAGAAGAGCGTGGGGAGCTTGTTAGTTGTTGAGGAGAATGAGTTGTTAGGTATTCTTGTTCGCGCAGATATTATTCGCGAAGTAGTTGCTTACGGTAAGGATGCTTCTTCTGTGCTTGTTGAGGACGTAATGACACAAGAGGTGTTAGTCATTAGTCCTGAAAAAGACGTGTTAGATGCTTTGCGCTTCATGGCGGAGCACGATATCCGTACGTTACCGGTTTTACAAGGCGAGGAGTTGGTCGGGTTTATTACTGCAAAAGACATTTTAAAAGTGAATCCTGAGTTGTTTGAGTTACTTAGTGAGACGTATGTTTTGCGTGAGGAGAAAAGAAAACTTCGTCTTAGTCCGTTTGAGCCAGAAAACCTTTAAAAGCAAGTGTTTGTAAGAGAGGGGTATGTATGAGGAAACGTTTCCTAAGCTTATCTTTCGTTACGAGGGAGAATTTGATTTTCAGGGCTTGTATGAGCGCATAGCAGATTTTTTTCGTCGTCGAGAATACGATTTCTGGGAGACTGGTTGGAAGGAGAAGGACGGCACTCCTCAGGGGCGTGAGATTACGATGAAGTTTAAGCCTGACTTAAAAGTTAATGAGTACATTCGCTACCGCTACGAAATCCAGTTTAAAGCAGTGGATGCTCACTGGGTTAATAAGAATACTATGCATGCTCGCTTTCATATTCATGTACAGCCAAAAATCCAGTTTGATTGGCAGAGTATTGGTGTTCGTAAGGGAAAGAAGAAGCATTTTCTTGTTCGTTTCTATGAGAACTACTTGTTTAATAAAGAAGCTGAGCACTATCATGTTGATGCAGTCGAGCAGGAAGTGCAGAAGTTCTTGGATGAAGTCAAGGAGTTCTTGGGAGTTGAGCTGTAATGGCTGAGTACACGGTTATTAAGCAGGATCACGAAGTAGCGTATTCTGGCTACGTTGACTTGTCTGCTTTCTGGAAGCATATGCGCTTAGTCATGACAAAGAAGGGCTACACGTACTTTGAGGTGGAGCACAACGAGATTGTGCGTAAGAATGGTAAACACATTTATTTAAAGGCGGATAGTGATCGCCAACTCAGTGATGACATTAAGGGGCGTTTAAAAGCACAAGTTACTGTTCGTAACGTTCGCGACGTGACTGTAGAGCTTGATGAGAAGCCTAGACGCTTACAAGAGGTGGAGTTAGTTTTGAATTTAAGCACGTTTCTTATTAGTGATTACGAGGGGCGCTATCATGGCACTGCGATGCTGTTTTTTTTGCGTCGCGTGTACGAGAAATTCTTTGGTGTGCGGGAGATTAAGAAGTTTAGTAGCTTGTTACTTCACGATCATGAAGCGGTGATTACTGAGGCGAAGAGATACTTGAATTTACAGAACTACTAAACGTTTATAAAAACGGTGTTGTTTGTTCTTCTTATTTCGCGAGGGTAGCGAAGTGGTTAAACGCGCAGGACTTAAGATCCTGTCCTTTAGTAGGTTCAGGGGTTCGAATCCCTTCCCTCGCATTCGTTTTATGCTTGTAAACGTTTTATGAGCTTGTTTGTGACTGCGCTCATCTCTTGTTTGCTTATCTGAGCAACTTTTTTTTTGTGATACTTGTTTCGTGAGCACTAACGAGTTTGTTGTAGTGGACATAACTTGTTTGTTTTAGCTGTTCTTAGAGAGTGCGTAACTCAACACTGCTTTGTTCTTATGTTTCTTCAAGTAAGAATTTCCATAACGGTATAACATTAATGGTTTTTTTTTCTTTTCGTATTGTTTCTTCATGACTTTTTGTTATTATCGTTGCTTCTGTTAATTCGTATTTGTTCATTGCGTCAAGGATTCCTTGTATTTCTCGCTGTTTTGTTTTTTTGTCAGCTAACGTTACGCTTACTTGTATTGCTTGAACAATTGTTGTTGCTTCTTTAATGAGAAAGTCGCATTCAGTTTTGTCTTCTTCGTAGTACACCTCTTTGTTTCTTCGTTTATTTTACTAAAATATAAAATTGCATTATACCTTATTTTACTAAAATATATTATGTGTTTATTTGTGAACTGAAGAGTCGTGTAGTTCTTCTGGGTTCATTGGTTACTTGGGATGTACTGTTTAGTGTCTCCTCGTAGCGTGATTGGTTCTTCGTGTATAGGGAGTTCTTTAAGGAAACTAATTACTTCTTCGTGCTCAGGGTTTTTTGTGAATTGCTCTGCTAGGTGGGTTAGGTAGAGGAATCGTTGTGCGTTTATGAACGCGCTTTTTTGTATTTCGTTGTTTTGATGGTTTCTTGAAGGATTTTGTCTTAGTCGCATCGTTGCTAGCAGCCCGTCTATGGCTAGTTCTTTGTGCGTAAGATATGTGTTTCTCATATCTATTATTTCATGGTTTTTTATGAATACTGGGTCGTGCTTGTAAAGAAGCTCTTCTAGTACTGTTCTTTGTGAGTTAGCGTGAGAAAGATAGTTTATTGAGGGTTCGTAGAGTTGGTTTAGAAACGTGTATGCGGGTAGTTCTGGCTCAAGCATAAGTATTCTGTTGTGTTCTTTTTGTGCGCTTATCGCTACGTTTAGTAGTATCGTGTAGTGTTTTTCTGATTGTTCTGCTTTGTTAGCGATGTTTCTTGCTATGCGCGCTTGTTGTTTACTTCTGTTTGCGCGCATACTTTCTGCAAGTAAGTGTATTTGCACCTCCCGAAACGACAACATGTTGTTTCTTAAGAGTAGTTACTATTTAAGGTTTTTTGTGTGGAGAGCTTTTTTATTCTCAACAGCTTTTCTTTTCTCTTATATGAAGCACGAACACGTCCTTGTAGGAAGTATTTTTTTGTACGCAACCCTTCTTCGCCTCTGGGGCTTAGGAGCGCTGAGTGTGTGGCTTGATGAAGCAATAAGTGCGTACGCAGCCTCACAAATACTTGTTTACGGAATTCCTCTGCTGGAGAGCGGCTGGTTGTACCTTGGTGGTTTGCCGTACACGTACGTTCTGTCCTTGTTTATGCTGTTCTCAGAGAGTGCTTGGTGGCTGCGTATGCCTTCTGTGCTGTTTGGGATTGCTTTAGTAGTGTTTTGTTGGTATGTGTGCAAGAAGGTGTGGAACTTGCGCGTTGCTGTAGCAGTTGCGTTGTTTGTAGCAACAAACTACTGGTTGGTTGCTTGGAGCAGACAAATTCGTCACTACATGCTTGCGGTGCTGCTTATTGTTTTTTTGTTGTACTTTACGTATGTATATGTTACTGAGAAGAGAGGAGTTTATTGGCTTGCTGGCAGCATTACTCTTGCAAGCCTTACGCACGCAGCAGGAGCGTTTGTTGCGTGCGCAGTAGCTGTTGTTTTAGTACTGGACGCGTACAAGAAACAAATGTTTTCTTACTCGCTACTTGGAGTACTCGCTCTTATTGGCTTGTTTGTTTTTCGCGCAGCAAGAACAATAACACTTGAGATGAACTATTTTTCTTTATACCTTTCTTGGTTGTGGAACGAAATACCGGTGTTACTGGTTGTCTCGTTACTCGCAGTCTTTCTTGGGCGTAAAGAGCGCTTCTTACTTGCTTTAGTAGTTGTGTACGTGCTTGTAGCAAGCTTTTTTATGCCCTTATTTCATTACCGGTACTTGTTATGGGTGTTTGTTATACTTGCAACGCTTTGCTTTGTTGTACTAGAGAAATGGTCAGGAAAACTGTATTGGCCACTTGTTGTGGTCGTTGTGTTGTTTAGCGGCTTTATGCTGCCCACAACAGAGGTGTATTTAGAGCCAGCAACTCCTCAACCGCCCTGGAGTGAGGTGTATAGTAGCATACCTAGCGGTGTTATTAGTGACGCGCACCCAGTAATCGCACGGTTTTATGGAGTAACAGTAGATGGGTGGTATAGTAATAGCTTAACAGGACGAGCAGTTACTCGTGAGAACGACGCATACCTAGGAGTAAGTGTTCTTGAAGAAGCAGACGTAATTATTGTTGATGACCGAGTATTAGCGCAAAGAACCATTACCGGAAACAAAACCGTGTTTGGTACTCGGTACTGGAGCAGAGCGTATATTATTCAGTAACGCTCATTTGAGCACATACGTTTCTGGCTTGTAAACAAGCTAGCTAGTTAGCTAGTGTGTTAAGGTACTTAGGATTCTTTTCTATGCTAAGTTGTGTTCCAGATTGTATTTCAGAGGGTTGTTTCCTGTCTATTAGGGGGTTTACTTACTGTTTCTTTGTTGTATAAACCACTCGTATTGTTTTTGCAGTCCTTCTTTGAGTCGTGTTTGTGGGTTGTATCGTAGCTCAGCAGCTGCTTTTGTTATGTCTGCGCAGGTGAGCGGTACGTCTCCTACAGGTATGTTTTCTTGCTGTATCTTTGCTTGTTTGTTGCAGACTTCTTGCATCGTGTTTATGAATTCGTTGAGTGTTATTGTGTAGTTGTTTCCTAGGTTGTATATTTGAAACCCGTTTGGGTTCATTGCTGCTGCAAGTATTCCTTGTGTGATGTCTTCTACGTATGTGTAGTCTCTTGCTGTTATTCCGTTTCCATATTTCTTTATGGGTTTTTCCTCTAGGATGAGTTTCATGAATAGGTATGGTGCCATGTCTGGTCTTCCTCTTGGTCCGTATACGGTAAAGAAGCGCAGGCATGTTGTTGGTAGGCGCGTTATTTCTGTGTGTGTTCTGCAGAGTAGCTCTGCTGATCTCTTTGAGGTTGCGTACGGGCTTATTTGGCAGTCTACTCTGTCTGTTTCTTTAAATGGTGCGTCGTGTCTTTTTCCGTATACTGAGCTGCTGCTTGCGAGTATGAAGTGCGCGTTTACTTGCTTTGCTGCTTCTAGGAGGTTGAGTGTTCCGTCGATGTTAATGTTGATGTAGGTGAGTGGTTTTTCTAGGCTGCTGCGTACTCCTGCCATTGCTGCTAGGTGGATTATTATTTCTGGTTGTTATTTTTTGATTATTTGCGCTGCTTCTTTGCTTCGTACGTCTTCTTCTAGAATTCGTATTCCTTGTTGTTGTAGGGTGTTTGCGTTGTCTCGTTTTTGTTTTGTTGAGTAGTAGTCGTTGAAGTTGTCTATGACGATTACTTCGTATCCGTGTTTGTTAAATAGCTCTGCTGTATGCCTCCGCTCTAGTTGCTATTTCTTCTTTTAAGACAATCTTCTTTGATGTGTGTTGTTTTCGCTAGTAAT
>JBLKOP010000003.1:0-105160 GCA_047602905.1 Candidatus Woesearchaeota archaeon | reverse complement strand
CCAGTATAATTCTCAAGGCCTAAGTACTTAGTCCAACCAGAAGAACAAGAACTACTAGCAACAACCTCGCACTCAAGGTTTGCAGAAACAAAAGGGATGAGTATGAGAACAAGAGCTACTAGTAGGATTGTTTGTTGTTTTCTCACTCCCATACGATACTGTTTTTTCTTCATCAGTTATGTTTTTATGGTTATTGTTTGTATCGTTGTTGCTTCTTCTCCTGTGTTGGTGAGTAGGTATGGCGCCGTTATTTTTTGTCCGCAACCTACGCATCTGTTCTTGTAGAGAGTAAATTCTCTTGTTGCGTCTTCTAGGGTGAGTGTTGTTTGTTTTGTTAGTTGTATGTTTCGTATCGTTGTTGTTTCTGGCAGTTCTAATATAGTGTTTTGTCCTGGGTGTAGTGTTTTGTCTAGGCGTATTTCTTGTGTGCTCTCAAACACTGCTAGTCCTGTTGGGCTTATTGTGAAGTACGCGCTTATCGCGAATGCTACAAGCAGTACTGCTAGCATTCCTGCTATGAGTGTTCGAGGAAGTATTTTGTGCTCTTGCTTGTTTGCGTGTAGGAGTGTGTTAAGTTCGCTGAGGCTTTCTTGGTAGTCTTCTCCGTATTCTTCTTGTAGTTTCTCATAGCGCTCTTGTGCTGTTATGAGTCCTTGGTCTTCTTGGTCTTGTAGCTCGTTCATTCGGTTAACGAGGTTTTCTCGTAAAGTTCTTAGTTCTTCTCTCTCCGCTGCACTTAACGCACTCATGAAGTGTTTGTTGCGTAGAGGAGCATATAAAGGTTTTTGCGCAGAGCAGTTTTTGTCTTATTGGAATCGTTTTGCGTGTAGGCTGAGTTGTCCTTTTCTTTTCTTCGGACTAGTTTCTTGTACTTCTACTGCTTGTCCTAATTGTTTTTTTATGTCTTTAGCGGTTTTTGCTCCTATGATGTTTGCGAGTGTTTGCGCGTCTATGGTTTTGAGATCAGCTAAGGTATGTAACTTATTGCGGTAGAGTTTTCTTGCTCGTACGCGACCAACGTTTTTTAACTTTAATAACGGCAGGAGTTCTTCTTTTGCTCCGTATTTGAGTCTTACTCGCGCGTTGTTTATGGGTGTTCTGTGGTGGTGGAATTGGAGTATTCTTGCTAATTCACTTGCAGCATATAACAACCAGTCCGCTATTGAGGTTCTTGCTCGTAGCTCTCCTGGTCGTACAGAGTAGTTTTCTAGGAGTTCTTCCTCACTTGCTTCCTCACACCATGCTTCTAGCATGTTGGCTGTTTTTATTGTTTCTAGGTATTGCTCGTAGCTTGGCTCATATATGCTTGGTTCTTTTGTTAATAACTCTTTTTTGTTTTCTTCAAGTCGTTCTTGTATTTCTTCGTACTCTGCAGTTTTTATGCGTAGTAGCGGCCTCATTTCTGCTGTACTAGATAATAGTTGTATCCATGCGTACAGCGTGGTTGGTCTCGTGCTTGCCTTGTACATTCCTCTAATGATCTCATTTGCACTTAAGGGGTCTATGTAGAGTTCTGAGACTCTTCGTCCTAGGGGTGTTGCTTGTAGTGTTTCTGGTGTTGCTAGTTGGTCTGCTGTTGTGAAACTATCATTCTCGTATTGGTTTTCTCCTTTCAAAAAACCCCATTCTCGTAGTTGTTGTATGGTTTGTTCTAGCTTTTGTTGTATTGCTTGCGCGTCTTCGTATTGGTGCGCGAAGAAGGTGTCGTTGAAGAAGTCGATGAGTTGGTTGGTGGTGGTTACGTACTCACTTGCTACTAGGCTTAGGCAGTACGTTCGTAGTACCGGTTGAGAGGCTACTTTGCTATAAATTGCTTCTGGTTCTCCTTGAACGTATTTTTCTGTGAGTTGCTCTGCGTGCGCCTCATTTTTTGCTATCAGTATTGCTTCTCCGTACTCGTCATTAAAGTCTGGTCTTCCTGCTCTTCCTGCTTGTTGGAGGTACTCAAGTACGGGTATGTCTGTCATTCCTGCTCCGCTGAATCGTTTCGTGTCTCTAATGATTACTCTAAATGCCGGCAAATCTAGGCCTATTGCTAAGGTCGGAGTTGATGATATCGTTCGTATCGTTCCTGCGAGGAATTCTTGTTCTATAAGTTCTCGTTGCTGTGCGAGTAGTCCTGAGTGGTGAAACGCGTGTCCTTTCTCTACGATGTTTGCTAGTCTTCTGCATTGTTTTGTTGGACTCGTTGCTGCTTGCAGGATTTGTTCTGCGAGTTCTTGTAGTTTCGGGTTTGTTATGGGCGTTTCTTTAGCTATTTTTTCTGCTGTTGCTTCTGCGCTTCTTTTGGTGTTTACGAAGATAAGTGCTTGTTTTTGTTGTTGTAGGGTGTCTGCTACGAGGTCTGTTAGTGGTTCTTTGGTTGTCGAAGGAATAGAAAGTTGTTTGTTCACAGAGCGTAATAAACAGGTTATTCTTTATGAGTGTTCTGCTTGTTTGTCCGGTGCTTAGGGAGTTATTTTTTTCCTTCTTGCTCGGTGAGTTCTGGTAGAAGTCCTCGTATTCCTTTTGCGTATTCTTCTGGTCTGTATAAGAGGATGTCGAAGGGTGCGTTGATGTTTTTGTGTAGCTCTTTTGTTTCGTGAGAAACAGATATTTTGGTTGCCATAAGAAACATAAGTATTATGAAATTTATACTATTTATGTGTTTATAGGATAAGTTTTTTAAAAGCAATAACAAACACAACAGATACCTTTAATTACTTTACTTGCTTTACTTATGGTATGCATAAAGAGATTCGTACAGTGCGCATATCTTCAAAAAGACAGATAACCATTCCTAAAGCGTTTTCTGCGTTTAAAACAGGAGAACAAGCGCTTGTCATCAGCAAAGATAACGAGATGATCATAAAGCCACTTCCTCAAGAAGTACCTGAGGCAGCTCTGCTCTCACAAGCAGCACTTGCGCAAGCATGGGAGAGTAAGGAAGATGAGGAAGCGTTCAAGTATTTACAATGAAGAAGTACGATATCGTTCTTGTTACGTTTCCCTTCAGTGATTTAAGTAATACCAAATTACGCCCAGCAGTTATTATTGCATCTCCTGGCGGACAAAATCAGGTATTATGTCAGATTACAACTAAACAACGCAGTATCAATACGTACGAAGTCCCTCTTCTTAAAAAACACACAAGTGGAGATATACGGTTTGACAGTAATATCTATGTCGATATGATATTTACTCTGCATCAAGACTTGATTACTAAAAAAATAGGTGCGATTACAAACACAAAAACCCGTCAGCTGCTTCAAGAAAAAATTCAAGCTCTCTTTGCATAACCTATAAAAATTGCAACTCATTCTCAATAACATGTCTCGTAGCAGAACCACTAAACAATACCAAACACTAAAAGAAGCAATCAATAAATGCTCTACGTTCTTTGACGTTCCTGAGCTCTTAGCAGCTGCTAACAAACTTGACACAGACATCTCGCAAGCTACTGTGTATCGCTTCGTAAAAGCAGAGGTAGAAGCAAACAACCTCTTTGCGTATCGTTGCGGTTCCTCAAGAGTGTTCACCAAGAACAAGCAAAGCCACTGCCACTTTATTTGCGAGAACAGCGGTAAAGTCATTCATTTTGATGTTGACAACATAGATTTTCTTAAGGACAAAATCCCTGGAAAAATCAGTAGTTTTCAAATAGAAGTTCGCGGAGTATGCAATGACTGCAAATAAAACCACTGGCCTGCATCACATAACAGCTATTTGTTCTACGCCAAAAGAAAACAAGCACTTCTACACAAAAGTATTAAGACTGTACTTTGTAAAAAACACGGTTAATCACGACGACCCAAGCACGTATCACCTCTACTACGGAGATAAAGAAGCTAGTCCTGGTCTTCTCATGACGTTTTTTACGTGGACGCATCTCCCAACAGCAACTCGAGGGGTTGGTGAAACGAGCAGAACACTTTTTGGAGTGCCAAAAAACAGCTTTGGTTTCTGGAAAGAACACCTCAAAAAACAACAAGTAGTTTTTGAAGAAGTAACTAATGCGTTTAACAAACAACAACTTCATTTCAGCGACCCGCACGGACTCCCACTAGGCCTACAAGAACAAGAAAGCCCGCTAACAAACACGAGCACACTAGACAAAGAAGTTGCTATTAACGGTTTTTGCGGTGTAGAACTCACAGTTCGCACAGCAAGCGCAACAGCAAGTGCGCTCAGAACACTTGGGTATGAAGAAGAAGCAAACAAAGAAAACAAGTATTTGTTCATAAACAAGCAAGCAAGTTTTGCAAAAGAAATCACTATTATCGAGAACAAAGAACTCCCCGCAGCAAGGCAAGGTGTAGGCAGCATTCATCACGTAGCGTTTGGTATAGAAGCAGACAAGCAAGAAGAGTTTTTACAAGAACTAGTAAGTAAGCGCTACCACGCAAGCCCAATAATCAACCGAGTGTACTTCAAAAGCATCTATTTTCGTGAACCACAAGGAGTGCTGTTTGAAGTAGCCACCAACGGACCAGGCTTTTATGAGGACGAAGAAGAACTCGGCAGCACCTTCGTTCTTCCTCCGCACCTTGAGCCTCGCCGACAAGAAATTATTAACAACCTTCCTCCCTTAAACTAATGACATACGAATATCACAAGCAAGAAGCAGGTAAAGAAGTAGTTATTACTTTGCACGGAACAGGTGCAGACATGCACGACTTAGACACACTAGCAAGCATGATTAACTCAGAAGCAACGATTATTGGTTTGCAAGGTGATGTTACTGAGCGAGGAATGCTTCGTTGGTTTAAGCGGCACAGACCAGGAGTTTTTGACGAAAAAGACCTGCAAGCACGAGCAAAAAACCTTGCTGAGTGGCTGCCAGAACTAGCAAAAAAAGAAGATTTCTCACTAGAGCAAGCCTTATTTGTTGGTTTTAGTAACGGAGCAAACATGATAGCAGCACTCCTACAACTACACCCAGGAATCATCAAAAAAGCTGCTTTGCTTCATGGACAAATCCCTCTCCCACAACAGTCGTTTCCACAACAAGATGCACACGTGTTTGTGAGTGCAGGAAGAACTGATCACATGATTCCCTACAGCGAATCAAAGAAGCTAGCAGAACAATTACAACAAGCAGGTGTTGATATAGAATTTTTTGTTCACGAACACGGACACACAATAACCAACGAAGAAGTAGAAGCTATCAAGAACTACTTTTGTTAAAAGCAATACTAAAAGAAGTAAACAAACTAAGGTAAGGAATCGTTTGTTTAGCACTGGACATACGCACACAGAGTATTTAAACACCAAACCCTTACAAAAAATAGTGCAAGATAAGGATAAGCTCGTAGTTTTCGAAGATAAAAAAATTCGAAGAACTTGGTATAAAGAAGAATGGTATTTTTCAGTAATAGATGTTGTTAAAGTTCTAACAGACAGTAATAATCCTCGAAATTATTGGTCTATGCTTAAGAAACGAGAGTCTGAGGCAGGAATTGAACTGTCCACAAATTGTGTACAGTTGAAATTAGAAGCAACAGATGGTAAGTTACGAGAAACAGATTGTGCGAATACGAAATCGTTATTTAGAATAATTCAGTCCATTCCCTCAAAAAAAGCTGAACCATTCAAGCAGTGGCTTGCTCAGGTTGGCTATGAGCGAATTGAAGAAATAGAGAATCCTGAGTTAGGTCAAGACCGTATAAAAGAGTATTATGAACTGAAAGGATACCCTAAGGAGTGGATTGATAAGCGGCTGCGAGGAATTGCTGTTCGTCAAGAGCTCACGGATGAATGGAAGAATAGAAAGATAGAGTCAAAAAATGAGTTTGCGATACTAACTAATGAAATTAGTAAAGCTACGTTTGGCAAAACAGTTGGTGAATACAAAGAGTTCAAGCAGCTTCAGAAGAAAAACCAGAACTTACGAGATCATATGAGTGATTGGGAGTTAATTCTTACTATGCTTGGAGAAAAAGCTACTACTGATATAACAAAAGAAGCTGATTCTCAAGGGTTTATAGAATGCAAAGACTCAGCAAATAAGGGTGGGAGTATAGCGAGAAGAACAAGAGAAGATATAGAAAAGACTGTTGGAAAAAGCATTCTTTCTCAAGAAAATTTTTTGCCAAAGAACAAAGAGAGCAAGAAGTTAGACTAGCAAGTACTGCACTAATTGTTTGGCGCTTCGTGAAGCGTTTCTCCAACAAGAATCTTATTATTCAGCCCGTGCAAAGCAACGATAAACAAACTCTCACTCCAACCAAGAGGGTTGTTTTCGTTAGAGAAGTTTGTGTGAGAGTAATACAGCTCTGGTACTCCTTGCTGCGTTACTGTACTTAGTAATTTATCTACGTAGTGCTGTGCTCGTTCTTGCTCTCCTCGCCGCTCATAAATAATTGCTAGCCAAGCAAGCCCAAACGTCCACTCAGCCTCCTCACTATAGCCATCAGGGTTTTTGTTATAGTAATAATCGTTTTTGTACCGAATAACTCCTCGTTCTCGCTCAAGCAAGTACTCAGTGTTTTCAAGAATATCGTCTGCTTGGTCTTTGTTAACTACTCCGTACGGCCAAATAAGACTCAGCAAAGCAAGATCAACAAATTTGTTTTTGCTCTCACGAGGAAGAAGCTCATTAAGCATCTTCTCGCCTTTACTAATGAGTTCGTTATCAACATAAATTCCCTCCAAGTCACGAACAGCTTTAAGACCTGCAACGCAAGCACCAACACTAGAAGCGTGTATTTCTTCATCCTCCTCCCACATACCACTATCTAAGTCATGCCAATACTCAATACTGGATAAATAATCAACAAGGAGTTGAGTGAGTTCTTTGTGAGCATCATTTTTAAAAATGCATCCTGGCCTATTTTTTTCAAGCTCACCAATACGAAACAATATCGCTCCTACTGCGTCGTTTTGTTTGTTTCCCCACTCCTCCCAGAACTCCTCAAACGTTTCTGGATGCACACGAGCATGAATGTACTGGTAGCGCTCAGTAGGTTTGTTTTGAGTAGCCCAAACGATTTTGTCCTTGTGATGCTCAAACACTTTCAGCAAGGCGTCATACGTTTTTTCTACAACAGACCAATCATCAAGTACCTCAAAGGCTAAGCATTCATAGAAGTTGTCTCTTAACCAGCTCTTATCATAGCCTGTAGCTACTGTTTTGCTGCTCGCAGCAAATAATCCGCTCTCGTACTGTAAGCTGCGAAGGATTTGTTCGTGTTGTTTAACAAGATCTTCGTACAGGAGTGGTTGTTGCATACAGTTGTTTCTGCAAGGAGCAGTATATATTGTTTTCGCACCTCACTGGACATGTACAGCCACAAATCACTTAAAAGAAGGAAACAAGTATAGAGCATGGTTGTTTCTCGTCCAGAACAAGCTCTTATAAGAGCGTTTTATGAGGATTATCCATCATTAAAGAGAGTTTCTCGCGAGCTTGGCTATAGCCCAAATACTGTTAAGAAGTACGTACAAGAAGATTTTGTTGTTACGAAACAAAACCTTGTTAAGAAGCTGCGTAGCCGTGATGAGCGCCTTATTGGGTTATACGTTGGAATGTGGATGGGAGACGGGACGCAGTTTCGTAGTGAGGGAGGATATATAGTAAAGGTTTGTCTTGATTCACGAAATAGTGAGCTTATCGCGTTTACTCAATGGATGTTTTCTGAACTGTTTGGTTGTGTTTCTTGGGCTCTTACTGAAAAAGGCAATAATCGCGGATACGTAAAAGTTCATTCTAAGTTTATTTATGAGTTCATACGCAAATATTGTTTTTTTGATGATAACAAGACCGCTTCTGTTCGCCTCAAGAACTCTGTTCAGGAGTATTCACGAGAGTTTCTTGAGGGTTGTTTGCTTGGCTTAACGCTTACTGATGGGTATCTTCGTAGAACGTTTCGTTTTAACGTTACTTCTGTTGCTTTAGCGAATAATATGAAGGACATATTGTTGTATTTTGGTTGGTCTGCGAAGACATATATTCAGAAACGAGATAATCCTCGTTGGGCAAGTCTCATCCATACTACTTTGTTAGTTAAGGATTCTCGTGAAGTAACTTGTGTACTTGATGAATGCTTAGAACAATTAGGGTACGGTAAGAAATTTAAGGTTCTTAAATACGGATTTATATGACTCCGCCCGGATTTGAACCGGGGATCTCACGATATCCTTACTGAACAGTAGTAACTGATTCAATTTATCAGTCGTGTGCGTTACCAGACTACGCCACGGAGTCGTTTGCTGTTTGTGAGTTAGGAGTTGTTTAAAAGAATTGCTACTATTTATTACGGGAAGTTTTCCGGATAGATGAAGTGAATGCATAAAAAGTATTTCTTTACCCAGTAAACAAGCTTGTATTCTTGCGAGAAGACTTATAAAACTCTTTGAATATACTCACACTCTTATGACTCGAACAAAAATTAACCAACTAACAGGCCTTGTCGATAAAACCGCGACTATTAAAGGGTTTGTTCAGGAAGTACGCAGCCACAGTAAAGTAAAGTTTTTAGTGGTTCGTGATCGGTATGGTATTGTTCAGTGTGTTGTAAAAGATGATAAGGAGTTTTTTGAGGAAGTAGCTAAGATTTCTCGTGAGTCTGTTATTTCAGTGACTGGCGTTGTTGTTAGTTCTCAGCAAGCGTCTTCTGGTGTTGAGTTACAAGTAAGTTCGTATGAGGTTCTTTCTGAGTCTGATCCTGAGCTTCCTTTGCAGGTTGTTGATAAGGGAAGTGCTCAAGCAGGTTTGTCTACTCGCTTAGATTGGCGTTGGCTTGAGTTACGAAAACCACATAACGCGTTAATTTTTGAGATATGGACGTTTATGGAAAAGGTTATGCGTGAGTGGTGGGATACAAATGATTTCTTGCAAATATATTCTCCAAAACTAATGGGCACTCCTAGCGAGTCTGGTGCTGAGTTGTTTGGTATTGACTACTTTGGTCAGCAGGCGTACTTGGCACAGAGTCCTCAGTTTTATAAGCAGATGGCTATGGCTGCTGGTTTTGAGAAGATTTTTGAGATTGGTCCTGTTTTTCGGGCTAATCCTTCTCACACCTCTCGTCACGATACTGAGTTTACGATGGTTGACATGGAGATTTCTTTTATTGATTCACATGAAGATGTTATGCAGGTTGAGGAGTCTTGGTTATCATACATTCTTGGACGTGTTCATGAAGAGTATGGTAGTAAGATTAAGGAGATGTTTGGAGTTGATGTTGTTGTTCCTACAACACCGTTTCCTCGCATCCGTTTTGCTGATGCTATTAGACGCTTACAAGAAGAGAAAGGACACCATTTAGAGGGCGATTTGGATTCTGAAGGTGAGAAGTTGCTTTTTGAGCTTATCAAAGAAGAATTTGGTCACGAATTTGTTTTCGTAACTGATTATCCTTGGAGTATTCGGCCGTTTTATCATATGAAGAAAGACTCTTCTGAGACAAAAAGTTTTGATTTGCTCTGGAAGGGATTAGAGATTACTACTGGTGCTCAGCGAGAGCAGAGACCTGATGTTCTTAAGCAACAGGCTGTTGAGAAGGGTTTGGACTTAGGTATTTTAGAGGATTACCTAAATTTCTTTCGTTTTGGTTGTCCTCCTCATGGAGGGTTTGCTGTTAGTCCTACACGAATGCTTATGTTACTATTAGGTATTAAGAATGTTCGCGAAGTAACGTTCTTGCCTCGGGATACTCAGCGACTGACTCCGTAAGAATAACAATCTATTTAAATACTGTTTTAGTCGCGGTATGTAGTATTGACCCCGTAGCTTAGTAGGTAGAGCGGTCCGCTGTTAACGGACAGGTCGCCAGTTCAAGTCTGGCCGGGGTCGTTTTTTTCGTATCTTTTATGTATAAGCTCGTATTTGTTTCTTTTATGGACGTTACTGAAGAGTTAATTCGTCATGTTGCTGGTTTAGCGAAGCTTTCTTTGAGTGAGGAGGAGGTTAGTTTGTTTAGAGAGGATTTTGAGGAGGTTCTTTCTGCGTTTAGTGTTCTCTCAGAAGCTGTTGTTGAGGGTGTTGTTCCTACGTTTCATTCTGTTTCTAGTTCTGGTTTGTTGCGCGAGGATGTTGTTAGTCCTGGTTTGTCTCAAGAAGAGGCTTTGTTGTTTACTACGGATTCGGAGGAGGGCTTGTTTGTTGGTCCTAAGTCGCTGTGAGGTTTTCTGAGTACGACCCTTTAGAGGTTGTTGAGGTTGCTGAGGAGGTTATTTCTGTTTGTGAGCAGTACCCTGCTTATTTCTCGTTTTTTGATGCTTCTCTTGTTCGCAAACAAGCCCAGGAAGTTCGTGATCGGTTAGTTTCTGGTGAGGAGGTTGGTTGTTTGGCTGGCGTGTTTGTTTCTGTAAAGGATAACTTGTGTGTTGAAGGTGTTTCTTCTTGTGCTAATAGTCGTATTTTGGAGGGTTACAAACCGTTTTTTGATGCTACTGCTGTTCGTCTTCTTCGCAAGCAGGGCGCTATTATTCTTGGTAAGACGTCTATGGATGAGTTTGGTTTTGGTAGTTTTAACGTAAACGTTGGTCTTGGTCGTTCTGTTCCTGCTAACCCTGTTGATTCTTCTCGTGTTACTGGTGGTAGTAGTGGTGGCTCTGCTGCTCTTACTGCTGTTTTGAGTTCTTTTCCTCATGTTTCTTTGGCTGAGAGTACTGGTGGGAGTATTGCTTGTCCTGCTTCTTTTTGTGGTGTTCTTGGTTTTACTCCTTCGTACGGGGTTGTTTCTCGTCATGGGTTGATTAGTTATGCGAATAGTTTGGATAAAGTTGGTGTTATGGGTTTGTATGAGGAGGATGTTTCTTTGGTTATGCGTTTGTTAAGTGTTCAGGACTCCTCTGATTCTACGTCTGTTGTTCTTCCTAAGACGAGTAGTTCTGTTTCTCGTGTGGGTGTTTTTCGTCCACAAGGGGTTTCTGAGGAGGTTTTGGAGGTTTTTGAGGAGTTTGTTTCTTCTTTAAAAAAAGAGTATGAGGTTGTTGAGGTGTCGTTTCCTACTACGATGAAGTTTGGTGTTTCTTGTTATTATGTTCTTGCTATGTGTGAGGCGAGTACTAACTTGGCTTGTTTGTCTGGTCTTCGTTACGGTAAAGAAGGTTCTAAACGAGGCGTTTCTTTTTCTGAGTATTTTTCTTCTGTTCGTAGCAAGCATTTTAACGAGGAGTCTAAGCGTCGGGTTATGCTTGGTACGTTTGCTCGTATGGCAGGCTACAGGGATGCTTTTTATGAGCGCGCTGCTCGTGTTCGTACGTTAATTATTGATGAGTACAAAGAGGTCTTTGAGGGTGTTGATGTGTTTGTTTCTCCTGCTATGCCTATGGTTGCTCCGTTGTTTGAGGAGGTTTCTTCGTTATCAGCTGCTCAAACGTATGCTATGGATTCGTTGTTGGTTGGTCCTAACTTGGCTGGTCTTCCTCACATGAGTGTTCCGTTGAGCTCGAAGAGTCTTCCTGTTGGTGCTTTGGTTGTTGGTGGTCAGCTCGCTGATAAGCAGGTTCTTTCTTTTGTGGAGGCTTTGCGATGAGTTTTTCCTCTGATGTCGTTATTGGTTTAGAAATTCATGTTGAGTTGAATACGAAGAGTAAGTTGTTTTGTTCGTGTAGCACTGCTTCCTCTGCTATTCCTAATTGTTTTGTTTGTCCTGTTTGTCTGGGTCATCCTGGTAGTAAGCCAACTCCTAACAAAGAGGCTGTTAGGAAAGTTCTTTTGCTGAGTAAGGCTCTTGGTTGTGTTCTTGATGAGGAATTAGTGTTTGCTCGTAAGTCCTATTTTTATCCTGATATGTCTAAGAATTTTCAGGTTACGCAGTTTGATCGTCCTCTTGGTAGAGAGGGTGTTTTGGAGTTGCGTAACGGTGCTAAAATTAGTATTTCTCGTGTTCATCTCGAAGAAGATCCTGCTAGTCTTACTCATCCTTCTGGTCTGGGCTCCTCTGAGTACTCGCTTATCGATTACAATCGTTCTGGTCGGCCGCTTGCTGAGGTTGTTACTGGTCCTGATATTACGTCTGCTTCTATGGCTAGAGAGTTTCTTGAGGAGTTACTCTTGGTTCTCTCCTACACTGAGGTCTTTGATGGTGATGCTGTTTTGAAGGCTGATGCGAATGTTTCTATTCGTGAGAGTGGTTTTTGTCGTGTTGAGATAAAAAACATTACTGGTTTTAAGGAGGTTGAGCGTGCTTTGGAGTTTGAGATTTCTCGGCAAAAAAAGCTTGTTTCTTCTGGCAAACAGGTTTCTTTGGATACTCGTTTATGGAATGGTTCTGAGACGGTGTTTATGCGCTCTAAGGAGTCTGAGGAGGATTACGGCTACGTCTTTGATGCTGACTTAGCTGTTGTGAGTGTTTCTGGTCTTGAGGTGGAAGAGGTTGAGCTTCCTGTTTCTGTGTATCGTCGCTTCGTTAAGCTTGGTTTGTCTTCAAGTGATGCTTCTGTTATGGCTTCTGATAAGTTCTTGGCTGGTTTATTTGAACGGTTAGTTGCTTCAGGTGCTGATGTTGTTCTTGTTGCTCGTTGGTTGCGTCGTGAGTTGCTTCGCGTGCTTAATTATGCTTCTGTTTCTGTTAGGGATTCTCCTATTTCTTTTGATCAGCTCACTAGTGTTATTGGGTTGTTGGGTTCTGAGAAGATTACTGAGAATACTGCTAAGAAGCTTATGGAGCGCTTGATGTCTGAAGATTTTGTCGTTGAAGAGATTGTTAAGAAAGAGGGTTTGTTAGTTGTTCGTGACGAGAACGCTATTGATTCCTTAGTGCAAGAGGTTGTTAAGGAGTTTCCTGACGCTGTTAAGGATGTTGTTTCTGGTGAGGAGAAAGCGCTTAATTTCTTGCTTGGCCAAGTTATGCGTAAAAGTCGTGGCGCTGCTGATGCAGAGGTTGCGAAGAAGACTTTGTTACGCCAGATAAAATAGTTTTTTATACTCAGAAAGCATTATCGTAGTTATGGGATATGAGGACGAAGAATTCGTTGATCCTGACGAAGAAGATGATGAGTGGGATGACTTGTATGAGGATGAAGATTTTGAGGAGTTAGGAGCTTAGTCTTCTTCCATTCGTTCTAATTCTTCTAGAGGTATTGTTTCTGCTTCTTTGAGTCGTTCTTTGCTCTCTACACTCCAAATGTTTTCTAGGTTTTCTGTGTAGCGGCTTTTTGGGTATATGTCTGCTGCTATGAACGTTCCGTACATTCCTTCTCGTACGACGAGTACTCCTTCTCCTTTAGGGTTTGGTAGCGTGTTGTTCTGCACTTCTTCTACTCTTTTTTGTGCTTCTGGAGTGAGTTTTCTTGATTCGCATTCTTTGTTAAAGCAGAAGAGTTCTTTTCCTCTTCTTGCTTTTTTTGTTTCTATGAGTGGGTATTTGCACCACGGGCATCTTTTGTGTGCTGGTGTGTTGTATGCGTTGCTTGGTAGGCTCCATGTGCTTGTGCAGTCCGGGTATTTCGTGCTTCCTACAAAGTATCCGTAGCGGCTTTTTTTCATTTGTAGTAGTCCTTCTTCTTCTTTGGGACTTAGTCCTAGCATTGTTTGTAGGTCTCTTGTTTCTTGTTGTGCTGCTAGAAGTTCCGCTCCTATTTCTTGTTCGTGTTTCTTGAATTTGTTTAGGAGTTCTGTGAGGTGTTTCTTGCTTTTTTCTAGTACTGCTTCTTGCGTGGTTTTTTTTTCTCGTATTTCTTCGAGTTCTTCTTCTATTTCTTTGGTGAGTGCTTCATCTATTATTTCTGGTACGTATTTTTCTAGTGTGCTTATGGTGTGTAGTCCTATTTGTGTTACTTGTATGCTGTTTTCGTGTACGTATCCTCTGCTAAACAGGTTTTCTATGATGTCTGCTCGTGTTGCTTTTGTTCCTAGCCCTCTTTTTTCTAGTTCTTTGATGATGCTGCTTGGTGTGTATCTTCTTGGTGGCTGGGTTTCTTTGCTGATTATCTCGCAGTTCTTTACGGTTAGTGTTTGTCCTTGGCTGAGTTTGGGCATTTCGTCTTCGCTTTGTTTTACGTGTTCTGCGTAGTATTCGTGCCATCCTGGGCTTGTGGTTCTTGTTCCTTTTGTTTTAAAGCCTTCTCCTCCGCTTTCTAAGGAGATAGTCATGGTTTCTCTTTTTGCTGCTTCTGCAAATGTTGCCATGAATCGTCTTACTACTAAGTCGTAGACTTTTTTCTTTCTTCCTTCTATTTTGGTTGGTTTTTCTCCTGTTGGGTATATTGCTGGGTGTGCTGGGTCTTTTTTCTTTCCGTTGTTTGGTTTTAGGCTTGTTTTCTTGAGGAGTTGTTCTGCGAGTTTCTTATATTCTGTTTGTTTTGTAAGTGCTTCTAGGACTTTTTTGTATCCTACGCTTTCTGGTAGTTGTTGGCTGCTTGTTCTTGGGTAGCTGATGTATCCTTGGCTGTATAGGTCTTGTGCGTGGCTGAGTGTTTCTTTTGGGCTCATTGAGAAGCTTCTGTATGCTTCTGTTTGCATGGTTGTTAAGTCGAATGGGTGTGGTGGTGCTTGCGTGCTTTCTTTGGCGTCTACACTAGTTACTGTTGCTTGTTTGGTTACGTTGCTGTGCGCTTGTTTTGCTTCTTCTTCTTTCTCAAAGCGGTCTTGTTCGTGTTTTGCTGTGAGTTCTTTTGTTGTGAGTTCTACTTCCCAGTACGGTACTGGTGTGAACGCTGCTATTTCTTGTTCTTTGTCTGCGAGTATTTTTAGTGCTGGTGTTTGTACTCGTCCTGAAGAGAGTATTTTGAAGCTTCCTGCTGCTTTTACTGCGTTGGTGAGTGCTCTACTGAGGTTTATTCCGTAGTACCAGTCTAGTTCGTGTCTTGTTACTCCTGCGTGTGCTTGTCCCCACTCGATGGTTTCGTGTTTGTTTTTGTAGCTGTTTCTTAATTCGTCCACGGTTACTGTGCTGTATTGCATTCTGTTTGCGTCTTCTTTCTTGCATGCGTACTTGAGTATAGTGTATCCGATGACTTCTCCTTCTATGTCAAAGTCTGTTGCTATGGTTATTGTGTCTGCTGTTTTGGCGAGTTTCTTAATTGTTGTTAAGTATTTTCTTGTGAACGCTGCGTCTTTGCTTGCGTCTGCTGAGGGAACCCATTCTGTTTCAAAAACTGGGTACGTCCATCCGTTCTTTTCTTTTTCTGCTACTGTGTATAGGTGTCCTACTGCGCTTACTACAGTTATTTCTCTTCCTTCATGAGTTAGTGTGAGGTATTCTACTGAGTTGTTTTTGTGGCTTTCTGCTTTGTTGTCTGCGAGTGCTTGCGCTATTTTGCGCATAGAACTGGGTTTTTCGGTTATGATAAGCTCCATTTCTTTCTTAGAACTAGTGCGTTCTTAATAAATTCTTGTACTAATAACGAAGTGTTTTTTCTGTTTAGTAAGAACGTTTTTATATTTCCTGCTCTTTTTTGCGTGTGTGAATGAGAATGTTTCTTCTGCGAGGATGCGTGAGTTGTTTAATCAGCGATTTCTTTTTTCTGAATTAGTAAAGAATAAAACCGTTAATAATCTTGATGAGGTGTTAGGTCTTACTTCTAACTTAGGCGTGTCACGTGTTATTGAGGACGTTCAAAAATCAAATAACGAGTATGATCGTGTCGTCACCGCGCATAGCTATGTCTTTGCGAGAGTTGGTCCAGTCGAGTTTGGTATTGTGGAAGCAGTAGGTTTTCGTGTTCTTGGTCAGGATAAGGTTTATCTACGAGCTCCTTATCTTGAGCCGTACACGTCTCGTTTTGGTTCAACAATCGAGAGCGGGTATCGTTTGTACGACTCCTCTGACAAACAAATTTTGTTGCGTCAGGTGCGTACTAAGTAGTTTCTTGCTCTTATCGTATGTACTCAAGAGCTTCAAGTAGGCTGTTTGCTGTTTTTCCTTGCGGGTTTTTTTGTGTGTGTCGTTTCTCGTACGCGTCGTTTCCTTGTGAGAATGCAAGTATTGTTTTGTGTCCTAGGTGTTCTGGTAGTGCGAGGTCGAATTCATAGATGTCTCCTGCAAATATTGCTTGTTCTCCTTCTGGGATGAGTTGTTTGATGATTTCGTAATAGTGTTTTCTTCTCAGCAGTATTGGTCTGCTCATTCCTTCTATGTTCATGTGTTCTGGGAGTTCTGTGTGTGTATCGTCTATTTCGTATTTGTTTGCTTTTCCGTATACGGGCAGGTTTTTGTTTAGTCCTAAGCTGCGTATTTTTTTTTGTACAAGCAACGTTTTGCTGTTTGTTACGATTACGGGGTTTGTTTCTTCAAGCAGGGTGTTTAGAAAGTACTTGACGTCTTCTCTCCAAAATACCTTTTTGTTTTGTTGTTCTTGTTGGTGTTTTCTAAACCAGGTTGATAGGTTGTTGCTTCTTGTTGTTTCGTCTAGTTCTTCTCGGTAGTGTTTGTATAGTTTGCTTGCTGCTGTGCTTGCTTGTATGTATGGGTCTGCGTCCCACCGTACTGTGTCGTGTCCGTGAAAGTGCCAAGCGTCTTCTACTCCGAGCTGTTCGTTAAAGTTTCTAAACGCTTGTTCTCCTTGTTTTTTTGTTAGTCCTATGTCTGCGTAGAGTTCGCGTAAAAAGCCTTGTATAATTGGTTGTGCTTCTTTGTTTATGTCTGTGAGAAGTCCGTCAAAGTCAAGGATTTTTAGTTTCATCTACGCTGCTTTTTTGAAGTCGTAAACCGTTTGTTCTGCGGGTGTTTGGTAGAGTGAGAGGATATTGTTTGTTGGCGTTCTTTTTGTTATTGTGTGCGTGTTTTCTAGCGTGTTTTCTAGTTCTGAGCGATTAAAGAATTTCTGTGCTTGTTGCATGGTGTTTGCGTAGAGTTCGTGTATTGTTTTGTTTGCCGTGAAGTATCTTGGTGTGTCTATGAGTTCTCGTTGGTCTATTCCTTTCTGTAAGGTGTATGGGCGTGGGTTGTCTAGTCCTACGAGTGGTGGTGTCATGAAGAAATAAAGTGAAAAGAATTTATAAGTGTTACTCTTTAGTAGTTTCTTATAGTTTGTTCTCGTAAAACGCTTTGTACGCTAAGTAAGCGTTGTGTACGTCGTTTTTGTGCGTTATTTCGTGTGGTGCGTGCATGGCAAGTACTGCTGGTCCCATGTCTACTACGTCTGCTCCCCATTTGGCTAGGTACATTGCTATTGTTCCTCCTCCTCCGAGATCAATTTTTCCTAGCTCACCAGTCTGCCACTGCACGTTATTCTTGTTAAAGAGGTTTGTGAGTGCTCTCATGTATTCTGCGTCTGCGTCGTTTGTGCTGTATTTTCCTCCTGCTCCGCCGAATTTTTCTAAAGAAACTCCGCATCCTAAATAATTCGCGTTTGTGCTGTCGTGTACGTCACTAAAGTTTGGGTCTATTGCTGCTGTTACGTCTGCGGAGAGTACTTTGGTGTTTTTGTATACGTGACTTACTCGTTTTTTTGAGCTGGTTTTGTCTATGAGTTCTTCTATGATTTCTGTAAAGAAGTGGTTTTGTGCTCCTGTTTTTCCGTAGCTGCCTATTTCTTCTTTGTCATACAGCAACGTTATTTGTGTTACTGGGCTTTTTTTTGCTTGCAGGTGTGCTTGTATGCTTGTGTACACACATACTCTGTCGTCTTGTCCGTACGCGCTTATCATGCTTTTGTCCAGTCCTAGATCTCTTGCTTTGCCTGCTGGTACGAGCAGTAGCTCTGCTGATATGAGGTCTTCTTCAATAAGGCCGTATTCTTCGTACAAGTGTTTTGCTATTGCGAGTTTTGCTTTGTTACTGATGGTTTCATCATCTACTGGTGTGCTTGCTATGAGTGCGTTGAGTTGTTCTCCTTCTACAAGTTTTTTTGCTTCTTTGACCATTTGGTCTCTTGATAGGTGCGGGAGGAGGTCTGGTATTGATAGCACTGGGTCTTCTGGTTTATCCCCTATGCTAAAGTCTACTCGTTTTCCTTCTTGTGTGTACGCTACTCCTCGTAGTGATAAAGGAATGTTTAGGTATTGGTATTTCTTTATTCCTCCGTAATAATGTGTTTTTAGCAGTGCGAGTTTGTTGTTTTCTGCTAGCGGGTACGGCTTTAGGTGCAAACACGGGCTGTCTGCGTGGCTTCCTATCGCGTGTATTTCTTCTAAGTCGCTAAAGGTTATGAGTGCGAAGTTTTTTTCGCTGTTTACTGCGTAGTACGTTCCTCCTTTCTGTACTGAGGTTGTTTCTCGTAAGTCTTTGTAGCCTGCTTTTTGTGCTTGCTGTACTGCCCAACTAATTACTTCTCGCTCGGTTTTGTTCTCAGAGAGAAACTCTTTGTAGTCTTCACAAAAAGCAGTTGCTTCTTTACTTACTGGCTTAATTTCTTTTTTTACAAGAATTTTTTCTTGGAGTTGTTGTAGAGCAGTTTTTTTTGTCATAGAAAACGAGTAGTTCTTGCGTGTTTATAGGTTTAGCGATTCTTAGAAGTTACTACGTGCAAAAAGTAATAAATGAGTGTTTTGTTCTTCGTGTATGCTAAGCACTACTCAGAAGCGAGCAGCTAGTTTTTTGAAGAACTATTTTGCTAAGCACTTAGTTCTTCACGTTCATCAAGAAAGCAATCTCGCCTCTCATATGAGCAAGACACAAGGCCAGTATGTGTTTGCAAGTAATCACGCAGCGCATATTGACGGCGCGTTACTTGTGCACACACTAGCACAATTAGTTACTGATACAAACCACATCCCTAAGGCTCTTATGAGGCCTGTTCTTCCTTCTTGGCTTAGTAAACCATTAGAGAGGGGTTTTGAGCATCTGAAAATGGTTGTTGTTGATAAGCATAAGCCTCGTGACGTGTATAGGCGTTCTGAAAGAGTTCTTGCTGGCGGGGAGAACCTCTTATTTTTTCCTCATGCGAAGCTCGCCACTAGTTCTATTGATGATAAATGGAATGGTTTGGTCTTTGAGCAAGTGCGTAAGCGCGCAGAACAAACAGCTGTATATGTTGTTCCTGTAACTACGCAGTATTCTTCAATTCTTGAGCTTGAGGAGTTGGCTTCTCAAGGAGTTGCTCATATAAGTGCGTATGTGAAGAATCGGTCTTGGCGCTCAGAATCATTTATTACTTTTGCTAAGCCCGTTCTTCTTAATTCTTCTTGGTCTCATAAAGATATTACTGCGTTCGCGTATAATCGTATGCTTGCGAACACAAAAATTTTTCCTGAGCACGCTGCAAGCTACGCTTTTGTTAATAAACAAAGTATTGAGGATGTGTGCGCGTACGTTACAAGAACGTTTCCAGAACAAGCAACTAGTCTTACTGAGTCTGCTATAAGAAATGCTTGGCCTAAGAGCTCTGCGATTGCGAAGTACCAAGCAGGTCTTCTTGAAGCCTTACAGAAACACAAGTAATGGTTCTTTTCTAGTAATGCGGAGGGTGTATTCTGTGCGCGAGTGTTTTAAACACAAACGCCCAGCCAAGTAGTACGAGTGCTTTTACTGGCATGTACGCTACTCCTTGTAGTTCTGGCTCAAAGAGCATGGTAAATGTGTAGTACGCTGCTAGTGCTGCTGCGAATAAGAATAGTATGTACATTATGTGACTGAATACTCTGTGCTCTTCTGGTTGCTCAAGGACATCTTCTAAGAGGTCTTTTTGAGCAGGTTTTTTTGTTGTTGTTTTCTTTTTTGCTGCCAATTGGCTCTCACCCTATACTGTTTTATACGGCTAAGAATTTATAAGTGTATCTTATGCTTTTTTGAGCTGTTTGGGTTGTTTATTTGGGGTGAGGTCTTTTTTGAGAAGACGAGCTTACGTTTATGAATCGGTAGCCTGCAAATGTTGTCCATACGAGGTTGAGGATAAAAAATGGCCAGCTACTGATAAGTATTGAGTACGCAATCATTGCTGCTGAGCCAAAAAAGTTTAGTAAGATGTATGTTTTGCTTGATTGTTGCAGTATCAAAAACAAGTTTAGTGCGAAGGCTATGAGAAGAAGAGTCATTCCTATAAGACCGATACTAAGAGTGAGCATGGATTGTTTGTAAAAGAAGTTATTTATACATGTTCTTGTTCTGTATGGACATAGTAGTTGCTTAGGTTTACAGCAAACCAAGAACTGCAATACTTTAGAGGAGTAGTAACGTTTTTATGTTCAGGTAGTTTACAAAGCGTATGGACAATGAAAGTATCTCGCGTGAGATTGGTCGCAAGCAGTATTTTCTTAATAAAAACCCCTTTTGTAAGCAAGAAGAGAACGTTATAAAAGGTCTTGCTTTCTTTACGAGAAAATTAGAGGAAAGTATTAAGAGAAAGTCATTTGTTCACCAAAATGCTGAGGTAGTTAAGCACTTATTTGCTTCATATAGAGGGTTAGATGTAGTTGAGCCTTCAATAGTTATAGGTGTTGAGAAGCTATTACACGAAGCATATAAACACGATAGCTACTAGTTTTTTGTTTAGTATCTCAAAGTCAATCTGGTCTAAATAAAGTTCTGCCCCGTCCGGGATTTGAACCCGGGTTGCCGCCTTGAGAGGGCGGGGTGATTGGCCGGACTACACTAACGGGGCTTGTTGTCCAGAAAAAGATATTGTTAGTTTGTTTTTAAGGTTAAGGAACTAATCCAAAGTAGGTTGTTTCAGTTTTTGTGCAAATGTATGTTTGATCACTAAGCTTTTTAGAGAGTATACTTGCGATATTACTTGCTTCGTTACTGTACTGAGCTGTAGCTCCCAACTCTATAAAGCTATTATCAGTATCAAATATGGCAGACAAAATCATTTTCTCATCTAAGTCTGTTTTTTTTGCTATGGGAATATATACTCCAATAGCTTCGCGTAAAGTGGCTGTTTGTTTGTTATCAAAGCCCTTGGGAGTTATTAGTTTATTCGCTCTGGTTTTGTATTCGTTAATGAACTCGTTTTCGTGAGGAGCAGGAAGTAGGTCATCTAATGTGTTTACGTACATGTTCGCGACGTGTCTTACTAAGTTAACGTTCCTCTTCCAAGAACTATTCGGAATATCAAATGAGTAAATAATACGCTTCGCTGTTGTCTGCATGCAAGAAGAAAAACGTAATCATATAAAAAATATAACACATGCAGTACTACTAAGGAGAAGTATACATGACAAGAATTAACAGCGACACCACATCTAGAAACTCTGCAGGCATAAGCATCACATATATGCTGAATTGATGGGGCAGCGAGGATTTGAACCCCGGATCACACGGCCCCCAGCCGTGTATCATACCAAGCTAGACCACTGCCCCGTTAATGTGTTGTTTTTTGTTTTATTTATAAAGGTGTGGCAATAACTATATATTCGAGCATATATTATTCTTTGTATGGGGGAATGGGACGACTATACTGGTAGGTATCATCCTGGTCAGAAGGATTATGAGGGTTTTGAGCTTTCTTCGGCTACTCAGCGTAAGCTGGATGTTATTTCTCAGCAGTGCCGTATGGGCTATCCTGATGAGGATACGTGTCGTGAGGATGCTGATTGGCTTGAGAGTACTCTTCATGAACTCTCTAAGGTTCTTGCTAATGAGGCTGAGATTGGTTACGATAATGTTACTCTTAAGCATGATGTGCGTAAGGTTCGTTCGTTGCTTTCGCGTGTTTCTGTTGAACTTGAGCGCCTAGACCCGTAAAGCTTTAAAAACGTGTTCGTGCTTTCTTTTTGTTATGAAGTCGTTACTTGCTAGTTTGTCTCGTAGTCGAGGTATTGTTTTGTTAAAAGTTGTTTTTCTTACTGCTTTTGTTGGTTGGTACGTTTTTCAGCGCCCTTCGTTTGTGTTGTTTCTTCAGCAAGCTACTGTTATTCCTCTTCTTATCGCATATTTTTCGTTAACGTTCTTTTTTTCTCTTGTTCGTATAGGTGTTGTGAAGTCGTATCTTACTCGCAGGGGTTTGTCTTCTGATCACGTAGATAATTTTACTCTTGGTATGCGTCGTTTAGCTAGCGCTACTGCTCATTTCATTTTTGTTTTTGTTCTTTTGCATTTGCTTGGTATTCGTTTGGGTCAGTTGTTTACGAGTATTAGTATTTTTGTTGTTGGTATCGTGTTGCTTACTCGCGAGTACATCCTGAACTTTGTTAATGGTGCTGTTGTGTTGTTTACTGATAAGTATCGTATTAATGATTTTATTAAGGTCGGTGATATTAAGGGGCGTATAGTTGATGTTTCTTTTCAGAGTATTGAGTTAATTACTGAGGCTGGTGAGGTCGTGTACGTTCCTAATAGTGTTTTGGTTTCTAAGGAGGTTTTTAATTTGAGTAAGCGTAAGGTGAAGTCGTTTTCTGAGGAGGTTGTGTTTTTGTTAGTTGATGAGAAGAAGCTTGCTGTTATTGAGAAAAAGGTTTCTGAGGCTTTACAGTCGTTTTCTGAGCACGTAGTTTCTTCTCGTGTGTTTGTAAGTAAGGTTGATAAGGAGACGTGTACCGTTACTGTTTCTGTTCGTGTCAAGAAGTACTCGTTTGAGTTGGAGCAGCGAATCCGTAAAGCTATTATTGGTGTTGCCCTTGCTATTCGTTCTAAGGAGCCTAAGAAGAAATGAAGTGTTCTAGTTGTAAACAAAAAATTCAGGAGACATTTCTTGGTAAATTAGTTGGTACGTACGTTAAGAAGAGCGGGAAGTTAGTTGCTGTTTGTGATGAGTGTCAGCGAGCGTTTAGTCATGGAGAGCTGCTTAGTCGCGTATAAGCTCATCTCTAGTGGTGTAGATATATCCTCCTCTATCTATGTTTTTTTCTAGAAGATTTAGTGTGGCTTCTATGTCTTTTTGTTCATTTGATGTATTGCTTGGCATACAAGTGTTATGCATTGCGTGTTTTTAAAAGTTCAGTGAAGTAGTTTACGTAACGAATTCTACGTTTTCTATGTTTCTGAATTGTTTGTCTCCTGTAAGAAATTTTACTTGGTATTGTTTTGCTAGTATGTACCCTATGCAGTCTACGTATGAAAGTTTCTTTTTCTTGTTTTCTAGCTTAAACATGTTTGCTTGTTGTATTGTTTCATCTGTTATCTCAACGGTAAAGGGCTGTAGTCTATTGTAGTGGCGTTCTGCTTCTTCCTGTTTAATTCTCTCGTAAGTATCCCCACGCATGCAGTTTGTCACTGTCCTCGTACCACCTGTCTCCTATGTCGTCTCGGTAGTAGCTGTGCGGTAAAATAATGTTTTTTATGCGGCTATACACTTGTTTTTGTGCTTCTTTCATCGTCGTTGCTGCTCCACAAACAATAAGCACTACTCCGCTGTTTCCCGTAACGACCCATTCGTTATTAACAAGTTTTACATCTTCTATATGCACTCCTTCTCGTCCTTTCTTAAACGTGATTACTGAGTCTTTGCTTTTTACCGCAAAGGTTTCTGGGTCTTTGTATGGAAATGGCGGTACGACTACGCGTACTCCTATTTGAAAGCCTGTTTTTGTCTTAAACGTCTTCATAGTTTTTGTTGCCATGCCATAAAACAACTCACTTATTGGCGTGAGGAGTCCTTCTTGTTGAATGCTTATTGTTGGGTAGCCAAAGCGACTCGTGAATTCTAAAGGATAAATTCCGTTTCCATTCACGATACAATTTAGGTCAATGTAGCCTACATAGCCTTCTTCTGCGAGTTTTTTCTCGAATTTTTTTAGTGTTTGATTAAATATTTTGTTTGGGTTGCTCCAGTACATTGTAGTGCCCATCTCGCCGGTGCTTGGTCCTAGGTTTCCTGGAAACAGTTTTTTGTTCTCAAAATTCACGTTTATTGGCGTCATGAATTCTTCTCCGTTAAAAAACGCTCCTACTGCTATTTCTACTCCTGTTACTTTTTTTTGTAGTTGAAACTCAGGAATTTTTTTCTCCCAAGCTGCTTTGTAGTCACTAAGTACCTGTATAACGTCTCGTCCGTCTTCTTCTTCTCCTACAAACAATAGTCCTTTTATTCCTCCTGCTTCGCCTGAGGGTTTTATAACGTATCTTCCCGGGTTTTCTTGTACGTACGTGATTGCTTCTTGAAAGCTGGTGAAGTCTTTTGAGGGGATGATGTTTATTCCGTATTTTTTTAGCTCGCTTTGGCCAAACGCTCGCTCATCTTCTAAGCGGTCTGTGTACTCGCACCCTCCGATTACTGCTTTTCCTTGTTCTCGTAATTGTTGAGCTATTTTTCCTTGTCCGAGTGTGTCGTCAAACACGATTACGTCTGCCCAGTCTACGTGTTCTTGCCAAGAACTCACTTTGTCTACGAATCCATCTCCTACTTCTTGATCTTCTGCTTCTTTAATATAGAACTTGACGTTGTGTCCTTCTTTTTTTATTATCCAAGCGATGTCTGTTATGAGACCGCTGATGGTTATGAACAAATAGTTTTTTGTTTCCACAAACAAATATGTTGTTTTCTAAGTTTTTAATAGTGTAGTATTTTAAGGTAAAAGCTCAATTATTTTTAGAAGCTTGACGGGAAGAAATGGAAAACAGTGTAAGAGCAATCATCATTAGAGTTAATGAAAATATTCGTCTATTTTGTTCTATTTTAAGCCAAACAGACACAGGTTCAATGTGAATATAATGCGTACTATATTCGGAAAAATTATGTTCTTGATTAAATAACCGATAAATAGGATAGTCTCCTGGCTGGTCAAAAATAATCCTATTAGAATAAGACCAAATGGTACTCTCTTTTTGAGATAATAAATTTATAGGGCTAGAATATATTCCTTTTGAAGAGTCAAACTGTTTAGGATACGTATAAGAACCAATTCCCGGATGAGCGATGTATCCATAAAGTTCTTGGTTAGCTAGGCGCATTTCAATGGTTGCATCAATGGGTTTTCCTGCTACAAAAGCACCTGTAGAGCTAAGAGTAGTCGTAACAAAGAAATCTGTAGTTCCGTTATCTGAAATATACACTTCTGAGAAGGTAACTTCAGCTAGAGATATTAAATCAAAAAAACCAAAGAATGCAAGACAAGCCCACGTAAAAAACAAAAAAGCAAAGAATAATGTTAAATTAGCACAACTAAAGATTTTTTCATAAACAAAGTATTCAACTCAAATTCATAAGTGTATCCAATCAGTTCCGCAACTACGTTAAAAAAAGAGCCTCAGGAGGGATTTGAACCCCCGGCCTACTGCTTACGAGGCAGTCGCTCTAGTGCCCGTACGTTTTGCGCACTCCAGGCTGAGCTACTGAGGCAAGTATCGCCATAAGTAAGGGTTTGTTCTTAAGCTTTATGTTACAAATCCCACTCAACAAGTAAACAGTTATAGTTTGAAGTCTTTCAGGTCTTCTTTTATTCTATTGATTACTTCTTGGTTAAGTAGCTACTTCTTCGCTATAGAATTGTAGTATTGTTATGAAGAGTCCTAGGATGAGTGGTCCGATAATAAATCCTGCTACTCCAAAGGCTAGCAGTCCTCCAAATACTCCTATGATTACTGTTACTGGGTGTATGTCTGCTTGTGCGCTTACTACGTATGGTCTAAATATGTTATCGAGTTGTCCTATGATGAAGAACCCTACGAGTAGGAGGATGATTGCTTGTGTTGTGCTTCCTATTGCGTACAGCCATATCGCTATTGGTATCCATACTGCGTAGGTTCCTATTATTGGCAGGATGCTTGCTACTACCATTACAAAGCCCCAGAGTATTGCGTACGGAACACCTAGTAATAAGAGTGTTATTGCTCCTGCTACTCCTTGTATTACTCCTAGGATTATTTGTCCGTTTATCGTTGCGTAGATTACGTCTCTTGTTTGTTTGAAGAGTTTTCCTTGGTGTTTCTCGCTTAGAGGCAGTGTTCTTTTAAGCTCGTGAAGTACTTTGTCTCCTTCTGTGAAGAGATAAAACATGGTAAAAAACATTACGAAAAGCCCTAGTGTTATTATCATGAGTTGTCCAAGCATGCTTCCTACGTTATCTATAAGAAAGTCTTGTATTGCAGGAGCGTTTTTTCGTAGCTCTTCTTGTACACTAAATTCTTCTCCTGTTATTCTTGCTGCAAACTCATCTATCTGCTCGAAATTAATTGTTTCTACTGCTGTTTGATAAAACGCTGGTGCTTCTCGCACAATTGCGCTTGCTACAAAGAAGCTAGGTATTACTATGAGTAGTATAAGTCCCATTACGAGTATGAAGCTTGAGAGTCTTGGCATGCCTGTTTGTTTTGTTAGCCAGTTATACAGTGGTTTGAATACGATAACAAAGATGACGCTAAAGAAGATGTATGTGAGTATGGGAGCTACTGTTTTGTATGCTAAGTAAATAAGCACTAAGAGTAGTGCTATCATGGAGTACTTGATGAGTTCGTCACGCATAGAATTTGTTAAGAAGGACCTCTTTTTATTTGTTTGTTTAACAAAAAGCTTTTTAGGCACGAGCCTATTTTCTTTGTTGTATGGCTAAACGATTATCTCCTCGTCAACGTAAAGAAGAAGCTCGTCAAAAGAGGAATCGTTTATTGATGGGTGTGTTTGTCATTCTTGTCATGATTTTTTCGGTTTTTGCGTTTGCTATCGTATTTTTTGGTCCTGGCATGGATGCTTCTGGCTACGATTTTCGTTACGAGGTTCGTGATAATCAGTTGTTTGTGAGCACGAGTGCGGGTATGGTTCAGTTCTTTAATTTTCCTGATGAGCGGTACGTATTGTCCTCGCAGGCTTCTTCTCTTATTCGTGAGGCTGACAGAGTTGTTTTGGCTTTTGCTCCTGTTTCTGAGCAGGATGTTGAAATTGCTGATTTTGTTCGTTTTGATCTTTCTTCGTTCTTTGAGGTAGCGGGTGCTCGTAGTAGTAATACTTCTTTGTACAATCAGTTTCCTGTCGTGAGTTGTTCTGACGCTACTGCTTCTGTTCCTATCGTTTTCTTTACTAATGAGAGTTTGGGCGTTACTCAGAGCGGGGATTGTTTAGTCGTTGGTGCTTCTGGTCAGGATGTCTTGTATGTTCGTGACGCGTTACTATACGCGTATTTTGGTTTGGTATGACAAAAAAAAAGGTTGTTGAGGCAGTAGAGGATGAGGTTGTTAAGCCTATTTCTACTCTGTGGGTGTTTTTTGCTCTTGGCGTTCTTGGTGTTGGTTTGTTCGCGTTTTTTTTGTTAACTGCTTCTCCTGCGAGTTCTTCTTTTGAGCTTAACGGCTTTACTTTTGAGCAGGCTGCTTGTCCTAGTGTTGAGGGTCGTTGCTGGCAGACTACTGTGGTTTCTAACGTGGGCGTTCATCCTATCACGTTTTATTCTGACCCTCGAGAGGTAGATTGGATTCCTGTTTCTCGTGAGGCTGTCCTTGCTGTTCTTAACTTAACGTATTCTTCACAGAATTCGTTAACGATTGCTTTTGATGAGGGCGTTCCTGGCGAGGTGGGTGTTGCTGCGAGTTTATTGGCTCGCGTTACTGGTGAGCGCCTCTATAACATCCCTACTCGTGGTGCTGTGTATGGTGAGGGTACTCATTGTTCGTTAAGTACTTCTCGTGATCGCGTGGTGTACTTAACGCAGGGTGAGCGTGATGCAGTGTTTGTTCGTGATGGTTGCGTAATTGTTTCTGCTCGTAGCACAAGTTCTCTTATTTCTGTTGTTGATGCGTATGTCATGCATTTGTTGCTTATTTTGTAGAAACGTTTTTGAAGTCTGCTCTCTTATAGTTCTTGTATGGTTGAGAGTTCTGTGAAAGTGCTTGCGTATCAGAAGAGCCCTTTGGTTCTTGTCGCGTATTCTTCTGGCAGTATTCCTTCTGCTTTCTTAACGAGTCTTTCTTCTTCTGAGAAGGGGTTTCTTGCTTCTGTGTGTGATGCTTCTTTACAAGAGGTTGTTTCTTCTTTACTTGTTACCGTAGGTGCTGCTGGTGTTTCTTCTTCTGTTTCTTCTCGTCTCGTTAGTTCGTTGTCTGAGCCTGTTGTTGTTTCTGAGCGCGTTGGAGGAGTGTTTTTGCCTTTGGCTGCTGATCCTGCCACGAAGCAGTGGTTGGTTGATGACGTTGCTGGTTCTTTTCGTGAAGATATTCGTTTAGTTATTGAGAAGACGCGTGCTCGTTTCGGGTTTGCTCAGTTAGTGGTGTTTTTTGTTCTTGATCGTTTCGTGAATGGTCGTTTAGTCTCTGATGAAATCGTTGTTTTTGGTGAGCAAATTCTTGAGGATGCTTCTATTGGGTATGAGCTGCCGTTTTCTGAAGAAGTTCTTTCTTCTCTTTGTGATTCTTGGAGTGTTGTTGGTATTCATCCAAAGTTCTTTTCTTCTCCTAGTCTTTGTGAAGAATTAGTTTCTCGTTTGTCTTCTCTTCGCGTATTGACTCCTGTTTAGTCGTGTGCTATTGCGAATACTGCTCGTAGCGCTACGATAATGGTTGCTGGTGCGAATACGAGCATGAGTGCGTTAAGGATGTTTTGTGCCCAGGGCAGTATTCCTTGCAGTACTCCGCTTGTGAGCGCTACTACTATGACAAGTATTGCTGATACGTGTAAGAATGCCATTGCTTCGTGTGCTGTTATGTTGAGTAGTCCTACGATGATTCCTATGAGTACTAGCGTTACTGCCATCCATTCTTGCATGGGCAAGAATCCGAGAATTATTGCGAGTATTACTCCTACCAGAAACGCCCAGCTTCCTATCGCGCTTCCTGTTTTGTGTTTTTTCATACTGCTTGTATTGTTTGTTTCTTGTTTTAAGTGTGTCGGTGTTGTTCTTGTTGCGTGGTTTCAAAGAGTATATATGTGCTGAGTGTTTTGTTTCGTGTATGCAATTGGTTTTGAATGCTGGTTCTTCTTCGTTGAAGTTCTCGTTGTTTCGTTCTAGCACTTCTGAGAGTGCTTTCTTGTCTGGTTCTTTTGATCGTCTTGGTACTTCTGCTTGTTCTTTGCGTATTGGTTCTTCTTCTCAAGAAGTAGTTGCTAGTAGTGTTTCTGAGGCTGTTAGTGTTCTTGCTGAGGTCTTGGTTTCTCGTCGCGTGTGTTCTTGTGATGAGGTGTCTAGTGTTGTTCATCGAGTCGTTCATGGTGGTGAGCGCTTTAGTGAGCCTGTTCTTATTGATGAGAGCGTCTTGGAGGGTGTTGCTTCGTTTTCTGTTCTTGCTCCTCTGCACAACCCGGTGAATATCGAGGGTGTTCGTGCGTGTCAAGAAATGTTTTCTCGTGCTCGTCACGTAGCGGTGTTTGATACGTCGTTTCATCACACGATTGCTAAGTCGGTGTTTTTGTATGGTGTTCCGTACTCGTTGTATGAGGATCACGGTATTCGTAAGTATGGTTTTCATGGGATTAGTCATTCCTTTATTGCTTCTGAATTGGCTTCTTTGCGTAAAGAGCCTGTTGATGCTATTATTGCTCATCTGGGTAGTGGCAGTAGCTTAACTGCTGTTAAGGGCGGTGTTTCTGTTGATACCACGATGGGTTTTAGTCCTCTTGATGGGGTGTTGATGGGTACTCGTAGTGGGGAGCTTGATCCTGAGATTCCGTTGTTTTTGCTTAAGCACGCTCATTATTCTGTTGATGATCTTGAGCGGTTGTTTAGTAAGGAGTCTGGTTTGCTTGGTCTTACTGGTCATAGTGATTTGCGTGATGTGTGGTCTGCTGCTAAGAGGGGTTCTTCTCGTGACCAGCTTGCTTTGGAGATGCTCTCGTATCGTATAGCGTATTTCGTTAATGCTTTGCGCACCGCAGTTACTCCTCAGTATTTGGTGTTTACTGCTGGTATTGGCGAGGGTGCTTGGTATGTTCGTGAGCGTGTGTGTGAGTACTTGGGTGTTGGTATTGATCATGAAGCTAACTTGGCTCATGAGCAAGTGATTTCTCTTCCTGAGCAGGAGTTTGAGGTGTTGGTGTTGCGTACTGATGAGCAGTTGCAGATGCATCGTTTAGCTGAGCCTGTACTTAGAGAATACCTTCTTAAAGAATGAAGTATTTGTTGTTTGTATGGTAGAACACGTTACTAAAGAATCTTTTGAGAGCTCCGTGCTTGGCGCGGACAACGCAGTCATTGTTGATTTCTATGCTGATTGGTGCGGCCCTTGTAAGCGCTTAGCTCCTGTTTTTGAGGAGTTATCTCAGGAGGTTTCTGATGTTGGTTTTTTTAAGGTTGATGTTGATGATCAGTCTGAGCTTGCTGGGCAGTTTGCTGTTCAGAGCATTCCTACACTCATTATTTTTAAGGGTGGTCAGCCTGTTGAGCGCGTTATGGGTGCTATGCCTAAGGATGAGCTTAAGAGAGTTCTTGAGAAGCACCAATAGGGTTGTTTATAAATACGTTTTTTTTCTATTCTGCAATATATAATTCATAAACTATATAAACTTTCTTTTCCATAAAGAAAGTATTGGAGGGAGAGAGTCATGACATGGACGAACACATACCCAGCAGATTTTTATGAGCGCTACGCGAAGCGCTACCAAGAACGAGAACCACGAACACTACGCCAAGAAACCCTACTTGCGTACACATAAGTTCATAAGAATTAAAAAGCACAAACACTAGAGAGTACGTAGTGGGGGTGCACAAAGAATGCAATACAATTACTGGCTGTACAAGCCAAAAAACGATGACCTGGATGTCATGCAGAATACTGATGAGCTCTTAGACGCTGACGGTATCTCTGACTGGGAAGAAGGGTTTATGCGCGGAGCAAAAAAAGCAGAAGTATAAGTTTATGCGAGTGTTGTTGCTATGCTATGATAGCCGACAACAACACTTCTATGAGTACTTGCTGAAATAACTGCTGGTTTGGTATACGAGGTTTCTTGTTGATTAATTACTGCTAAGTCTCGTTCATCAATAACACCGTCGTTATTTACGTCACACACATAGCCTGCAGGACAAACACCTGTTGCTAGTGCGTAAACAAGTACGTCAGCGTTTGCAGTAGCTGCTCCAGCAAGAGATTTTTGTGAAGAAGAAAAGCTTGGTTGAATCATTACTACCATAGCAACGACTGCTACGCAAGCAACAATTAATAAGACAGAGTAGTCGGTTTGTTCTCCCATGCCTTTGCAAAGGGAGTTGTAGGTATATAAATTTGTGCATAAACATTAAAACAAGTACTTCATTCACTACTGTATATGGGTAGAGTAACAAACACGTTTTTAGCAATTAATATCGTTGCGTTTATTATACAAATACAGTACCAGCCGTTTACTGCGTTGTTTATGCTGCAAAGCAGTGACGTGCTCACAAGACCGTGGATTCTTCTTACCAGCACGTTTCTTCACGGATCAACTATGCACTTACTCTTTAACATGTTCATCCTCTTCTTTTTTGGTCCTCTTATAGAAGCGCGTCTAGGAAGTAAGCGCTTTATAGTGTTTTACTTGCTTACAGGTATATTCGCCTCTCTTATTGCTTCGTTCTTTTACGAAGCGGCTCTTGGAGCAAGCGGAGCGCTTATGGGTGTTCTTGGAGTAACTGCTATGCTTGCACCAAACATGCAAGTGCTGTTGTGGGGTGTAGTTCCTATGCGCCTAAAGCACCTTATCGTACTTATCGTACTAACAGATATTTTCTTTACGTTCTCAGCAAGTAACATAGCAACCTTTGCTCACTTCGCAGGCTTAAGCGCTGGTCTTGCGTACGGCTACACGTTACGAGAGGAGCAGAAACGAGTGCATAAACTCTTTGAGCAGCGAACAGAGATGAGTAAAGAAGACCTTGAGGAGTATATGCGCAACGGCCGGTTATAGCTTACAAGACCATAAACGTTATAAGTATTTTTTCAGAAAAAAGTTGTAGTGAAAATAATATTCGTCACCGGGGGGGTTCTTAGCGGACTTGGAAAAGGAGTTGCTGCTGCGAGCATAGGACATCTTCTTAGTGATACTTACAGAGTAGGTGCTATTAAGCTTGATGGGTATCTTAACGTTGATCCAGGAACGATGAATCCTATTGAGCACGGAGAAGTCTTTGTTCTTGAAGACGGAAGCGAGGTAGACATGGATTTTGGTCACTACGAGCGATTCTTAAAAACTACTCCTACTGGTGAGCACAGCATCACTATGGGAAAGGTGTTCTCAACGATTATGAGTCGTGAGCGAGAAGGAGATTACTTAGGAAAGACTGTTCAGTTCGTTCCTCACGTAACTGATCATATTAAGGAGCGAATACTCTCTTGTGCACAGAAACTAGACGTACTGCTTGTTGAGGTGGGAGGAACGATTGGAGATATAGAAAACGAGTTATACGTAGAGGCTGCTAGGCAGCTTGCTGATGATGTAGGAGCGAATAATTGTTTGTTTGTTCATTTAGCGTACGTTCCTCGCCCTGGTTGGATTGGCGAGCACAAAACTAAGCCTGCGCAACAAAGCACGCAACTACTTCTTCAAAGAGGTATCATTCCTGATGTTATTATTGCTCGTTGCGAGGAGCCTGTTCCTGAGGATATCAAGCACAAAATTCGTCGTTTCTGTAACTGCGCTAAAGTCATTAGTGGTCATGACTTACCTGACGTGTATCAAATCCCTCGTAACTTCGCTAACCAAGGACTTTTGGAAGTAATTAATGACACTCTTGGTTTACAAGCAACGTATAGTGGTTCTTGGGATACGTACTTAGAAGCGCTTGCTTGTCCAGAAGAAACCCTTACTATTGGTATTGCTGGTAAATACACTGCTCTTGAGGATAGCTACGCTTCTGTTGTAGAAGCAATTAAGCATTCGTGCGCTCATGTAGGAGTGGCTGCGAACATTGTTTGGGTTGAAACGTCTGAGGATAACAATGTAGAAGAAGTTCTTTCTGATGTTGACGCAGTAATTGTTCCTGGTGGTTTTGGTAGTCGTGGTATCGAGGGAAAAATACGTATTATTCAGTATTGTCGAGAAAATAACGTTCCCTACCTTGGGTTGTGCTATGGTTTACAACTCGCTGTTGTGGAGTTTGCTCGTAACGTCTGCAAACTAGCAGGTGCTCACACAACAGAAGTACATCCTGACACCAAGCACCCTGTTGTTGATATTCTTAAAGAACAAAAGGCTGTTACGCAAAAAGGAGGTACTATGCGTCTTGGTGCGTACACTGCTCAGCTACAAAAAAACAGCTTAGTTGCTGGCCTCTACGATTCCCTTACGGTTTCTGAGCGTCACCGACACCGCTATGAGGTAAACCCTTTCTATCACGAAACGTTTCTTGAGCACGGACTAGTGTTTTCTGGTATGTACGAAGACTTAGTAGAGTTTATTGAGTTGCCAGAACACCCGTTCTTTGTCGCTACACAAGCGCACCCTGAACTAAAAAGTAGTTTAGACGCTCCTGCACCGGTGTTTCTTGGCTTAGTACGTTCTGCTAAGAAACAACTCGTCCAGCATTAAGCTTATAAAGCCCTTTGTGTTCGCTAGCAACATGAAAATGGATACAACAGCTAACGTGAGTGTCGCTAACGATAATGGAGCAGTGAGTTTTCCTTGTCCTGCTTGTGGTGAAGAAGTTATTACTCGCAGCATGAGTTCTCGACAAATCGTTGTGAAGTACACGTGTAGCAAGTGCGGTTTTGAGGGTCCTAACTAATGGCTAAAGCAATTATTACCTTAAAAATCATGCCTGAAAGCCCTGATGTTGATTTAGCAGTTCTTCAAGAAAAAGCTCTTACTCTAATCGCTACGTTTAGTGGTAATGACGAGACAAAAGTCACCACTGAACCTGTTGCTTTTGGCCTAAAAAGTCTTAATATCATTTTTGTTATGGATGAGAGCAAGGGTAGTGCTGATGTTCTTGAGGAAGAAATCGAGTCTCTTGAGGGCGTTATGAGTTGTGAAACAACTGATGTGCGCCGAGCAATCGGATAAGTTTTTAAGAATTGGCCTTTCATAAAGGTGTATGAGTAAAGAAGAGCTTATTAGTTACGCTGATGTTCTCAAAAATACTCTTCGCGTACAAAATCTACTCGTACGTATTTATGAAGAGCGTCTAAAAATATATAATCGATTTTTCTTTACTAAAAGACTTCTTCGTGCAGAACACCGGTTTTTACGAGTGTTATTTTCTCGGCCAGACAAGAAACAAGTACAAGAGTTGATCTCAAGACTAAATATGCGTGAACAAAACATCCTTGATATCGTTAAACAAAACGACCCTCGAAAAAAGCTCTCTTCTGAAGCAAAAATTCCCAAGCAAGTACTACGTAACCTCTTATCTTACTACGATAAATTACTGCACAAGCAAGAAAACTTTCTTAGTATCGAAAAACGATGGATTGCTAATACAGCAACAAAACAAGAACTTCTAGTCGCGTACACACAATTTCTAGAAGCTGCACGCGAATATGAAGTAATTAATCGCCAAGAAATTCGCAGCCACGGAAACTATTTGCTCGCACTGCGAGGACTACTTGATGCAAAAAAACATAACCCAAAAAACTTAGAAGGGTATTTGTTGTACGTTGTTCCGTTTGTTGCGTTATTTGATCCATTCATGGACCAATATTTTTTATGGGCTCACAACGTACCAGTTACTCCTCTTCCAAACATGGATAACGTAGCTATTCTTGTAGTCGCTATTTTTTTAGTATATCTTGATTTACCAACAAAGGTCGGTAGCGTATTTAAGAAACCATATGATAAGGCGCTCTCATTTATGAAACGTCAAGGATGGACGTACTAACCAGCCTAAACAACAATGCTTATAAACGCGTTGCGTCTGTATTACTTCGTGAAAGAGAAGACGTACGAATCAGAAAACATTACTGTTCTTGAAGGCTTAGAAGCTGTTAGAAAACGACCTGGGATGTATATTGGTAGCACTGGTCTACGAGGCTTGCATCACTTAGTCTATGAAGTCGTTGATAACAGTATTGATGAAGCAATGGCTGGTCATGCAACAAAGATTTCTGTTACTATTCATAAAAACGGCTCAGTTACTGTTGGTGATGACGGGCGCGGTATCCCGGTAAAAGAACATCCTCAGTATGGCATGTCTGCTCTTACTGTTGTTCTTACAAAACTACACGCCGGCGGAAAATTCGATAAAGACACGTATAAAGTCTCTGGTGGTCTTCACGGAGTGGGTGTTAGTGTTGTTAATGCTCTCTCAACAGACCTTAAAGTCGTTGTTCACCGAGCTGGTGAAGTTCATGAGCAATCATTTGCTCGAGGAGTTCCTACTGGAGAAGTGCGTGTTACAGGGAGTACTGATAAGACCGGTACTATCGTTACGTTTACTCCTGACGAAGAAATTTTTGAGAGCGTAGAGTTTTCTTTTGAAACCTTGCAAGCTCGTATGCGTGAGCAAGCGTTTCTTAACGCTGGTCTGCACATCGTGTTAGTTGATGAGCGTAACGATAAGAAAAAAGAGTTTAAGTTTGATGGAGGTCTGGTAAGTTTTGTTGAGTACCTCACCAAAAACAAGGAGTCTTTGCACAGCCCAATTAGTGTTTCTGGTGAGAAAGAAAACGTTATTGTTGAAGTTGCTATTCAGTATACTAACGCGTATCAAGAAACGATTTTTACGTTTGTTAACAACATTAATACTCATGAGGGAGGAAGCCACCTGTCTGGTTTTAAGGCTGCTCTTACCAGAACTATTAATGCGTACGCTTCTAAAAACAAGCTTAGTGATACTACGTTAAGTAGTGATGATGTGCGCGAGGGTATGAGCGCGGTTGTTTCTGTTAAGGTTCCTGAACCGCAGTTTGAGGGGCAGACTAAGACGAAGCTGGGTAATAGCGAGGTTAAAGGTATTACTGATAGTATTGTTTCTGAAGGATTGTCCACGTATCTTGAGGAGAATCCTAAAGAGGCGAAGTTGTTTATTGAAAAAGCAATCTCAGCTGCGAAAGCACGAGAAGCTGCTCGTAAAGCGCGTGATTTAGTGCGTAGAAAGAGCGTTCTTGAGAGCAGTACTCTTCCTGGTAAGCTTGCTGATTGTCAAGAACGAGACCCTACTAAGGCTGAGATTTTTTTGGTGGAAGGAGATTCTGCTGGTGGAAGCAGCAAAAGCGGTCGTGACCGAGCGTTTCAAGCGATATTGCCTCTTCGTGGAAAAATCCTTAATGTTGAGAAGTCTCGTATGAACAAAGTTCTTAGTAGTAATGAGATAATTAATATCATTACTGCTCTTGGTTGTGGTGTTGGTGACGAGTGCGATATTGAGAAGTTGCGCTATCACAAAGTTGTTTTGATGATGGATGCGGATGTTGATGGTGCGCATATTACTACGTTACTTCTTACGTTGTTTTTTCGGTATATGCGCCCGCTTATCGAAGCAGGCTATATCTACTTAGCGCAGCCTCCTCTCTACCTCTTAAAAAAGGGTCGTAGTAAGCACTACGCGTACAGCGATAAGGAGCGTGACGCTATGTTTAAGGAATTGGGCGCTTCTGTTGCTCTTCAGCGCTACAAAGGTCTTGGTGAGATGAACCCTGATCAGCTTTGGGAGACGACGATGGACCCAGAAACGCGTGTTCTTAAACAAATCACTATTGAGGACGCTGTTGAGGCTGAGGAGATGTTTACTGTCTTGATGGGGGATGCTGTTGAGCCTCGACGAGAGTTTATTGAACAAAACGCTTTGCAAGTAACTAATTTGGATATCTAGAGTTTCTTTTTAAAGTTCTCAGATGCTTTTTTAAACTGAAGCGTTTTTTGCTTGTTTCTAGAGACCGTAAGACGAGCATTGATCTCTACCATTAAGTTGGGGGTCTCGAACAAGAAAAAATGGCAAGTAATCAAAAGATTCGAAAAGGTAAGCGTAAATGGTATCCTATCCACGCTCCAGAGCTCTTTAACAAGCAGCTTATTGGTGAGACGATGGTTTGGGAGACAGAAAGTATTCTTCATAAACCTGTTAAGGTTAATGTAATGACGTTAACAGGTAATCCTAAGAAGCAAAGTATGGATGCGTATTTCTTAGTAACTCAGGTTACTGAAGGAGTTGCTCACACAAAGGCTTTGGGTGTTGAGTTGCAGCATAACGCTGCTAGACGCCTTGCTCGTAGAGGACGCAGTAAAGTTGCTGATAGTTTCTTAGCGAAAGTTAGTAACGGAGATCTTATTCGTATAAAGCCTATTGTTATGACTCGTAGCCTTGCAAAAAACGATATGCAGCGTGCTCTTCGTGCTAAAACAAAGCAGATTGTTCGTGCGTTTACGAGTAAGTATACTATCGAGACGCTCATTAACGAAGTTGTTGAGGGGCGTATGCAGCGCTACTTAAAAGATCAGTTAAGCTCAGTGTTTCCTACTCGAAGCGTAGATATTCGTTTCTTAAAGTACGCTGGCGAGTATGATGAAGCTGCTGGTGCTGTTGAGGAAGTGCAGTATGAGCTTCGTAAAAAGAACTTGAAGAAGGATTCTGTTGATGCTATCGCTGCTCTTCGTGAAGAAGTCGAGCAGGCTATGCTTGATGATGACGAGGAGGAGGATGAAGACGAGGTTGATAGCTTAGTTGCTCAGCTTCGTGCAGATAGTGATATCTCCTCTGAGGAGCTTGAGTTTAATCCTGAAGACGATGATGAGGAAGAGGATTCTTCTTCTAAAGAGAAGAAATAACTCTTCTTTTTTCCAATACTTTTTTTTAGTTTCTTCTTTTCTCTTCTGTTCATGACAGTTATTGATCGCGGCGCTGAAGCTACTATTACGAGAACAAAGAGAGGTGTTGTGAAGTCTCGTGAGAAAAAATCGTATCGTCACGAGGACTTAGATGCTCGTTTGCGTCAGTTTCGTACGCGCAGGGAAGGAAAAGTTCTTAGTCGTTTACGAGAAGTTGCTCCAAGAGTGTTTTCTGTTAATGATAAAAAAATGCTTATTGAGATGGAGTTTGTTGACAGTTCTCAGCTTCGTGACGTTCTTTCTGCGGAGAACTACGTTTTTTGGATGAAGAAATTAGCCGTTCTTATTCAAGAAGTTCATAGCAGAGGCGTTGTTCATGGGGACTTAACGACGAGTAACGTTCTTGTTCGTGGTGATGAGTTGGTGCTTATTGATTTTGGTCTCTCTGAGTTCTCAGAGCACGTTGAGCACGTTGCTGTTGATCTTCATTTGCTTAAGCACTCCCTTGCTGCTAAGCACCCTGGTTTTTCTTGTTGGGAGGTGTTCTGGCAGGAGTACAGCCCTAGTGCTAGTTTAGTTGAGCGCTTAGAGGTTGTTGAGAGTCGTGGCCGTTACAAGGGCAAAAACGCTTAAATGATAGTACGTATTTTGTTGTTGTATGGAACTTGCGCGCGGAGTTAAGGATTATCCTCCTGAGGTAGAGGTTGTTAGACAAGAGTTGTTCTCTCTTGTTGTTGATGCGTTTGAGCGCTTTGGCTTCTCTGCTTTTTCTTCTTCAGTTATTCAGCGTAAGGAGACGTTAACCTTTAAGTTCGCGGGGGATGAGGATGTTATGAGTGAGTTGTTTTCTCTCTCTGATCAAGGCGGTCGTGAGCTTGGTCTTCGTTTTGACTTAACGGTTCCTTTGTGTCGTTTTGTTGCTGAGAATAAGGATTTGAAGCTTCCTTTCAAGCGCTTTGAGATTGGTCGCGTGTATCGCGACGGCCCTATTAAGGCTGGTCGTACGCGCGAGTTCTGGCAGTGTGACGCAGATATTGTTGGTTCTTCGTCCATGGTTGCTGACGCTGAGTGCTTGCAATTACTTGATTTCGTGTTCTCTGAGCTTCCTTTCGAGTATGAGATTCGGGTGAATAACCGTAAGTTACTTGATGAGGTTCTTAGTTCGCTGGGTATTTCTGAGAAGCAAAAGACTATTACGTTGCTTGATAAAATTCGTAAAATTGGTGAGGAGGAGTTACGAAAGCAGTATCTTGAGTATTTGTCAGAAGAGCAGGTTAGTGGGTTGTTTTCTTTTATCAAGAAAGATTTGGATTCTTTTGATGATTCTGTTGCTGTTCGTGAGTTGCGAGAAGTGTTTTCATTAGTAAATTCTGAAAACGTTGTTTTTGATCCTTCTCTTGCTAGAGGCCTTAATTATTATACGGGCACGGTTTTTGAGGTGTTCTTAAAGGACTCCGTGGTTACTTCTAGTGTTGCTGCTGGTGGTCGTTACGATAACATTATTGGTCAGATGCGTGGTGGTGAAGTACTTCCTGCTGTTGGCTGCTCCTTTGGTGTTGAGCCGCTTACTGAGGCGTTACTTGCTGTTCAGTTTGATCAAGGAGTTTCTTTTGCTGATATTTTCGTTGCTCCTATTGGCGTTGTTCAGGAAGCGTTTGTGTTTGCTCAGACACTAAGAAAAATTGGGTATCGCGTTGATCTTGATGTTATGGGGCGTAGTATTTCTAAGAATCTTGATTATGCTGATAAACAAAACATCTCTTTTGTTCTTGTCGTTGGAAAACGCGACTTGGATGAAGGCGTTGTTACACTCAAGAACATGAGAACTGGCGAGGAAGAGAAGCTTTCTGTTGGTGAGCTTGAAGAACTTGATTTAGAGTTATTTGAGTGAGTTTATGCGCGTATACTTTTTTGGTACTTATTAAGTGACTGTTGATATTTTTTTGCGAGTTGTTTTATGATACTCGAGGATATTTGTATTGATGAATGAAGTGATTTTTTTGTTTTTGTATGTGTACGATTTATTTTTATTATTTCGTGAGCAATAACGTTTCTTTTTTGATTAAATGAGCTTATTTGTTTAAACAATGAGTAAGTAATATTTCCTAGTACGAGATGAGTGTATAACACGTATGTAAAACTAAATCGTTCAATATCCTTTATTGTTTGTTTATTAAATGTTTCTTTAGATATATTTCCTGAGATAAAAAACCACTCTCGCAAATACGCTTCGATGTACCCGTGAGCGAGAAGAAGTGCTGAGAACTCATTTTGGTTTGTTATTTCGTTTTGTATGTCTGTAAGTATTTCTTTTGTTTCAAGAAGTGTTTCTCTGTACTTCATGTTACTTCTTTTTTTGGTTTGTATACAAATTTATTCCCTGTTACCATAGAAATAGCGTATTCTCCTTTAATTACATGCACTACTCGTCGGTCTATTTGGGGGTCGTGAGCATATATGTATTTTGGCATAGTATATCTATAGATGTATGAGTATATTAAATGTGTTACTTGTACGTTTACGAAAGTTTTTTGCAAAAAAAACTATTTTTTCGTATACGCTTTTCACACACAACTAGTTCTTGTGTATACTTTGCATTATTCCTAGTGTTATGAGTGCTATTGGTAGTGATACGAGTGCTGCTTCTACGCTTATTCCTATTGTTATAAACGCAAGTATTGCTCCTGCTATTCCTAGTATTATGCTTATGTTGACTGCTTTTGGGTGTAGTTTGTACCAGAAACTAAATATTGTTGCTGGAAAGAGTGCGAAGCTTATTCCTACTATTGAAGTAACGACTTCTACTATGTTGTCAAAGAGTATCGCTACTATTATCGCGAGTATTCCTATTGCTATGGTGAAGTGTTGGGTGTGTTTTGTGAGTGCTTGTTTGTTTTTTCTTGCAAGAAAATCTTTTGATACGCTTGTTGAGAGAACAAACAGAAATGTATCTGCTGATGACATGACTGCTGCGAATAGTAGGACTAAGCCTATTCCTAGTAGGTATCCTGAGAGGAGTTGTTCAAAACCTACTATGAGTGCTGTTGTTGGGATAATGTCTGGAAAGCTTGCTTTTACTGATAGTCCTATAAGCACTACGAGTATTCCTAGTAAGAAGAAGAGTGTTCCTGTTATTATAAGTGATTTTCTTGCTACTGAGTTGTTTTTTGCTGCGTATATTCTTTGCCAGAATTCTGCTCCTACGAAGAGTATCATTATTCCGTAGATAAGAAATCCTATGGTGTTTATTCCTCCTGCTGCCAGTAAGTTGAGTTCTTGTGTTGGTATTGTTTGTGCGTTGCGAAAAATGTCTATTGAGAGAATGAAGAGTAAGAGTATTATGAGGTATTGGAAAACGTCTGTTTTTACTACTGCTCTAAACCCTGCTGTGTATACGTACAAAATAATTGTTCCTCCTACAAGAACGACTGCTGCTGTGTAGGTGAGTGTTGTGAGTGTTGATAAGATAATGCTTCCTGCTATGAGTTGTACGAGTAAGTAACCAAAGTACACGAGTAGTATTATGCTTGCTACGAGTGTTCCTGCTTGTTTTCCGTATTTTTCAAAGAAGTAGTCTGAGTATGTGTGGTGTTTTTTCTTATCAGCGAGTTTTTTTATTTTTGGTACAAGAGCTGCTAGTAAGAAGCAGCCTATTGTTGTGCTTAGAAAAGCCCATATGATTGCTGCTCCGTAGTCGTAGACAAAGCTCATCGTTACGATGATTGCTGTTCCTCCAAACATGCTTGCTAGCAATGTTCCTGTGAGTGCGAACACTCCTAGGTTTCTGTTTGCGAGTAGGAATCCTTCGTTGGTTTCTTTTTTTCTTGACCACCACCCTATTGCTAATACTATTACGAAGTACAGTATGATGAGTGCGATAACGTGGTGTTGCGTCACACGGCTTTTTTGTTAATTTGCTATAAAAAATTTATTGTTTTGTGTACACGATTGGTTCTTCTGCTACTATTACTGAGTGTTCTGCTTGTGCTACAAAGCTCTCTTTTTTGTCTACTAGTGGCGGGTATACGGTGAGTGCTTCTCCTGCTTGATAAATTTCTTTTAGTCCGAATCGTGCTGGTCCTTCTCCCATTTGTTTTGCTAGCCAGTGTAGGCTAAACGGGAGTCCGTTTCTTGTTTGTATGTGTTTGAGTGCTTCTCGTGCGTATCTTCCTCGTACACGTGCTTTTCCGCTAAAGGAGTAGATGTTTCCGTATTCTTGCTCGTGTACTATTCCTTCTCCTGTGCTCGCAAATGGTTCTATTGCTATTATCATTCCTTCTTCTAGTACTGTTTCGTCTTTTGTGTTTATGTTTGGTATTCTTGGTTCTGTGTGTACTTCGTATTCTCCTAGTCCGTGTCCTCCTAGGTTTCTTACTGGTGCGTATCCTGCTTGTGTGATGATGTCTTGTATTGTTTTTCCTATTTCTCCTAGGCTTACTCCTGGTCGCGCCATTTCTACTGCTGCGTCTCGTGCTTGTTCTGCTGCTTGTATGAGTTTTTTGTGTTTGTTATCTGTTGAGAGGTCTATTGTTATTGCTGCGTCTGCTATTCGTCCGTTGATGTGTGCTCCTATATCTAGTTTTACAAGATCTCCTTCTTGCAAGATTTTTTTGTCGTTTGGTTCTGCGCAGTCGTGCGCTGCTGTTTCGTTTATGCTTATTTGTGCTGGAAAAGCTATTTCTGCTCCGCTATCTAGGATGTGTTGTTCTATTGCAAGTAGTATTTCTAGAATGTTTTTTTCTGCTTTGATAAGTTCTCGTCCTAGTGCTAGTCCTTGCGCTACTATTTTTCCTGCTTGTAGGTAGTCTTGTTTGGTTGCTTCATTCATGAATATGTAGAAGTAGTACAGAGTATTTAGGTGTTCTTTTTTTCTTCTTCTACTCTTGAGAAATACATTCCTGACATAAAGCTTGCTGTTGCTAATCCTTTTTGTATGTGGTTTATTCCTTGTTGTGTTGTGTGTATATCTGCTGTTATTATTCCGTTGACTGTTTCTATTATTCCTGTTGTTGCAAGCAAAGGAGCTACTATGTATCCTGTAGGTAGAACGAGACTCATTATTGGTCCGTATGTTTGTGCTTTGGTATTTTCTCTATTTGGTATGCTTAGTGCTGTGCTGATAACTGCAAGAAATGCGTCTGATGGTTTATTGTTTTGTATGTATTGTACTGCGTGAATAGTTGCTGATAGCATGTATGCGTGTCTTTCTAGTTCTCGTGCTGATTTTTTTGTTTTCTTTGCTATTTGTGTATGTGCTTGTAGGAGAAGGGAGTCTAGTTTCTTTAGCATTTTTCTAGTAGATTATTGCTACGAGTACTCTTTCTATGTCTTCAAAGCGTACTTTTACTGGGTCTGGTGTTGGGTTGTTGTCTCCTTTTAGTGTGTAGTAGTATCCTTGGCTGTCTTGTTGTATGTCTACTATTCTGTGGATTATTTTTCTTCCGTTGTAGTCGTAGGTTATGATGTCTCCTATTTGTAGTTGTTCTGGTTTTTCTGGTATTATTTGTATTCCGTATGCTCCTTGGTCGAGTACTGGTTTCATGCTTCCTGTTGGTGCGAAGCGTGCCCATTGTGCTCCTTGGATGTTTATTTCTACTTTTTCTTGTGTTACGAGTATTTGTTCTTGTGAGATCCAGTCTTGTGGGCCTATTCGTTCTGCTCCTTGGAGTGAGAGAGGTGAGCTTGGAAATTGTATGGTGCTGTCACTTAGTGTTGTGGCGGTGACGAGTCCCATTGTGAAGCTGAGCACGATTAGTGCCCACAAGCCAAATCTCATACTACTACTATGTAGTAACTACTATATAAAAGCTACGAATTTATAGTCACTTAACAGTAACAAACAATATTATTTCTATATAGAAAATAACAAAAAAATAAAAAAACTATTCTAACGCAAACGAATAGCATCCAAGTTCTTAGGACAAAGCGTCTCAATACGATACTTCTTATGAAGAGAACTCGCTAAATCCATACAGCGACTAACCTCGCCGTGATTAATCATAATACGCCTAGGACGAGGCTGCACGTTCTTTACAAAAGCCATAAGTTCACGCCTATCAGCGTGACCAGTAATCTCAATTTTATGAACCTCAAGGTTAATGTACAACACGTCCTGGCCACCATTACCCTTAGAGAAAGCAATTTCTTTCTCCCCATCATGAATGCGCCGACCAAGACTACCAGGACCAAGATAGGAACAAAACACTAAAGAATTCTTTTTCTGCTCAGCAAGCCCCTTAAGGTACTGCACAGAAGCACCACCAACAAGCATACCGCTCGTAGCCAAAATAATACAGGACTCATCACCATCAATAATGTTTTGTCGCTCCTTACCACTAGGAACGTGCTTGATATACTCTGCTAAAAACGGATTATCATCTTTATGAAAGATTTGTTTACGCATCTGAGGATTCAAGAACTCCGGATAAGCGGTGTGAAGAGCAGTAATATCCCAAACCATCCCATCAACATAGACAGGAACAGGATCAATTTCTCCCTTACGAACCATGTAATGAATATGAGCCATGATCTCCTGGCCACGACCACTACCAAGAACAGGAACTAAAAGTTTTCCCTTACGAGCAATCGTTTTCTTAATAATATCAGCAAAGATCTCGTTTTGTTCATGCATAGGAGGAAGAACGTTATCCTTACCTCCATACGTTCCTTCAATAAGAAGCGTTTCGCAACGAGGAAACTTCGTTTTCGCCTTAGCAAGCAAGAAACTATCCGTGTACTTAATATCAGCTGAGTACACAATATTATGAAGCCCATTACCCACATGAATGTGAACCATAGCAGCACCAAGCATGTGCCCAGAATTATAAAACGTAATACGAACATCAGGAGTAATATCACACACCTCCTCATACTCCAAATCAATAGTGTGAAGTAACTGCTGCTTAATATCATCAGCAGTATAAATAGGCTCTTTACCCTCGTGACGAGCAATCTTAATCGTATCCAGCTGCGTTAAGCTCATAATATCACGGGTAGGAAGCGTACAATACACCGGACCACGATACCCGTACTTAAACAAGTACGGAATAAAACCGGTGTGATCAAGGTGCGCGTGACTAACAACAATAGCATCAAGCTCCTCTAAACGAAACTCAGGAGCCTCTAGGATAGGATACGCTTCTTCATCATCACGAGAAACATCAATACCGCAATCAAACAATACTTTACTCTCAGGAGTCTGCAATAACAAAGCACTACGACCAACTTGTCGACCACTACCAAGATACGTTATGCGAACCCACTCCTGACCAGGAGTTTTTTTAGGACGTTGAATACGCTCACCAGCAGCGTTAAGAAACTTACGTCTCTCATCACTATTCTCATACAGCACACTACGAATTTTTTCTAAGTGCGTACTGCGAAGAGGAGGCGTTCGTTTAATAACAGGAAGCCACAACGTCTCTTCCTTAATCTTGTCAAGGCCTTCTCCTCCTCGACCAATAATACTTCCTGGCTTCTCAGCCTCAATAATAACAACGCTTCTGCGAGGATCAAAAATGATTTGTGCAATGCCCACCTCCTCCTCAAACATCTTCATAATCTTCTCTTGCGCCTCGGCTTGAGAAAGACACATATCCGGGTCTGGACGCACCTCAATACGCTTCTTTACTGCAGCAACTGCTTTGCGCACTTCTTGAGAATGATTAAGAAAGAACTTCTTACTTTTCGTGTACAAAACAATGTTTGCTCCCTCAAAGCAAGCCTCAGTAATTTTTTCTTTAGGTACGTGCTTAAGTACTTCTTTTATGAAATCAGTCATGTGATGAATCCTACTAATAGTATCGTTTATTCTTCTGTCGTGTTAAACATAACACTTGCTACATCTTCTATTGCGTCTTTGCGAACAACAACGACGTCATAGCCGTTTCCACTAGCGCTATCTCGCTTAACAGCTGCTCGAATAGCGTCTTTTGCTACACTCGTTGCTTCCTCTACGCTCATATCCTCGCCGTACTTCGCATCAAGAACTCCATACGCGAACACGCTACCACTACCACTACTAAAGTACGTATCTATTTCGGTAATGCTTCCGTCAGGAAACACGTCATACAAGTACGCTCCTGTTTTGTCATAGCCTGCAAGTAAGAAGTGCGTTATTCCTTGAATCGTGCTTGGTTGACGAATATTTGCGTACACGAACTGAGCAAGTAAGTTAGCTGCTTCTTTAACTGTTACTTCGTTTCCGCTGCGAAGCTCCTTAAGTTTTAGCTCAGCAGTTATTTGTCGTCCAAGCATAACCGCGTCACTAGCAGTTCCTGCTATGGTAATGACGAATCGTCTTCCTATCTTAATAACTTTGGTGAGTTTAGAAACAATGATTTGGTTTCCTACTGTTGCTCGCTTATCTGCTGCCATGACGATACCGTCCTTAGCAACTATTCCTAGTGTTGTCGTTCCTGTCTTGAGAACGTGTTGTTCTTTGCTCATAAAACCGTTTTTTCTTCTCCGATAAAACTGCGCTATGATACTTGCGCGTAGAGTTAGGAAGAGCGAGTTTACTTATAAGTCTTACTGCGCAGTTACGCGTAAAGCTCCAGACGTTGTGTGTATATAGGTGTGTCCTGGCTGACTAAACTGCATGGATACTACAAGCTCATAGGTTTGTCGAGAAAAAAAGCGGTCGTTTGGAAAGTCACAGCGAAACATCTTTGCTTGTTCATGCTCCCAAGCAACTTCTCCAAGGCTTTCTGAACCATTAACATCACACGACTCTATACCTTCTATTTGTGCTCCTGTCAAGTTCATCTCTGTAACGTTTATAATTGCTCCAAACACGTTACGTAGTTCTACGTACACAAAAGGTTCTGTATCAAAAGAGTCTGTAAGAGCGTATTCTTCACAAACGATTCCTGGTGGGAAGCGACAAGTTTCTCCTCGCAAGTTATTGATGTCAAAGACTCCAAAATACGCAAGTGTTCCTAACGTAAGAAGAATTGCTAAAAAAGCCCATCCGTACGTAAACAGGTACTCTAGTGCTGCTTGTCCTTTCTTCATAAACGCATTTATTGTACTGTCGCAAAGACTTCTCCCTGCACGGATCTTGGAAGTGTTCGCCCGAGTTCTGTGTAGCGACCATCAAAGCGAATACGAATTTTTTCTCCTGCTGCAGGAAGAATATTTCCTCCACTAGTACCTGCTTGGTCCAATGAGCACTCGATTATTGAAGTTCCTCCTCCTACTTGTGTCTCCGGAGTAATTGTACACGTATTTGCAGAAGCAAAGTCACTTGTTGCTGAAAAAGAAGATACGTTATACGTAACGCTATTTCCTAAATTGTTTTGTAACACGAAGCGAACAACTCCTCCTGTAGGGTCGCTTCGTTCTATCTGAAACTCCGCACAACTAAATTCTGCTCCTACCAAACATCTCTCTGGCAGAAACCTTCCTGGGCTTAGAACTCCAAAGTAACTCAGTGCCCCTATCATTACTAAAATGACTAAGAACGCAAATCCGTATGTTGAAAGAAACTCTAGCGCTGCTTGTCCGCGTGTTTTTGTCATGTATTACTCACCAATACCTGTCTCTTATTCAAAAACCTATTTAAACGTATCGTTTTCAAACAATTCCTCCAAACACCCCTCCTACAACGCCTAAAGCGAGTGTGTAGAGAGTAAGCGTTACTGCTATGAATATAGGAATGTATTTTATTCCTCCACGAATATCTCCTTTCTCAATAATACTTACTATCATCCCTGCAAATAAGCTTATCGTAGTAAGAGCTGCGTAACTAAAATTCTTAAAGCCTATAAGTAGCATTTCTTCTTGTGCAGCAAGTGCTTCTAAGTTATCAAACAGAGAAGCTGCTGCTCCTACTCCTCCTGCAGGTGCTGAACCTATTTGTCCTGCGAAGCTAAGAATAACAGAGAGAATGGTGTGTGCAAGAGCAAAAAGTACTGGGCTTAGTGCCATGACGATGATACTAATAAACATCATGTAACTAATTACTGAGCTTCTCATCTCGTCTTTAAGGCGCTTAGTTTTTCGTAAGTTATCTATTACTCGCTCAATTACGTCAGCGATTTCTCCTCCGCTATCAAGCTCAGAGATAATAAGTTCTAAGCCTCTGCGCAGAATAGGGCTTTCGTAGCGGTCACTGAATTCTTGTAGCGCTGCTGCTGTATCATTACCCGTCATTACGCGTTTACTTACCATTCCTATCTCTGCTGATAAAACACCAAATTCAGGTCTTATAGCTCCAAATAAGCTTTTATCAAAGCTCATTCCGCTACGTAAGTTCGTAATAACGAGTTCTAAGTAGTCAGGCAGCTTGTCTTCTATTTCTTTTATTCGTCCATAAATTTTTAGGTTCAGGTAGCTCCAGATAAAAAACATTATGAGAGCGTTTTGTACGAGTAAAGACGCTATCCAGAAACCAAGTGTTATGATAAACAACCATGCTTGTGTTGTTTCTTGTAGTGCTGGAAGAATTGCTGCAAAAAAGAGTAGGTACGTTGTTATGAGTGTTATGATAAAGAAGAGTCCAAACGCGCTGTACGGAACGTTCTGATACCCTGCTTTGAGTAAGTAATTTCTTAGAGGTTCTCGTGCTCGTAGAGGCACGAATGCTCGTCCAAAGCGCTCAAGTATTTCGTTGCGTATCATATGTTTAGTTTTGGTCGTATCCCTCTAAATACTGTTATGAAGATGAAGTTAAGAATTACTAAGAAAAGAATGACTACTGCGTATGCTGTTGCGTTCATCTGTATTTCTGTGAAACTAAGAATTATGGTCATTATTGTCATTCCTAAGCTAGGAAATACTATTGCTAACAGCATGTAAAACAGCGTTACTGTGGAGAGTTTTTTTCCGTAGTCTTGTATTTCTAGGAGTTGTTTGTTCTGTATTTCTTCAAGGACTGCTTCTAGGCTTTTGGTTACGTTAATTCCTAGTTTGAGTGCGTTGTGTATTTGAAACAATATTTTTCTGAAGTTATCACTTGGTGTGTACGTCATTGCTCGCTCGATTGCTTCTTCTAGGGGTGTTCCGAGTTCTATGTCGCGAACGATTTCTTCAAAGTACTTGCTTCCTACTCCGTAACTCTTAGCTGCTTCAAATAATGCGTTTACGAGTGGTTTTCCGCTGTGTAGTTTTACAAGCAAGTATCTTCCTGCAAAAATGACTTCTTTGTCTATGTCTTTTGCTCTGCTAAAAGATTGTATTTTTGGTCTTTGCATCCCAAACCAGAAACCAAACAACCATATTCCTATTGTTGCAAAAAGTACTGTTTCTAATCCCCATCCTTGTCTGTCTGCAAGCATGAAGAAAAGAAATCCTAGTAATAGGCTGTACATGCTTGTTTGTGTTGTTATTGTTCGTAAGAATTCTTCTGGTGTTGCGTCTATGCGTGCTACGTGTAGTTGGTGGTTTAGGTGGGGAAAGTATTCTGCTAGGTAGCGAAACACGTTATTCTTCCTCCTTCTCTATGCGTAGCGTTTTTCGGTAGTATTTACTCATAATCATTCCTATTTCGTGCACGTCTTCTTTTTTTTGTAGTACCATCCATTTGAGTATGTCTATCTTGTTTTGTAGGTCTTCTGAGAGTTGTTTTGGGGTGAGTCCTGTGTATAAATGGAGTTTTTCCATTACGCTCTCGCTATCACGCACCTTTACGAGTAAGTCCGTGTATATGTTGTGTTGTAGGAGTACGTTAGGATCTCCTGTTGGCAGTATCTCTGCTATTTGTAGTGTTCGTCGTTTTCCGCTTCTTCGGTTTCTGTTCTGAACAACGATGAGTCCTAGGCTGCTGATCATTGGTTTTGGTATTTCTATTGGGCTGTTGGTGAGTCTTGTTATTACTTCGTCTGCGTCGTTTGCGTGTATCGTTCCGTACACGCTGTGTCCTGTGTGTATTGCTTCAAGCAGTACTTCTGCTTCTCGTTTTCTTCGTATCTCTCCTACGATTATTCTGTCTGGTCTCATCCGTAGGCTGTTTACGAGTAAGTCTAGCATGCTTACTGCTCCTTTTCCTTCTGGGTTTGCTAGTCTTGTCTCCATGGGTACCCAGTGTAGGGTTTTTGGGAGTACGAGTTCTCGCGTGTCTTCTATGCTGATTATTCGTTGGTTTGGGGGAAAGAAGTTTGCTATTACGTTAAGCATAGAGGTTTTTCCGCTTCCTGTTCCTCCTGCTATGAGTATGCTTAGCTCGTTTTCTATTGCTAGCCATATCAGTGCTGCTGCTGCTAGGCTGAGTGTTCCTTCTTTGATGAATTTGGTTATCGTCCATGGGTCGTCTGCGAATTTTCTTATTGTTATGGTGTTTCCTTTCGTGCTTATGGGTTCAAGAGTTGCGTTTACTCTGTCTCCTGTTGTTAGGTGCGCGTCCATGAGTGGGCTGAGCGCAGTTATTTCTTTGCCTACTTCTCGTCCTATGCTCATGCTGTAGTGGCGTATTCTTGCTTCGCTAAGGATTTCTACGTTTGTTCGTAGCCACGCGTGTTTTCTGTGGTACACCCAGACGGGTTCTTTGCTGTTGTTAACAACTATTTCTTCTAGGTTTGGGTCTGCTAGGAGTATCTCTATTTTTCCTAGTCCAAGGTTTTCTTCTATGAGGTAGTTTGCGAGCATGTCCTCAGTTTTTTCTTCTAGGGTAGGAAAGTATTTTGTTAGTAGCTTGCGTATTTCTTTCTCGAATTGTTCTCGTATTGCTTCTATTCCGTGTTCTTCTTCTGCTCGTTGGATGCTTTCGCTGTCCATGTGCGTGATGAATTCTTGACGGATTTTTTCTAGTATGAGTTTGGTTGTCTCTGAGATGTTGGTGATGTTAAGTATGTAGCTTGGTACTGATTGTTCTTCGTCTTGTTGTATGGTTATGTCTACGAGTATGTTATTGGTGGTTACTGTGTAGCTATCAAGTTGTTTTTGCATGTAGTGCCTCCTTGCATTCTTGGTATCGTATCCTTGCTGCTATGTCGTAGGGTGCTTGGTTTACTCGTTTACTAAAGAGTTGCGTTGCTGTTTTGTAGTCTCCGTTTCTCATCGCGTACAGTCCTTTTGTGTATAGGCTGCTAAAGAATTCTTTGTCTATTTGTTGGTGTGGTTGTTTGCTGTATTTGTGTATTACGAGTTCTCTTTCTAGTTGTTCTATTTTGCTGAGTTGTTCTGGTTTTTCGTGTCTTGTTCGTAAGTATTCTATTCTTGCTTCTAGTAGTTTAGTTTTTGCTTCTTCAAGATCGTTTTCTTGTAGTGCTTGTTGTGCTTGTCTAGTGAGTTCCTCTACTGCGAGTATTCTTTCTGGTGGCGTTGTTGTTTGAGGGGTGGTTTCTTGTATTGTTTCTTGTTGTTTGCGCGTAAGTACTGGCTTCCATTTGGGGCTGAAGTTCGTTTGTTTAGGCAGAGGTTTTTCTGTGAATTCGGGAGGAGAAGCGTTTGTGTTTGTAGAGCGCGTATTTGTTTTGTTCTCGTGTTTTCTTGGTTGAATAGTTGGTTTCCATGCAGGCGCGTGTTTGTTTTCTTGTGCTGGTTGTTTTTGTTCTGATCCTTCTTTGGGTGCTTGCTTGTTTGTTTTCGGTGTTTGTAGTTGTTGTTCTTGAGGCGTTTGTTGTTTAGAAAATTTTTGTTTTTTAGGAAGTTTGTTTGGTTGCCATTTGGGGCTGAATTCGTTGTTTGTGTTAAGGAAGTCTGTTAAGTGCTTTTTTTCTTTGGTATCTTCTAGTTGTGAAGGTTTTTTTTCAGGTATTATTTGTTGTTTTTCTGGTCTTTTTTCTTTCTGAGTGCTTTCTTTGCGTTCTTGTTTGTTCTTTTCTGCAAGAATGTTTTTTGGAGGGGTTTGTTCGTGTTTTAGTGTGTTCCATGATGGACTATAACTGCTTGTTGGTGAGCTGGATAGTTGTCGTAACACAGAGTGTTCTTTGGTGTTTGGTTCTTCAGGAAGGGTTATTTCTGTTTCTTCATCAATTCTTGGTAGCAGTTGTTTCTTGCGAAACATCATTTCTTCTATTGGAGGTATTGCTTCTTTTGTTTCTTCTTCTTTAAGGTTGACTGTGCGTACTTGTGTGTTAAACACGTCTGCTGTTTCGTCTAGTCGTTGTAGTAAGCGGTTGGTTTTGTGTCTGTCTTCTACGTACTCATAAATTTCTTTGTAGCATTTCTGCAGTATGCGATAGTATTGTTTTCTTTGCTCGCCATACTCTTTTGGTAGGTGAAGGAATTCTTCTTTTAAGTCGTTAAAGACGTTTGTTGCTTCTCGAAAGCGGTGTTGTTTGAGTGCTCGTTGTATTTGTCGTTGATAGTCTACGCGCGTGATTGCTGTGTCTTCGTGGCGTACTTGTGTTGTTGTTTCTATTTCTGGTTCGTGCTCTTTGATAAAGCGCTTCATGTCTTTGCGCACCCATTCTTCAAGATGCACGTTCACGCACCTCCTCTGTGTATTCTATAAATAGTTCTTGCTCGTGTGGTATTGCTCGTTTCTTGCATTCAGTAAAGAAGTATTCTTTGTTTTGTTCTATTACGTATCGTAGGTGTTCTTTCCATAGTCGAGGAATGTCTTTTTCTGGAAGTTCTTTGTTGGTTGCTTCTTGGTAGAATCCGTTCTTGTAATCTTTTAGGGTGTATTTGTCTTCGTCTGGAGTTTCTAGTTGTTCTGCTCTTTCTGGGTTGTGTATGTAGATGTATGGTGTTGTAAATTTGTATTCTATGCCAAGTATTTGGTCTTCTACAAGAAAGTCTACCCATGCTTGTATTGTTGTTTCAGGTGTTTCTAGTCGCGTGCTTGCTTCTTTGAGACTGATTTTTTTGTGTTCTTGTAGTAGTTGCATCAGCTCATCTACTCCTGTTTGTATTTCTGGCATAAGGTAGTACTCCCTCTATTACGTACATTGCCTGAAGAGACGTATTTAAACGTTGTTACTCATTCTTAAGTGGTGCCTGTACAAATCGTTGTTTATAAACTCTACGCGTTTATTAGGTATACAGGCTCTCTTGTGCGTGTTTACGTGTTTTTTTTGCGAAATCAAGATAGATACGTTTATATATTATTACTGTGCTCGATGCATCTACATACGGGGGTATGTATCAATGGTAAATGACGAATATATCGAAGACTACGAAGGCGAACTTGACTTAGAGGATGCTGGGTATCTTGAGGACTACGAGGAAGAGGATTCTTTTGAGCAAGAGTACGACAAACTTTTTGATGAAGGGTCAGAAAGCGCTTCTCTTGAGTACGAGCGAGATCCGGTTACTGGTCGTAAAGCAAAGAAGCCTCGCTTATCAGTTCTTAATCAGAGCAATGTCTCTACACAAGAACTTGATGAGTTGTTTTTAGAAAACTAATGCAAGAGGATATCTGGGATTTTGATGAGCAAGCAGTTCTTGCTGCTATTAAGAAGCACTCTGCTAGGCGAGTGTTATTGCAGTTTCCTGATGGTATTAAGATGCACGCGAAGTACTTAGTAGATTTTGTTTCTCAAAACGCTGACGTTGATGATGTTCTTGTGTGGGCTGGAAGTAATTTTGGTGCTTGTGATCTTCCTCTTGAGGCTCGTCACGTGGGTGTTGATCTTGTTATTCATTTTGGTCATTCTCAGTGGAATTATGAGCGCAACGTTGTGCAATGATTAGGCGGTTTCAAGAAGAAGATCTTGATATGTTGCAACAAGTCATTCATGCGTCTAATTCAAGCCTTATAGGTGTATACACTCAACAGCAAACAAATGCGCTTAATGAAGTTTTTAGTAAGGAGTTTCTTCTTGATCGTTCAAAAAAATATGAGATATATGTGTATGTAATTGATGGAGTTATAGTTGGTACTGCTTCGCTTGCAGTTAGTAAAGAAAAAATCAAAGGAATGTTTGTTCATCCAGCACATCAAAAACAAGGTATTGGCCGTTCACTTCTCAACCGCGTAGAGCAAGCAGCAAAAGAGCACGGTATAACTTACTTGCAAGCAGATTCTTCTCTTGCAGCTGTTATGTTTTATGAGAAACATGGGTATACACGAAAAGAAATAATTATGAATGCGAAGTTTGGTAATTCAGTTCGTGTCTTCAAGCAACTCTAAAAATTCTTGTTGTTGTTTCTTTAGTTGTTCTTGAAAGCTGTTTGGTAGCGCAGGGTTTATTCTGAACTCTACAACCATCTCTTCTGGTGTTCCGCTAAATACGAGCGCGCTACTCCATCTTTTTACTCCGCTGCTTAGCGCTACTTCTTCTCCTTCTGATAAACGTTTTTTTATGTATGCTTCTACTGGGCTTCTTTTGTGTGCTTTGGTTACTTGGTTGTACGCAGCAATTGCTTTGTCGATGGTGTTTTGTTCTGCTCTCATAGGTTTCGTGGGTGTGAGTAGTGACGTAAAGTTTATATGTTTACGTCCCTTTGGTTTAAGTACGCATATGAGACATAATCTTAGTCCTCAACCGCGTTCGTACGCGTCAGGCTGGAGAAGAAAGTTGCTTTGGACTATTGCTACCGCAGCAGCAGTTAGTGTTTTTGCCACTGCTTGTTCTTCTCAGTACAACAGTATTGACTCACTCATTGAAAAAGAGCCTGTTTCTGTGCACGAAACGTTTGCGCCTATTGATTCTTTATACAAACAAAAGCCTGTTGAGTTAGTGTACAACCAAGAATAATTGTTATAGTGTTGGTAGTACGTATGTGCTGGCAATAAACGCGAGTACTGCGCTAGTAGTAATAAGTGCTGCGTAGATTGTTTTGTTGTACGTAAAGATTTTTTCTCCATCAAACTCCCATAGGGGTAGCAGGGTGAATAGTGCGTAGTAGCTGTTAAGAAGTACGAAGCTTGCTATGAGTGCGGTGTTTATTCCTGTAAAGAAAATTGTTAGGGTGATAAGCGCTATTGCTAGGCTTGTTATTGGCCCTATTGCTGCAATAATTCCTTGTTCTTTTCTGCTTACAAACCCGCTTATAATTGTTTTTCCTGGTGCTGCAAGCAGTACGCCTATAAATGCTACGGGGATGCTAAGTAGTGCTGTTAACGTGTTTATTTGAAACGTTACTTGTTTGTTGTGTTTGTGTGCGAAATATTTTTGTGCTGCTTGTCTAGCCAGTACGCTTATTGTTATTGCTAGTAGGCTGGTAAATATTGCTTGTTGTATGGTTGTAGTTACTTGTATGAGTAAAATACTTAGTGCTATTGTGAGAAGAAAGATGGTTATGAGTGTGTCTTGAGTTTCTTGTTTATCCAGTCTCATTTTTTGTTTGAAAAGTTGTTCGTCTTTATAGGGGTTTTGTGTGCAGCGCGCACAGCAAGCTACGCGCTGCTTCGTCCCCGCAAGTCCTTATAGTCCAAGAAGTGTTTTGGTAAGTGATTTTTTTGATAAGCGCATGTATATTCGTCCGTTTCTGCGTTCTATTTGTCTGTGTAGTACGCAGCCGTTTTTGTGTTCTACTACGTCAATTGTGTCTGTGTGTTCTTGGTCGCCAAACATAATCAATCCCCTATCAGAAACATTCAAAAAGTCCTTTATAAAGTGTTGGATTGTTTTCTCAGCATCCTCTGTACTAGTATAGGTTTTTGTGTGTTTATTGTTTGTGTGTGAGTGCTATGAGTTCTGCGTATTCAGCAAGGAGTTCTGTGAGTAGTGCGTCGCTGAGTAAGTCTACAAAGAAGTACGCTATAGTAAGTATTCCTATTCCAAAAATGTTTGCTAGGAGAACAAAAGGTGTTATGAGTTCTTGTAGTGAGCCGCTAATGTTGCTTGCTATTGCGCTTGCGACGCTGATATACAGAAGAGATATGACTATGATTTTTGTGTATTGCGTTATGGCTAGTCGTTTGTTTATTTCAGAGAATCGTTGTTTTGTTTGCTCAAACGTTTCGTTGTTTGTTTCTGGGAGTTCTTGGACTCGTTTTTCTAGTCGTTTGCGGCTGTTAAAGAATTTCATGTACGGAGAAGTATGGTGTATGGGTTTTTATGCTTGTCTAAAATGTTTTTTGTGTTCTTCACGAAGGTGTTTGTAGATGTAGTCTGTTAGTGGTTTAAGGTTGAGGATGTCTTCTGCGTTGTACTCAAGAAGGATGTCTAAGTACTTTTTTTCTTGTGTGCTTCTGTATGTATCCCATAGAGTTAGTGCGTCTGCTCCTGAGAGTTCTTGTGTGTCTTCTGTGCGAGCAATTCCTAGTGTTTGCTCTATATGCTTAAGTCCTCCGGTAAGCCCTATTTTTGCTGCTGCGAATCGTAAGTCTATATGGGGTACTTCTGGTATTACGTCATGAAAGTATCGTTTAATGATGGGTAAGTCAAAGCATGCTCCGTTAAAGGTTACGAGTACATCAAATTGTTTGAGTACTCGTCGTATGTCTTGTGCGTTCATGTTGTGGTCTCGCACGAATTGCCATACGCGCTCTCCATCACTTATTCCTAGTACGGTAATGTTTTGTCGGTAGTTGGTTTCTATGTCTATGAATGCTGCTTTTGTGTTAAACTCCTCCCATACTCTCCAGTGCTGGTTGCTTGGTAAAGCGCAGAAGTACGTTGCTTGGTTGTTTAGGAGTGCTTGGTTTGCTTCTCGTAGGAGTTTGTTAAGTGCGTGTTTCTTGTTTGCTCCTATTCGTGGGACGTTGTTTGTTTGTATGAAGTCATTCCACGTTTGTATTCCTTGTTTCCACAGAGTTATTTCTGTGTTCTCGCCTATTCTTGGTAGGTGGCAGAACGTGTTTCGTAGCATCTTGGTGTTGTGAGTTAGGAGTTCTTTTTAGGGTTTGTGGGTGTTTGTCCTGTGCAGATACTTATTTATACTGATAGTGTATACTAGTATTGGGGGATGGCCATCTATACAGGGTTTTCTGTAGTAGTCGCCAATACTAGTAGTTCATGAGACAAGACGATTTTGAGGAGGTTCTTCGCATCCAGCGATTAATGAGTGAGCGCGTTATGCAGGAGCAACGTACCGATCACAAAATTGTTGTGCTTAACGCTTTACAGGATTTAGGTGCTTCTAAGAAGCCTGTTCAGGTAGAGTTATTGCTTCTTGAAACGCAGTCTCATGGTGTTGGTGCTGATGAGACACAAAACTTGCTTGATGATTTGTTTCGTGACGGCCTTGTTTCTCGTCCTCGTGGTGGTTTTGTAAGTCTAAAATAGTGTTGTTTGGCTTGTTCCTTTCAGCACGTCACTAAGGGTGGTGTTGTAAAAGATGAGTATCGCGTCTGCTACTGGAGTGATTTGTTTGTCTATGTAGTGCTCGTAGTCTACTGAGTGCTGCACGTTAGTTGCTGGTTCTGGACCATCCACTGTCATCACGTATTCTATGAGGTTGTTTTGCGGTAGTGTTTTCATGAGTCTTGCTGCTTTTACGTGTGGAGGAGTGGTTTTTGTGTATGCCTCCAAATGTTTTCTGAGTGCTTTTGTGTATATGAGTTTGTCATCAAGTTTTCCTTCTCGTAAATCTATAATTACTTGTGTAAGGTATTTGTGTGGTTGTTTGTCTTTAAAGACTAAGTTAAGGAGCTCTTGTTGTACTTCTTTTGCTAAGTCCGTCCAGTCTCTGCGAACGAGTTCTAGTCCGGTAACATCTATTTCTTGGTTTGGTAGTAGTCCTGCGTATCGTTTCTTACTTCCCACACCTGAACGTGTTTGTGGCATGAGAAAGCGTACAAAGAGTTTTTCAAATTCTATTTCTAGTTTGCTTTCTCGACAATATCGTTTTTTTGTGTATTCACTAAAGAACGCGTTTGTTTCTTGCTCTATTTCTTCTCCTATCTTTTGTGCTTTTTGTGAGTCTTCTATGTTTGGGTTTATGAACGCGGAATCGGTGTCCTGGTAGATTACTTCGTAGCCGTAGGTGTCTTGTATGTGTTTGGCTGCTGTTTGTATGAGGTGTTGTCCTGTTGTTGTTATTGCGTTAGCTACTTGCATACTAAAGAAGCGGCAGTTTGGGCTTGCAAGCACTCCAAAGAAGCTGTTCATCAAAATTTTTATTGCAAAACGCGCTAGTTCATCTCCTTGTTTTCTTGCTTCTTCTCGTTTTCTAAGTAGCTTAGTAAGTATTTCTGGTAGTATTGCTTCTTCTTGTCTAAAGTACACGTTGTTTTCTGCTCGTACGTGCTCCTCATCACTTTCTGTTTTGTTCGCGTTAGGATCGAAGCTGAGCGGGTCTATGTTGAGTGTTCTCATGATGCTTGGATACAGGCTTTTGAAGTCGCAGACGATGATGTTCTTGTAGATTCCTGGTTTGCTCTCCATTACAAATCCTCCTGTTATGGGTTCTTCTTTTCTTGTGTACCCGCTTGTTGGCGCTACGTATCCTCGTTTGTGTAGTTCTGGTAGGTAGAGCATGTCTAGGCTTGCTATGCTTGCTTTTATTCTGTCTAGGTGTAGTCCTGTGAGTAGGCTTCTTGTTATGGTGAGTTCTAGTATGGTGCTTTCTTTTAGTATGTCTAGTACGAGTTGTGTGTCTTTGAGGTTGTATTTGATGAGTTCTTCTGGGTTGTTTTTGTAGCTTTCTTGTATGTGCTCTACTTTGTTTTCTCCGCTAAAGATCTTTCCTTCTTGTAGGTAGTGTTTTGCTGTTGCGTCTAGGCTGTAGCTGTCTAAGTCTACGAAGTTCCATTTGAGTAAGTGTATTCCATCCAGTACCATTCGTCCAGTTATGTCTGCGCTGCTTTCTCTGTAGTAGTCGCTTTCTATGCGTAGCTTGTTACTTCTATTGCTTCTCCCCCACGCCCAGGAAAGGTTATGTTCTTTGTATTTTTCTTGTAAGAATACTAAATCAAAGTCTATCACGTTCCATCCGGTGATGATGTCTGGGTCTATTTGTTGTGTGAGTTTTGTGAGTTCTTCAAGGAGTTCTTTTTCTGTAGAGCAGTTTTTTGCGTTAGGTACGTGTTTGTTTACTATAAGCGCGTGTTGTTCTCCTGTGTTTGTACTTATTGCTACGCTCCAAAGAGTTTTTGGTTCTAGGTTTGCTTCTATGTCTATGCTTGCTACTATGAGTTCTTGCTTGTAAGTTGTTGGCTTAATTGTTGGGTTAGTGTATGTTCTGTCTACAAACTCTCCTTTCTCATACGTACCACTCAGTTCTATTGTTGTTTGTATGTTGTTGGTAATGAGTTGTTGTTGTGCAAAGCGGATGTCTGCTTCAAAGGTTTGTATGTCGTGGTCGTGTAAGGTGTTTCGTATTCCTGTTGCTTCTTTGGGTGTTGTTATGTATACTTTACTTACTGCTTCTTCGTTTAAGCTCTTTAGAGAAGTAGTTTCTTGTTCTAATTCTGAAAAAAGTTTTTTTACTTGTTTCTCATCACTTGTCTTTATGTAAAAATACGGTTTTGCTTCTCGTTCTATAAGAAACGTTTGGTTGTTCTCTAGTCGTCCGTAGTACTGAGCGTACACTGTTTCTTCTCGTACGTCATAGGTTGAGTAAATAATGAATCCTTTAACCACAAGAAAAGAAAGCATTTCTTTCTCTTAAGTGTTTAGTTAATAATTATATAAGGAAGATTTAGACTGTGAAAACGATCTTCTTTTACTAAGTTAGCTTTCTCTTTAATGTTTTCCTGCGCTACTTTTTCAGCAGAGGTTAGACGAATATATTCTAATAATTCTAATCTACTAGCTGATATATCAAAATATTGTACTTCACTTACAGGAAACTTGTCTAAAGTAATGGTTGGTCGTTCTGTAATCAATTCTCCTAACTCATTTAGAATGTCTTCTATACAGTCTATGTTTGTTTTAAGCTTGTTTTGTTGATCATGTAGTTTGAATGCTAGTTCACGTACATTTTTTTTGAAGAAATGATTATAAGAAAGACTCATGACTGCTTGCAGGTATGATTGTTCTTCTTCTTTAAGTCCTTCCACTAAAAGAGCGTCTCCTCCGTGGTGTTGTATTGCTTGTAACGATGCCTCCTGAGAATTTTCTTTGCGTCTATTATGTAAGCTAGTAATAACTGGGTCTATGTAACGTTCGCGAAAAACAGGCAACGCTAATTTTGAGTATGATTGTATGATTATGTCTAATGCTCTGTTTCTAAATCCGTTGATATGGTGAGGGAAATTTTTTTCTAGCTCATGTATCATGCTTACCGAAGCAATTTCTGGAAAATATTTTTTATGCTCAGGGTTTATTCCTGCTGCATACAGCATAGGACTTCTGGTTGATTCAGGCAGGTTTGTTTGTTTTATGAGGCTTTGAGGAATTGTTACTACGTTTAGTTTTTGTTCTAGCTGATCTGCTGTTTCTTGGTCAAAGGTACAAAAAATTGCTTTTTTTGGGTTGTATAGAAGAAGGTTGTCGGCAAGTACGGGTTCTTTTCTCATTTAGTAGCAGAAACGTTGCTAGTTATAAAGATTGTTGTTGTGTACTCTCTATCTAGTAATAAAACACTTCTTTTTTAAATGGTTGTTTCTCTCTATACAGTATGTCTAGAATTGCTGTTGTTGAAGCGGATAAGTGTAACCAAGATCGTTGTGGTGGCTTGTTGTGTCAGAAGGTTTGTCCTATTAATCGTGCTGGTGAGGAGTGCGTGTATGAGGGCGAGGATAAGAAGGCTAAGATTATTGAGAGCCAGTGTATTGGTTGTGGTATTTGTCCTAAGAAGTGTCCTACTAATGCTATTACTATTGTTAATCTTCCTGAAGAGTTTGATGAGCAACCTATTCATAAGTATGGGGAGAGCGGTTTTCAGCTCTACAACCTTCCTATTCCTATGTTTGGTAAAGTTGTTGGGTTGCTTGGCCGTAATGGTATTGGAAAGAGTACTGCTGTTAAGATTCTTGCTGGTCTTCTTAAGCCGAACTTAAAGACGAATCAGGAAGCTTCTGTTGATGATCTTATCGAGTATTTTAAGGGTACTGAGGCTCAGAGGTATTTTGAGAAGTTACGTGACGGAGAGGTTTCTGTTGCGTATAAGCCTCAGCAGGTGGAGATGATTCCAAAACAAGTTTCTGGTACTGTTCGTGAGTTGCTTGAAAAAATTCCTACGAAGAGAAGTGTTGAGGAAATTATTAATTTGTTGTCGTTACGAAAGTTTTTGGATCGTAGCATTGCTGATATTAGTGGTGGTGAGTTGCAGCGAGTTGCTATTGCTGCTACTGTTCTTAAGGATGCTAACGTATACATTTTTGATGAGCCAACAAGTTATTTGGACATTACTCAGCGCATTAAGGTTTCTCGGTTTATTCGTAGCTTAGCTGATGAGAACACTGCGGTGTTGGTTATTGAGCACGACTTGATTATTCTTGATTACCTTACTGATCTTGTTCATTTAGTGTATGGTAAGGAGAACGCGTATGGTATTTGTTCTCAGCCAAAAACTACGAAGAACGGTATTAATGTGTATTTGTCTGGTTACTTGCCTGAGGAGAACATGCGTTTTCGTGACTCTGCGATTACTTTTGAGCAATTCGCTCCTGAGGGTTTCCAGCGAGATAGCAAGCTTGCGAGTTGGGATTCTTTCTCAGTGAGTAAAGGAAGTTTTTCTTTAGAGGCTGATGCAGGAAAGATTCATACGCATGATATCGTTGGTGTTCTTGGGGAGAATGGTATTGGTAAAACTACGTATGTTCAAGAACTTGCTAAACTCGAGGGTGAGACGAAGCGTGGCGAGTTGCGTATTAGTTATAAGCCTCAGTACATTCCTTCTGATGATACTTTGGTTATGTTGTATTTACAAGAGGCTATGCAGTACAAGCAACAACTCATTAAGCCCTTAGAGCTTGAGGCGTTGTTTGAGAAGCAACTTAATGAGCTCTCCGGTGGTCAGTTGCAGCGAGTTGTTATTGCTAAGAAGCTTGCTGAGGATGCTGATTTGTTCTTGCTTGATGAGCCTAGCGCGTATCTTGATGTTGAGCAGCGTCTTCGTATGTCTAAGATTATTCGTGACATGATGGAGGTTAAGGGTAAGGCTTGTTTGGTTGTTGATCATGATTTGTTGTTTATGGATTATCTTTCTGAGCGACTTATCGTTTTTGATGGTGAACCTGCTGTTTCTGGTCATGCTCGCGGCCCGTTTAGTATGCAGGAGGGGATGAATCGTTTCTTGCAAGATTTACAAGTTACGTTTCGTCGTGATGAGGAGTCTGGTCGTCCTCGCGTAAATAAGCCTGGTTCTGTTAAGGATAAAGAGCAGCGATCTAAGGGGTTGTTGTATTATACGACATGAGACAAGTAGTTGTTGGTTGTTGTTTGTTTGTTTCTGTTTTGTGGCTTTCGTTTTCTGCAGTTTTCTTTTTTTTCCCACTCACTCCTCTTCAAGAGGATGTTCGTAGTTTTTTGAATACGGGAGAGGGTGTTTTGGGTTTTTCTGAGGAAGCAAACAACCATATGGTTGATGTCTTTAACGTTCTTCGCGTGTTTCAAGTTGTTGGTTTTTTGTCATTGCTTGTTGTTTTGTACTCGTCTATACAAGCAGGGGTTGTTCGTGTTGTTGGCTACGTCTTAGTTAGTCTTCCTGTGTTATTAGCGCTTCTTCCGTGGAGTGTTCTTTTTCGATATTTTCATCTCGTGTTCTTTCCTATGGGCAACTGGCAGTTTCCTCCTGATAGTTTATTAATTCAGACGTATCCAGAAAGCTTTTTTGTTCTTTTTAGTGCTGCTTGGGCTTGTTTGCTTGTTCTTATTGGTGTAGTGTTTGTTTGGTTTACTAAGAAAGTTTAGTGTGTAGTACACGTGTTTGCGTCTATATCTACGATAAGTACTGATCCGTTTTCTATGTTCTTGTCCATTGCTTCTTCTTTTGTGTGCTCACAGAAATAATGTAGTGTTCTTCGTATTACTCCTCCGTGTGTTACTACAAGGACGTTTTTTGTGTGTTTTTTCTGTATTTCTTCTATGAATGCAAGTATTCTTTGTGTATAGTTTTCTTCGTTTTCAAACGTTATTCCTTCCTCACTCCAGTCTATGCTTCCTACGGGTTTTGCTTCGTATTTTCCGTAGTTTCTTCCTCGTATTCGTTTGTCCAGTAGTAGTTTGTTGTTGTGTTTTGTGAGTATTATTTCTGCTGTTTCTTTGCAGCGTGTTAAGTCACTTGAGTACGTTGCTTCAAACTGCGTGTTTTGTAGTTTGTTTGCTGCTTCGTTTGCTTGTTTTCTTCCTTCTTCTGTTATGCTTGAGTGCGTGTGTCCTTCTATTCTTTGTTGTTTGTTTGCTGTTGTTTGTGCGTGTCTGACAAAGTATATCTTCATCCAAATACCTCTTGCATTATTTCTTCACTTGGCAGTTGTTCTGGGGTGTTCTGGGGTGTTTTTTGTGGTCGTATTTTTGGCCATTCTTCTCCCATGTATCTTAGAAAGCAAAGAAATGCGGTGAATGCTACGTTTTGGCTTGTTGGCCGTACTGCTTCTTCTCGTACCATCCAATGTCTTTCTGTTACTTCTACTGTTCGTACGTGTAAGAGCCCGAGTTTTTCTGCTGTGTTTCTTACTTGTTTTAGTTGTGTTGCGCTTGGTGTGTAGGTGATGATGTAGCTTCCTATTTTCAAGTTCTTGGTTTTATTTAGTACGTTCCATGGTTCTGGCATGTCTAGGAGGAGCGCGTCTACTGGTCCGTGCGGGATTCCTTGTGTTATGTCGTGTTCTGTGTAGGTGATGTTTGTTAGTCCTAAATCGGTGCAGTTTTCTTTGGCTACGGATAGGTTATGGGAGTTGATATCGTAGGTGTATACGTGTTTGCAGTGTCTTGCTAGGTATGCTGTCATTGCTCCGCTTCCTGCTCCTGCTTCTGCTACTATGCTTTCTGGTCCTAGCCCTGTTGTTGCCAGTATTATTCCTGCGTCTTTGAACGTAATTATTTGTGCGTCTCGTTTGATTCGTTTGTATCGGTCTATGAAGCTTGGTGTGTAGACAACAAATTCCTCTCCTGTTCTGCTTTTAATTATTTCTCCGTCTGTTGCGTTAGTAATTATTTGTGCGTCTATAACTCCGTACTGGGTTTGTACGTCTTCATCTATTGCTGTTTGTATGAACGTTCTTCCTGTTTTGTTCATGAGCATGCGGTGTATGTGCATGTCTTCAAAGATTGTGTTCTTGTTTATATGTTTAGGCTGTTTTTTAGTGTAGGAAATAAGTTTCTTTCGTGAGTATTCAGCTGGTATTTGTAAAAAGTATTTTGCTAATCAATAAGAGATTATTTTTGTATTTCTACGAGTTTCTGGTTTTGTATAACATATAGGTTCACGTCTCTGTGCATTCGTGCTCCGGTTGCGTCGAAGCTAAGTGTTCCTGTCGCTCCTTGAATCTGTATATCCTGCATGAAGACGCGAAATGGTTCTTCTTGATCTAGATATGCGTTAATCAGTAGTCCTGTGTCGTAGGCGATGTCTGCTGCAGTTCCTGGTTTTTCTCCGTACATCTCTTCATATTGTTTGACAAATGCTTCGTTTGGTTTTGCGTACTGAGGTACGATTGCTCCTTCGCATACACTTGCGCATGCTTGTAGAATGTTTGGTTCGTTAATCCAGCTTGTGGTCATTATCTGTGCGTCAATTCCTAATTCTTTTGCTTGTTTGAAGAGAAGCGGGTAGCGCTGCTCGTACACTGGTGCGTAGATGATGTCTGTGTTTTGTATCCTGAGCAGTTCAGTCTGGAAGCTCTTAGTGTCTCTTAGAGTTTGCATGTGTGTTATTTGTGCATTGCTTTGTTCTTTGAAGCTCTCTGAAAGCGTGTTTTCCCATATTGATTCTGTCTGAATAATTCCAATATGTTCATATGAGTCTGCGTACTCTGCAAGCGCTGCTGTTTCTATGGCGTCTGATGGCCATGTGCTGTAGAGTAATTCACTCTTTTCTGTTGTCCCAACGCTTCCGCATGCGATACATACAACTGGTACACCGTACTGTTCTGCAACTTCGATGACTGCGTATGAGTCTTCGCTGTATTCTGTCAGCAAGATATCTGCTCCTGCTGCGATGAGTTTTTGTGCTGCACTGACTGCGTTTCGAGTGTTACTTTGCGTGTCTTCTATGACGAGTTGGTGTGAGTTTTCAAGTCCAAGTTCAAGTCCTTTTCTAAGATTTTCTCCAAATCCCGCGTTGGCTCCACTTAGCGATAGCAGTGCCCCTATTAATGGTTCTTGAGTGTTTTTCGTTGCCATTCCTGTGATGCTCACTCCTGTGATGAGTGCTGCGAGTACGACTGCGATACAAATATAGAGATATTTCATACTACTTTAAAGTAGTACTAACTAAATAAAATTTAGCATAGATTTATTTACATAAACAACAATTATAACTACTATCTTGAAATATTTGAAGAAAAAAGACCAAAAAGTACTCGCTCAGCTTGATGTTGACGCACGAATCCCTGCCACGAAAATCGCTAAGCGTATCCATGCCAGCAGAGAAGTCGTTAATTATCACATTGACAAACTCAATGAGGAAGGAATCATCAACAGATATTATCCCATTCTGAACATGGGAGCACTAGGGTACCACACCATCCGAACATACTTACGCGTCATCAGAGCAACAAGAGACAAGCACGAAGAAATCATGTCGTTTATCGATACACGTGTTGGAGCAACCCAAATATTTCTTCGCGACGGAGAATACGATATTGGCTTCATTAGTTGGCACAAAGATATTTCTTCCTTTGAGCAGAAAGTATCACAACTTAAAAAGCAATTCACACAATATATCGATGACATACAGATTAGCATCATCACCTCACTTAAGGAGTTTACGAGAGGATATCTAGGTTCTGATCGTTTTAGCAGAGAGACGGTGCGCTCAGAGACTACAAATGAGTATGACAAAACGGACATATCAATCCTACGTGCACTCAATAAAGATGCACGTATGAAGGCAATTGATATTGCACAACACGCTGGTGTCAGCGCACGTGTAGTCACCTACCATCTACGAAAGCTTCAGCAGAATGGGTTATTGTTGGCGACACGTGCAGATATTAATATTTCAAAGATTGGGATGCAGAATTATTATTTGGAATTTCAACTAGATAACCTTACTGGCCTAGCCTCCTTACGTAGCGAAATAGAGCTGCATCCTAACACAGTATTTACAGTTTCAGGTCTGTTATGCGCAGATTTCGAGGCTGAAATGGAATTTACAGACAAAAACGAGCTGCTTGATTACCTTGATTCTCTCAGGCAGCAGTTTCAGTGGATTCGTGAAATCCGCTACGCATCGACTATTAGCTATTACAAACTCTCCTATCTTCCTGATGAGATATCTTGATACGTTCTCATTTCGTTGATTGTTTTTCCTGGTGGTAGTATTGGTAGGCATTTCTCGTTTGGGTTTACTCGTATGTTGATGAGTCTTGGCCCCTTCACACTAACTGCTTCTTCTATGTGTCTTATGAGTTCTTCTGCGTTGTTTGTTTCTACTGCTGGTACTCCAAAGCCTTCACTTATTGCTACTATGTCTGTTTTTCCTTTTACTGGTTGTTGTGTGTTGTTGTGCACGTCTGTGTACCATTGTTTTACCATTCCTCCTGGTGTTCCGTCTTCTTCTTTGTTGTCTATGATGAGTACGAGTATGTCTAGTTGTTCTTGTGCGTATAGCTTGAGTGTTTGTGGGTTCATCAAAAAACTCTCATCTCCACAAATTACTGTTACGGGCGTTTGTTCTCCTGCTTCTCTTCGTGCGTAGTACGTTCCTATCCCTTGTGCTAAGCTACAGCCCATTGTTCCGCTTCCTGCGCTTGTGTCAAAGCCGTTTGGTATTGCTGTTGCGTAGTGTTGTGCTGCCCACATCTGGTGTTGTCCTACGTCTGCTATTATTGCGTGCTCTCCTTTGGTTATTGCCCAGAGGATGTCTATTGCTTGTTGTGCTTTGAGTGTTTTGTCTCTGTCATAGTCTAGTGGGTATGTTTGTTTGAGTTCTTGTATTCGTTTATGCCACTGAGTGTAGTCTTGTGTTTGTATGTCTTCTTTGAGCAGTTCTTTGAGTGCTTCTTTTACGTTTGCTTGTAGTGTTATGTGTGGTTGTCTGTTTTTTCCTATTCCTTTTGGGTCTATGTCTATGTGTATGATGTATGCTTGTTTTGCAAACTCATCAGGGTTTGCTGTTACTCGGTCATCAAAGCGCGCTCCGAGTACGAGTAAGAGATCTGCTTCGTGTACTGCGTAGTTTGCGTATGCTGTTCCGTGCATTCCTAGCATGCGCAGTGCGAGTGGGTGTGTTTCTGGGTATACGCCTTTTGCTTTGAGCGTGGTGGTTACTGGTATTTCGTATTTGTTTGCGAATTCTCTTAGCAAAGTACTTGCGTCTGCCATTTTTATTCCTCCTCCTGCGTAAATAAGTGGTTTTTTTGCTTTGCTTATCACTTCTCGTATAGTGCTTACGTCGATGGGTAAAGAAATGGTTTTTTCTTGTATACTCACTTGTTTGTGTGTTGTCTCTGCTAGGAGTACGTCTTTTGGTATGTCTATAAGTACTGGTCCTGGTCTTCCTTTTCTTGCTATGTTGAATGCTTCGTGTAGTGTTTCTTGAAGGTATTCTACTTGCGTTACGTAGTACGTTTTTTTTGTTACTGTTGAAGCCATGTGTGTTATTGGTGCTTCTTGAAATGCCATGCTTCCTGATACGGTTGTTGGTACGTTTGCTGTTATGAACACTACTGGTGTGCTGTCCATAAAACAGTCATACAATGGTGTGAGGAGATTTGTTGCTCCTGGCCCGCTTGTTGCGATACTTACTCCTACTTCGTTGTTGGTATTTGCGTACCCTTTTGCGATAAAGCCGGCTATTTGTTCGTTTGGTGCGTGTATGTATCCTTTGTACAACTCGCTTTTTGTGTAGTACTCATAAAACGGTAGTATTGCTCCTCCGTGGTGTCCTGCTATTCTTCGTATTCCTGGGTGTTTTTTTGCGAGTTCTTGAAGTGTTTTAAGAAGTATTTCTCCTCCTGTAAAGGTTTGTTTGACGACTTGTACTGCTTGTTCTTGCTTTGTTGTCGCGGCCGGTTCTTGCAGTTTGGTTGTTTGTTTCATGGTGTAGAGAAGTATCTGTGCTCCCAGACAATGTTTTATGGGAACACGTGCTTGTTATAGCGTGACGACTACCAGGTTTAGAAGGGTGCTTGTTTGGTAGCCTGTCGTGTTCATTAGGTATACTCAGAAAGAGTTGTTTATAAGTTTTCTGTCTACTTTCTTTGTATTTTCTGTTTTATTGGTTGTATTACTTGTTCTTGTAGAGGTTGAATAATTGTTTGTTGTAGCCAGTTTAGCGCGGGACGTAATTTTTCTTGTATTGGCTCTATGTACGGTTTGAGTTGTTGTTTTTTTTCGTACAGGAAGATTTGTATTTTTAGTAGTGTTGGGTCTGTGTCTTTGTAGAGTGCGTAGTATTCTGTTGTTGTGTATATCATTGTTGCTATGAGTAGCGGGAGGAGTACGAACCATATTGTTATTGCGAGTATGTTTCTTTGCTCTTCTGTTATGTCTGGTCTTTCTGGTCTTGGCAGTACTGGTTGCATTGTTCCTGCTTGTAGGTTTGGTCTTTGTGTTTGTATTGTTCTTCTTTGGTCTGTTATGTCTTCGCTGCAGTCTCTTGCTATGAATGTCTCCGTTACTCCTACGTGCTCGTCTGCTTCTGCTACTAGTCTGTATCTTCCTTCTTCTTCTGCTGTAAAGGTTGCTTGTCCTTGGTTGTCTGTTGTTGCTGTTGCTTGTTGTGTTCGTACTTCTCCGTTTAGGCGGTAAAAAATGATTTCTGCTCCTGGGAGTTCTTCACACCACGCTGCTGCTGTTGGTGTGGTTCTTTTGTCTAAGAAGCACTCGTATCTGCTGCTTGCGTTATGCGTGGTTATTGTTAGTGTTGTGTTCGTGCATATCCTGTCTGGGAATTGTACTGCTAGGTAGTTGTTTCTTTGTGTTCCTGCGCAGTCTGTTGGGCAGGTGTCTGCGTTCTCGTTAGCTTGGCATATTCCGTCTCCGCAGTAGTTTATTGTTAGGGTGAAGTTTGTTGTGTCTGTTAGTCCGTCTTTGTCTGTTACGGTTACATGAATGGTTGTTTGTCCTTTGTAGTCGTCAAACGCGCTAAAGTTCATTCGTCCTATGTACGTGTTGCTTTGGTTTGTTTGTATGGGCGTTATGGGTATGTTTGGGCTTATTTGGTACGTTATGTTTTCTTCTTCATTCTCATCATCTACGATTATGTCTATGATTATTCTTTCTCCGTAGTACGCTGTTACGTCACTTATTTCTCGTATTACTGGTGCTTTTGGGCTTGGTGTTGTATTCACGCTAAAGGTTGTGTTTGCGCTGTCTATTCCGTCAGTTACTGTTATGGTTACGTTGGTTAGTCCTATGTTGCTTGCTTGTGGCGTCCAGCTCCAGTCCGCTACGGTATTGGTTATTTTGGTTATTGTTCCGTGTGTTGCTGTGTAGTTGAGTGTGTCTGCGTCTGCGTCGTTTGCGAGTACGCTAAGAACAAGTTCTTCTCCTTCTGTTGCTTGTTGGTCTGCTACTGCGGTAATGGTTGGTGGGGTGTTTATTTCTTGTATGAGTATGCTGTAGGTTTCTTGGTTTGTTATGTTGTTCTCGTTGGTTGCTTGTATTTGTATGTGTAGGAGTTCTCCTCTGCGAGCAACCCAGTTTCCTGTTGGCGCAGGTATTACGAGTCGGTATGTATCGTTTACTACGTGGTTGAGTGCTTGGTATGTTGTGTATGCGTCACTTCCTATTCTGTGTCTTCCTTGTGTTTGGGTGAGTTCTACGGTGTCTTGTATTGTTGTGTGAAAGCTGTAGCTTCCTGTTGTTTCTTGATCTAGGTTTGCGTTAAGGTTTGTTTGTGGTTGAATATCTGCTCCTTGTTCTGTGTATACTATTGTTATTGCGTCTATTACTGGCGTGTTTTGTGCGTCTGTGCTTGTGAGTTGTAGGCGGTACTGTACGTATCGTTGTAGGGGGTTTATGGTGCTTCCTGCTGGGTTGATGGAGGTTGTGTAGGTGCTCCAGCTGCTCGTGTTTGTTTCTCTTGTTCGTGTGCTGAGTAGTAGGGTTGTGTTTGCTGGGTTGGTTGCGCTCCAGCTAATCGTTGCTGTTGGGTTGCTTCCTAGGTCGTGTTCTTGGCTTATGTATTCTGCTGTTGCTGCGTAGTTTCCTGGGCTTCCGGTAATTCGTAGTTGGTTGTTGCTGATGTTGATGTTTGTGTTTGTTCCTTCTGCGAAGTCGCTGTTTAGTTGGTCAGTTATTGTTGGTGCAAGAAAGAGTAGGAGTGTTAGTATGATGAGTTGTTGTTTCATAGTTCTTCAAGTCCTCTTGGTGTTTGTTTGTAGTGTTTGTGTGCTTTCTTAATGTTTTTTTTGTTTACACCGATTTTTTCTGCGTTTTCTTCAAGTTCTTTTGTGTAGTTGGGTAGTTCTTCTGGGGTTATTTGTTTAAGAAAGATTCCTTCTTCTGGTATTGCGTAGAGGTAGAAGCCTGTGTTTTCGTCTATTCCTAGTGCGTTTCGTACGTCTTTTGGGATGACTATTTGTCCTCTTGTGTCTGCTTGCAGGATTTTTGGGTATTTCTTCATGGGTGTTTCTGTTTGAGAAAGGGGTGTGCCCGTCTGGTCAGGGGGTGGCCACCGGGCACGTTTCTATCTGAAAATCAGAATGTTTTTCTGTTTTTTCTGTTTCTTTCTCTGAATTTCAGAATAACTCTGTTTGTAGATATATAAAAAGGTTTGTGGAAAAGAATTCAACAAAAAACTAATTCAAAGGCGACAATTTATTAAGCGAGAGCGTTGTCCTCTTGAGTATTACCTGGCCCTGTAGCTCAGCCTGGATAGAGTATTCGCCTTCTAAGCGAGAGGTCGAGGGTTCAAATCCCTCCAGGGTCATTCGTAACCGTTATATACGCACACATAATCGTTACGTTTACGCGTCCGTCGCCAAGCGGTAAGGCCGTCGCCTGCAGAGCGACTATCCCCGGTTCGAATCCGGGCGGGCGCTTTCTCATTTAAAAAAAAAAACCGCGGTAAGTTATTTTACGCAATAGGATAAACGAGGTTTAGTAATACGTTTTTGGTTTCGTGCATACTCCAAACGCTGCTGCTGTTCGTTGTAGTGCGTGTAATGCTTCAAACACACTTTTTCTTGCTTCCTCATGTGTTAATAACGCTTCGTTAAGTATTATTGGCGCCACGTCTGAGGTGTACGTAAGTTTTAGGTGGTTGTAGTACTTATCTGCTTCTGCTACGAATTGGTCTCTGTGTATGCGTAGGCAGTGGTTTGTGTTGCGTATTCTTCGTACAGAGTTAAGAAATTGTAGCATGTTGAGTTGTAACTGATTTTTACGTACTGTCGCGTAGAGTTCTTCATACGCTTGGATGGTTTCTTGGAGTGCTTCTTTTATTTGGTCCACGCAGTCGTTGCAGACTTCGTAGTCCTCTGGTATTCTTGTTTGTGAGAAAGCGGCGTTGAGTGTGTCGACGGTGTCAGTTACGTGTTGCGTGGTTATTTGCATTTCTGTATACTATAGAAGACACTCGTTATTTTTAAGCGTTGGGTTCAAAGTGTAGTGCTGCGCTATTAATACAGTACCGCAACCCTGTTGGTTTTGGTCCGTCACGAAATACGTGTCCGAGGTGTCCGCCGCATTCTGGGCAGAGTACTTCTACTCGTTTCATCCCGTATGAGTCGTCTGTTTCTTCTCGTAAATCGTTGTTTGGTTGTGTAAAGCTTGGCCACCCGCACCCGCTTGCGTACTTGTTTTTTGACGTGAAGAGTTCGTGCCCGCAACCAGCGCACACGTACGTTCCTTCTATGAAGTAATCGTTGTACTTTCCGCTAAAGGGCGGCTCGGTTGCTTTGTTACGCAGTACTTCTTGGGTTAGTTCTTCACTCATTTCTTTTCTCGCTGAAAGAAGAGGATATATAGTAAGTCCAGTATCCCAAGGGTTTGTATGAGAAGTAGTGTTATAAACCAGCCGAGTTGTTTGTTGCGAGCGGATTTCCATAGCGCCATTGCTTTCCAAACAACCACCCATATAAGTAGTGGGATGCTCCATACAAGTACGTAGGGTAGTTGTAAGTATAGAGGAAGTGCTTCTACCATTGTATTTGTGTGTGGAGTTGTTCTTTTTAAAACATTGCTGCTTGTGCGTATATCGTTGCTAGTGTTTGGCTGTTTGCGAGCACAAACGTTTCTAGGAGTACTCCGAGAACGAACACGGCTATTGCTATGACGAGCAGCCAGTAGTTGTAGACAAAGACTTGTTGATGTTTTTTATTCGTGAACGCGTAGTGCGTATAGTAGAGTGCTATGAGCGCTGTAGGTATAAGAACGATCATGCGTGTTGCTGTGTCAAAGGGTCTCATAAAGAACGCTACTGCTAAGTACGCGATTACTGCTAGCGCGATGTATTCTACGTATTTGTGCAGCTCATCTGTTCGTTTAATTACTGCGTAGCTTATTGCGCTTCCTGCAAGTGCTGCTAGAATGTATGCTCCTCCTTCTAGTATTGTGTGCCAAATAACTATTGCCAGCAGCGTTAACGAAGTAATGAGTAGTGTTGTTTCACTTACTTGGCTTGCTGCAAATGCTCTGTAACCAAAAATTGCTCCCCACGCGCTTGCGTTCCAGGTGACAAAGAATATTGCTCCATCTCCTACGAGTAGTGCAAGAATAAATATTACTAGCAGCACTAACCAGTTGTTTGCAAGAATGCTCCAGAACATGCCCAACATGAAGCTTGCTCTTCCTGCAAAGGAGGGGTCGAGTGCGAGTTGTTCTCGTAGGATGTTAAAGACGTTTATTCCTGCGCTTGGAAACAGGCTTGATACAAGAAAGTATGTTATGAATACTCCTGCGAATATTCCTGTGTATGCTTTGATGAGTGGTTTGTTATCTTGTATGAGGTGTTGTATGCTAAATGTTGTTTCTTTTTCTTCATCTAGCTCCTCTGCTCGTAGTAAGTTTCTGAGTGCTGGTATTAAGAAGAGGCTTGTGAATACTACACTCATTACTCCTGCGTTTGCTCCGAAGATGAATCTTCCAAGTACTATTCCTATACATGAGTACATGATTGCTATTGTTATTGCGTACAAGAAGTTTTTTTCTAGCAGTTTTGGTTTGATGAGTTTTTCTAATACCACGTGTAGTCTATTCAGTAACTTGTTTTATATTGTTTCGTTACTCCTTTTTAGGAGAGCTGTAGCTTTTTAAGGCATTACATGGCTAGTACGTACATGTTTGACCACGCCTTGCTTATTCTTATCGGCGCGTTATTTAGTATTATTAGTATGACGTTTGGTATCGGTATTTCTCCGATGTTTCTTCCGTTCTTTGTTCTTGTTATGGGCTTTCCATTTAGTGCTGCTATTGCTTCTGCGCTTATTATTGAGTTAGTTACGTTCTCCTCTGCTTTGTTCTCGTTTATTCGTCAGCGCATAATTGCGTATCATTTAGCTACTCAGATTCTCATAAATGTTATTCCTGCTGCTATTGTTGGCGTGGTTCTTTCTACGATGCTCTCGCAAAGCGTACTAATAATTATTTTTTCATCTGGTCTTTTATTGCTAGCAACGTTAGTATTTCATCCTGATCACGAGATTATGTATCGTTTTGATGAGCCTTCTTCTGGCTATATTCATAGCGAGTTTGGTATTGCTCGTAGTATTAGTTTGTTTGCAAGTACTACCTCGGGAGTTCTGCAAGGAATTACTGGTATGGGTGCTGGTGAAATAAACAATTATGTTTTCTTAAAGAAGTACCGTATGTCTGCTGATATGGCTACTGCTACTTCTGTTTTTATTATTGCAGTGGCTGCTCTTGTGGTCTCTTCTGGTCAGCTTATTCAGACTTGGCTAGTAACTCCTCACGTACTTAGTGAGATAGTGGTTGTTTCTGCTCTTGGGTGTGCAGGGTCTCTTATGGGAGTGTTTATTTCTTCTCGTTACCGCGTTTCTTTGTCTGGACGCGTTCGTGAGCGTTACGTCGCTTCGTTATTGTTTGCTTTAGGAATCGTTGGTTTTCTCACCTTAATCATATAAGCTTTTTTTTATCGCAGGGTTTATAGTCTATGAGTGGCTAAATACTGCTTATGATTAACGAACTGCTTTTTTTTCTTCTCAGCACATTATTTGGTATTATTAGTATGTCTTTTGGTATTGGAGTTGCTCCTATGTTTCTTCCGTTCTTAGTTATCGTTATGAATTTTCCTTTTGGTGCTGCTATTGCTGTTACTCTTCTTATTGAGATTGTTGGTTTTAGCGCTGCTCTTCTCTCGTTTATTCGTCAGCGTCTTGTCGCGTATAGACTCGCTGCTCAGACGCTTGTAAATACTGTTCCTGCTGCTGTTGTTGGCGTTATTGTTTCTACGCTTATTACTACGTCTACTTCTGTAATCATTTTTTCTTCTGTTCTTCTCATTATGGCCGTGCTTATTTTTCATCCTGAGCACGAAGTATTGTATCGTTTTGATGATCCTTCTTCTGGGTATGTGAGTAGTCAGTTTGGTCTTGCTCGTAGTATCAGTATTTTTTCGGGAACGACTTCTGGTTTGCTTGCTGGCCTTACCGGTACGGGTGTTGGTGAGGTGAATAACTACGTTTTTTTGAAGAAGTATCGTATGCCTGGTGATATGGCTGCTGCTACGAGTATGTTTATTATTGCTATTACTGCTTTAGTGGTTGCTTCCTCTCATCTTGCTCATTTGTGGTTTACTGATTCTGCGCTTGTTTTGTCTCTTAAGAAATTCTTTTTTTTGGGCGCTTCAGGGATGCTTGCTGGTGTTCTTGTTGCTAGTCGTTTTCGTGCTTCTCTTCCTACGCATGTTCGTGAGCGTTACGTTGCTTCGTTATTGTTTGCTTTGGGAATCGTGAGTTTTCTTACGCTTATCGTATAAGAAGTTGTTTACCTTAACTGTTGTTCTTCGTGTTTGGTGTTCTTGTAAGTATTTTTGGATTACTTCTATGCATCTTGCTTTCATCTCTCCGCTGAGTAGTTCTCCTTCTGTGTATAATTCATGAAGTTCTTTAAGCTCTTTATCATCTTCTAAAAAGAACGTTAGCCACTGATACGCTACGTCTACTTCTGGCTTTCCTCCTCGTCTTCTATGTTCTTCTAGTGTTTCTCTTCCTCCGCTGTACGCGTATTTATTGATTTTTTTCTTTATCTGACTTGCTGTGTCTGTGCTGTATATTGCTGTTTGTTCTTTGCTGCTGCTCATTTTCCCATCGGTTTCTTGTCCTGCTAGTCCTGGTAGGAATCTTCCTTGGATGCTTGCTGGTTTTGGGTAGCCGAGTTTTTTTATGACGTCTCTACTTATTCTAAAGTGTGGGTCTTGGTCTATTGCGTGCGGGATGAGTACGTAGGTTTCTGTGCCGTTATCTATGCTTGGCAGGATTGCGGGTACTGCTTGCATTGCTGTGTAAAAAATTGCTCCTATGTTTTGGCTATCTGTAAATCCAAACGTGCTTTTTACTTGGTTGTACGTGATTTTCTTCGCTACTTGTAGTGCTAGTGGGTAGAGCGTGTTTGCGTGCTTGGTGTCTATGAGGAAATACGTTTTTTCTTTCTTAAAGCCCATTGCTGCTACGTCTAGGAGGTTTTCTTCTAAGTATTTTTGTGCTTCTTCGTAGCTAAGTTCTTGTTTGAACAAAAATTTTTCTTCGTCAGGAAACTGAAAGTAAAGCTCGCAGTCAAAGACGTCTTGAAGCCATTTCGTAAACTCCCACACGTACATGTGTCCTAGGTGTATGTTTCCTGAAGGGCTTCTTCCTGTGTACAAAGCTACGGGTTTATCTGCTTCATAAGCGTCTAAGAATTTTTCTAGGTCTCTGTGAGCAAACACTAAGTTTCTTCTCAGGTGTCTGTGTAGTGGAAAGCCTTTTTTTTGTGCGTGTTTTTCTAAGCGCTTCTTAAGATCTTGTGTGAGTTTTTGCACTCCAAACTCTTCTATGAGCTTGTCATAATCAATAGTTCCTACTACGTCCCAAGGAGTTACTGTTACCATACAGAGTCTTTGGTTGCTTCTTGTTTAAGTAGTTTAGCAAAACAGACTTAAAGACTTACTTGTTTGTTTTGTTTATGAATGAGAAAGTACAAGTTGCTGTTTCTTTGCTTGAGAAGCACGGGTTTTCTTGTGAGGTACTTGAGGCGTATGCTGATAAGGGAGACGTGGTGAAAACAGTTGTTTTTAAGAAGCGCAGCTCCTCTGAGCCGTTTGCTGTTGCGGTAAAAAAAGATGATCGTGTCTCGTACAAGAAAATTCGTGAAATAGTTGATGACGCTGTTAGTCCTCTGCGACCAGAAGAGTTAATAGAGCTTGGTTGGCTTCCTGGTGAGTGCTGTCCCTTAACAATTAATTGCGAGTTGTTTGTTGACAAAACAGTTCTTAACTTAGAAGTTCTTCACACAGGCTCTGGAGACATAAATCATGGCTTACTCTATAACTTGGACGCTCTTATAAAGATACGAAAAGACTTGTCTGTTGTTGATGTACGAGAGAATTAGTCTATTACTAATTCTGGGTATATATCTACTATAGAGAACGGTTTTCCTTCTGCAGGGTCAAGTCCAAGCTTCTCACATATCATAATCATGTCTTTTTCGTTTTGCGTCTCTATCTCTAAGTATGGCGGGAGTTGTTCGTATTCGTCTATCTCAAAATGAGTGTTTCCCAGCTCATAATGCGTTCTATGCTTAGCGATGTCTTTGTGCGCGCTAAAGCCAAGTTTCTCGATGAAAGCTATCGTTTGCTCGTACGAAGCGCTTGTTATTATTTCTGTTTCTTCGCGGCTATCAAACTGGCTGCTTTGACTTGGGCTTTTGTGCGTTATAAGTACTTTATATCAGCAGTAAAGCGCGTTGCTTGCAATGCGTTTTAGAGCATGTTATCTGAGCGTTAGCGGCGTTGAGAAAAATACGAAGTAAGAAGAGCAAAGAAAGTGCAATTTAGTGCTGAATACAAATCACCAGTTTGGAATATTGTATTGTGGTCTATCTTGGTTTCTGCGAAAAAAGTTTAGCACATTAAATTCTTTTAGCACATTAAATTCTTTTACTTCAAGTGTATGCATAATATCATCAACATTAAGTGCAGCCCTCCCAGAATATTTTTCAGTGTGTATGTGTGTTTGGATAGGTGTATCCTGTGTTTTAGGAGCAGTGGTCTGTTGAAGGAATTCCGCAATTTTATCACGAGGGTCTTTTGACTTGGTCTGAATTTCTTGAGTCTTTAAATTGTCTGACAAGTCATACCATGCTAAATGATTTTCTTTGAGCTCTCGTTGACGCACAGGAGTTCGTTCATATGCAAGTTTAGCAAGACCACTGATTAATTTATTGTCATCTTCAAAGAAGTGTTTGAGCGTTTCTCCATGAGCATCTTTTTCTGAGCTGTACGCATCAGCTATTGTTTTAATGAGACGAGGAACCGCTCTTCGAGCAATAGAACGATCTTTTTCTGACTCACTAATTCCCATATCATAAATTTTTTCTGCAAGACCAATAAGTTTGTGCTTAGCATTTTCCGGTAAAGGAATAATTTCTTTAGAATAAAGCCTATTTGCAAGATATTCAGCTGTTGTGAGATGCTCCAAATTTTGAAAGTTTTCACTTACCTTTTCAAGAATATCATAATTTCCTGAGTGCATGTGAATAGAGTTCTTATCAGCCATATTAAACAGAATGTATCACAACTATATAAATATTCGTAAATTAATAACTAAATAGTAACAACAAATACTTTGCTCTTCCTTGCCTATTCTCAATGAGCAGATAACTCCTATTTGGCGTACTCGCAGGTATGGTTTATCAATGCTTGAATTAATGCAGTACCCTTTTGCTCCAAACATCGTGCTTTGAAGCGTGTGAGAATACTTTTTGTTAGCTCCTAATGCTTCTATGCGTGAAATCATTTCCTCTTTGTTTATTTCGATAAACTTTAGCTCTACTTCTTGCATGTAACAAGAAATGCGAAAAAGTATTTATGTGTTTACCATATTGCTATGAGAAGGATGATTGTTATACTTGCTACTGTTAGGTTAAGCTTCATGTAAGTAACTAAGTACTCGTTGTTTATATAGCTCGGATATAGTTTCAATACGTACTAAACTTATGGTAGCCAGCTATCAGGGTTTGCTAACTTCTCCGGTAAGTATTTTTCTGCTACGTAGTTAAGACCGTATTTTGCTAAGCTTTGCTGCTCGCTTCTTTTTCCTTGCTTCAGCATGAGTTTAATTGCTTCTTGCCATTTTGGGTGTTGTTTAATGAACGGGTCGTTTTTTAGTGCGTCTTTTGCTCGTTTGATATCTACGCTTTTTAGTTCGTGGGTTGGTAGGTCGTAGTCTTCTATGTCTTTTGGTGTTACTCCTAAAAGTTTTGCTTGTGGTACGCAGAAGTATTGGTTTACGTGTGCTGCGTTTCCACTGCCAACTTTAAAAGTTCTGTATATGTTTGTGTGTCCGTACGGATCCCCGTCTACGAATACGAATACAGGGAGTTTTTTGTCGTCTGCTAGTCTTCGTACGAATCTTCTTGTTGCTCTGCTCGGTACTCCTTTCATGCTTACGAGGATGCAGTTGTGTTTTGTGTAGAACTTGTTTTTTACGAGTCTCTGAAACATACCTGCTGTTTCTATTGCTAACACGAATTTTGCGTCTGTCTCAAAGCGCAATTCTTCTACGTCTGAAGGAATGTTATAGGCTCCTGAACCAAATTTTGTGCAGTCTATACGTATGTCTTTTTTTGTTTCTGGGTCTTGATCGATAATAACGAGTTTTCCTGCTACTGCTCCTCCGTCTTCTTCTGGTATGAAACCGAGTGCTTCTCGCAAAATTCCTAGCATTGCTTCTATGTCATCCATTACTGAGTCGCTTTCTGGTTGTTCGTTAAACTTCGCATCCCCCCAGTTCTTACTTACATAATACGCTTCTCTTTTGGTCATGATGTCGTCTGTTTCTACGACTTCTTTTGCTTCTTTGAGTAAGAGAAGTGTTTGTGCAAATGTTTTTATGGTGTTTGCGTTGAGTTGTCGCTCTTTCGTGCTTCCTTTGAGTACGAAGTGCCCTACTGTTGCGTCGTAATCGACGTTTGAGAGGCTTCTTACAGGACTTGAGAGGACTGGTGCTTGGTCTTGCTCGACCATGTTCTTGATGTTTTGTGCTACTGAACGTATTTTTTTTAGTGTTTCTTCTTTAGAACTCATCTTTTTCTTCCTCCTCGTCTTCTCGTCCTATCTTTGCGAATTCTTCGTCGTACTCCTCGTTTGCTTCTGGGTCAAAGCGCAGATCATCTAATGCTCCTCTTTTCTTTTCTAGTAAGTCTACTAAGTGGTTGGTGAGTTCTTCCTCGTCTGCTCTGTCTCCTTCTAGTATTGCTGTTACGCTGCTTGCGAGGTGTGGTAAGTATTTTTCTATGTAGCTTCTTTTCTTGAGTTCTCGTCCTACTTTTTGTTTTTTCTTCGTGTAGGTTTGTAGGTTGCGCCCTGCTTCTTGTACTGCGAGCTTGATTTCTTTGATGATGTCATCGTAGTGCGCCATTGCTTCTTTTGCTTCACTGGTAAAGGGCACCCACACACTTGCCATGTGTACAAGAATAACTGCTGGTCCTTTTGGGAGGTTATTTCCTGATTGTTCTAGTCCGTAGCTTTTCCAGTTGGTTTCACTAATTGCTTTTGTTATTGCGCACGCTCCTTGCTGGTAGAGTAAGGGTACTTTGTTTGCGAATCGTAAAACATTGACTGCTCCGTCACTTTTGATGTTTCCTCCGTATGCTATCGCTGCTTCTATGGCAAACGGATTTCCTCTGTATACTGCTGGTGTTCTGCTTACTGCTGTGTAGAACTCCGCGTTTACTTCTTTTTTTAGTCCTTTAAGCAGGAGTTCTTCTCCTATTGGGCTTATGCAGTCTGTTGGTGGACTCATAATTTTTGTTTTTTTTATTGCTTTTATGAGTTCTTCTGCTTGTTCTCGCTGTAGACTTTTTGGTTTTGCTTTTGGGCTTATCTTTGCGTGTCCGAGTATCTCGTTTGCTACTGCGTTGCTTACGCGTACAAATTCTTCTCTTAGAAATGCTAGTACGGTTCTTTGTTCTGCTGATCCTAGCATTTTGATGAGCATTCCGAGTTCTACTCCGTACGGGTGAGGTTTGATTTCTTGGGGTAGTTCTGGGTGTTTTTCTGTTGCTCGTGGAAAGAGGTACTGCTCTCCTCGCGGGTTTACGTAAATGAGTTGTAAGTGCGGGTTTACTATTGCTGTTTGTTTGAGGTATTCATCCACTGATTGGCTTCCTTTCGCGTAACTTCCTTCAAGGTCTATTTCTACTCTTGTTCCTCGTGCTTTACTCCATTCTTTTTCTTCTTCTCTAACGATGTCTGGCTTGTTCGTTTTTGTGTCTATCTTTACTTCTACGTATTCTGCAAGTTTTTCTTGGCTTGTTTTGCTGGTTATTCTTGCTGCTCGTCCTGTAGTTAGTTGTCCGTACATTACTGAAGCACTTATTCCTATTCCTTGTTGGCCGCGAGACTGGGAAAGTTTGTGAAATTTGCTTCCGTACAGGAGTTTTGCAAATATTTTTCCTATTTGTGCTTTTATTATTCCTGGTCCGTTATCTTCGATGATTATTCTGTAGCGGTCATTTCCCATGTCTATGATTTCTACTTCTATTTCTGGTAGGATGTCTGCTTCTTCACATGCGTCTAGGCTGTTATCTACTGCTTCTTTTACTGTTGTTAGGAGTGCTTTTCTTGCGTTGTCAAAGCCTAGTAAGTGTCTGTTTTTCTCAAAGAATTCTGCTATGCTTATTTCTCGTTGCTGTTTTGCTAGTTCTTCTGCTGTGGCCACTATATACGTAGTTCTTTTGTCTGTGTTTTAAACGTTTCGTAAAGAATGTAAGAAAATGCGAGTTGTTTATCTTTTCTTTGCTCCCATGAGGCTTGCGAGTTTTTGTTCTCGGCGTTTTTTTTCTAGAAACGTGAATACGGTGCTGTGATTTGCTCCTTCAAGCAGCATCTCTATTGCTTTTTTTGCTATTCCTATGGTTTCTGTTGGTGCTATTATTCCTATTGTTTTTCCGTATACGCACACGTCGCATTCTGCTAGTTGCTCGATTACTCGTCTACTTTTTCCTTCTTTTCCTATTACTCGTCCTTTCATTCGTTCGTGATGGTTTTTTTTGTCGTGGTAGTCTTGTAGGTCTATGAGTTCTAGTGAGTAGTCTGGTTTTTGTAGTCGTAGAGCTTTTGTTGGGTTAAACCCTCTTGCTATTGCTTTTATTATGTGTTGTGCGTCAAAGAGTGCTAGTCCGTCTTCTCCTGAGATAGTTACTTCTCCTTCAACGCTTTCTACGTCTATTTCGCATTTGGTTGCTTTTTCTATTCTTCGCTTCGTCTTGCCATCTACTCCTATGAGGACGGCTATTCTGTCGTGCGGTATTTTTATGTTGTAGGAGAGCATACTGCTTGCAAATGAGCTTCTCTTTATATTGGTTGGGCTTCTTATATGGTGTTATCGAGTAAAGTCTTCTTCTCTTAGTTCGTATCCTGCTCTTCTTGCTGCTGTTATGATGTTTTTCACGTCTCGCTGCCAGAGTTCTTCTGCGTTTGGCGCGTCTGTTCTGCTGCACTGGCTGAAATCAATAAATACTGGTTGTTCGTTGTTGTTGAGTATGTTAAAGTCGCTGAGGTCTCCGTGTACTAGGTGTATTCTCCAGAGTTCTTTCATGTAGTGTACTACTTTGCTAAAGAATTCTTCTGGGTTTGTTGGTTGGGCGTCTTTGAGTTTGGGTGCTGGTTGTGGAGTTCCTATTTGCTCCATTACAAGTACGTTTTTGTTGTGCGCTATTGGTTTTGGTACAGGTATTGCTTCTCTTGCTAGAAGAAGGTTTCTGTATTCTCTTTGCGCCCATGCAAAGACTATTTCTCTTTTTCTTCTTTTTGTGTGCATGTAGCGAGGGTCTTGTAGGAGGTATCCTAGCATTTGGTTGAAGTCCTTGTTTTCTAGGCGGTAGATCTTTATTACTGTTGGTTGCGTTGCTTTTGTTGTGAATACGTTTGCTTCTTTTCCTAGTGCTAGCGCACTTTCTAGTTCGTCAAAGTGTTTTTGTCCTCGTAGTTTTTCTAGTATTCGCAGCGTGAAGTTGTCAAATACTCCGTCTCGTATCCTCCATTCTTCTCTTGCTGCGTTTACGGCCACGCTCTTAGAGGTCTTTTGCTATTATGAGGTTTGTTCGCATGTTTTCTTCTCCTCCGTTTGCTACAAGTGTTTTTATGCGTCCTTTACTCATTGCTTGAGCAATTTTTTCGTCTACGTCTGCTTTTATGATGACTGTTTGTACGTTGTCTAGGCTTGGTAGTGTTGCTTCTAGGTCTTTTATCGCGAGTTTTCCTAGTATCTTGTCTTGTTTGTCTAGTACGTATGCGTCTTTGTTTTTCTTTAGTTCCTTGTGTAGTTTCTTGTATTGGCTTGTTTGCTCATCACTTAGTTTTACAGAGGGTTTGTTATTCTTTGTTTGTTTGCTTGTTGGTTTAGTAGTTTTTTTGGTAGTTTTTTTGCTGCTACTACTTTTTTTGCTGCTCTTTTTTCCTGTCCATTCATCAACGGTTTTTTTGTGTCTGAGTGCTTGTAAGAGCTCTTTTTGTTGTAGCTCTTCTACTTCTTTTCCGTCTGGTGCTTTGGTGATGTAGTCTATCTTGCATGTTTCTAGGAGTGCTTTTATGATGAGGTCTCCTCCTCTGTCTCCGTCACAAAATACTGTTACGTTTTTTTCTTTGCTGAGTTGTTGTATTTCTTTTGGTATGTTGCTTCCGTTGATGCTCACAACGTTTTTTATTCCGTGCTTAAGCAGGTTTACTACGTCTGCTCTTCCTTCTACGAAAATGATTTCTTTTTCTTCTAGGATGTCTGGTCCGCACGCTAGTCCTGGTCCAAACGTTCCTATTTCCATGAGTCGTATTCCGCTTGTTACTTCACTTGATAACTCGCTGCTTTCTGTTCCTGTGTCGTTCATTTTTTTGAGGAGTTCTTTTGCTCGGTTAATGACTTTCTGCCTTTTTTCTATTCGTTCATCTTTTATTTCTTCTACTGCTACTACTGCATCACACGGTCCTATTCTTTCTATGGTTTCTAGTGCTCCTCCGATGATTGCTGTTTCTGCTTTGTCTAGGCTGCTAGGTATTTCTATTGATCCACTGGTTTTTCCGCTCTTGCTTTCTACGTGTACTTCTATTCTTCCTATTCGTCCGCTTTTTTGTAGTTCTCGTAGTTCTAAGTCGCTTCCGAGTAGTCCTTCTACTTGTCCAAATATTGCTCCTACTACGTCTGGTCTCTCGACTACTCCTTCGATGTTAATGCTTGCCTTTATGATGTACTTTGATGTTGCTTGACTAATTTTTGCCATTGGTGGATTCTTCTCCCACCGCTGCTGTGTTAAGAATCGTTTACTCCCCTCTCTTCGCGAATGGTTTCCCAAAGCACTTATTTGTTGGTGATGATTGTGATTCTGGTGATGCAGTGGTGATGGTGACGCCCTCGCTACTAACTCCCTTGGTCCTTGCTTGGTGGTTTCACCGTTGCTTACTCGGGTACTCTCGCGGAGGGCTGGATCGCTTGGTGGTGGCTCGTACTCATCGCGTAGGCGGCTCGCCTATTGCTTGTACAAGAACCTAAGGCCAAACGGTTATATTTTGGTAAGCAAACCGTATTTATAAGGGCTTCGTTGAGGTTATTTTTCTAAGAATGTGTACAGCCATTTAACGAATTCTTTTTGTATTTGTGCGTATTGCGTTATTATGTCTATGTTTACTACTTCTTCTCTTCCGTCTATTACTGTTCTCATTGCTACGTGTCTTCGAAATTCTTGTTCTCGCTCTGGGTTTGATCGGTGTAGTTTTCTTAGGAGGATGTATAGTTCTACGTTCTCAAGTATCTCTGGGTGTTGCATGTAGTGTTGCATGAGTGCGTTTGCTCTTGGTACGGGTGCTTCTGGTATGCTTGGTATCTTTTTTTCTTCTACGAGTTTTGTGAGTAGTGCGTTCCACATTGCTTCGTAGCCGTCTATTTGTCGGCTGATGATGTTGAGGAGTACGTCTACTGTTCGTGTGTATTTGAGGCTTACGAATACGAGGTGTTCTACTCGTTTGAGTTCGTTTACTGCGTCGTCTAGAAAGTCTTGTTGTTCTTCGTTCATAGCCGTGTCAATAGGGTTCTTGTTCTGGACATATAAGTCTTTGTTTTCTTCTCGTCAAGCTTTGTGAGGTGAAAGTCGTTGTTTGCTATGTATAACGCGTTGTTTTTTTTGAATTCTGTTGGTGCTTGTTCATGCTCAGATAGGGTTTCTTGTATTTCACTTATCATCATGAAGTCTACTTTGGTGATGTTTTTTTTCTTTGCTAAGTGCATTCTTGCTGCGTTTAGTCGTCCGTTTAGGGTGTTGTTGTACGGAGGTATTTCGTGGTTTTTTCTTGCTTCTTGTAGGTGTTGCGTGATTGCTTCGTCTATGGCTGCAAGAAGGTTTTGTAGTACACTAAGTAAGATTTTTGGGTCTTGTAGTGCTGGGTAGCTTTTGTTAAGTAGGTGTTCTGCGATTGCTAGTTGTCGCATACCGGCTTTCATGTGCTCTAGGGAGTTTGTTGTTACTTAAATAGGTGTTTCTTTATTGAGGTGTTTTGTTGTGTTGTTGTTTCTTGAAAGTTTTCTTTGAGTTCTTGTGTGTGTTGTTGTGCTCCTTGCCAACAAATCTTTAGGTATTCTTGTTGTTTAGGGTCTTGTATGTTGAAGGTTTCTGGTTCTTGAAGGTAGATGAATGTTTTTACTGTTGTTTTGTCACTTAGTGTTATTTCTTTTTCTGTGTAGAGTACTTCTCGTTTGCGTATTTCTTCGTATTCTTCTGTGCTTACTTGTATGAGTACTCCAAGTACTTCTGTTTGTTCTTGTTCTTGTATGTTCATCGCGCAGCCTCTTCTCTTTGATGGCTTGTTCAGTACTCGTTTGTAGCCAAGGAGTTTTCTTACTCCTAAGATTTTTGCTTGTGGCGCTGTTTCTTTAAGGCTTTCTTTGTTTAGTAAAGAGCCGTACACGAATACGCGTATTGTTTTCATCAAGTGCATATCTGGGTTTCTTGCTTTTTATGTTATGCGCTCTTATTCATTATAAGTTCATAATTAGTGAATGCGTATAGTTCTGAAAGTAGTGGTTTGTACATGTCTACGAAGTCTAGTTGTTTTGCTTCTTGTTCAGTAAACCAGCCCATCATTGCTCCTTCGTATAGTCTGAGTGTGTGCAGTTTGTTATTTGGTATTAGTTCTGTGAATATGTATTCGTTGCTTGCCGTTTGTTTTGGCCTTCTCCAAGAATAAACTAGTTGAGGGTTTTGTAGTTGGTATCCTGTTTCTTCCTTGAATTCTCTTATAGCTGCTTCTAGCGGTATTTCTTGTGGGTTTAATCCTCCACCGAAAAAAGACCATTTGTTGGGGTTGTGTTTTGTGTTGTTGTCTCGTTTCTGAAAGAGAATTCTATCCTTGTTACGAAGAAGTATTGCACTTGATTGATAGGTTGCTGGCTTGAGGTGGGTTAATGGTTGATTCATATAAGAAGAGGAAGGTGTAAAATAATTTAAAGAAGCAACTTAGCTTTTTTGTATTTTTGGTCATCTTTATAAGTATGTTTTGTTTGTATGTTCAGTATGGTTTTGTCTACTCGTGAAAAACGTGTCATTTCTGAGTTGTCTATGGATTCTCGTGCTTCTCAGGCTGATGTTGCTCGTCGTATGCGTGTGAGTCCTCAGAATTTGAAGTATCATATTGATTCTTTGCGTGAGCGAGGAGTGTTTTCTGAGTCTGTTATTCTTGATCCTGCAAAGTTTGGTCTCATTACTATTCGTGTGTTTCTTTCTTACACCACGTTTTCTGAGCGTGCTCGTGGCGTTGTTGTTGATGCGTTAGTTTCTCAGGAGGAGGTTGTTTTTGTTCAGAAGTTGCGTCTTGGTGCTGATTTGCTTGTTGAGTATACTGTTCCTAATCTTTCGTTGTTTAATAAGTTGCATACGTCGTTTCTTGATAAGTTCTCTAATTTTGTTAAGAACAAGCATATCTTTCCTGTTCTTGTTCGTTACGAGTTTGAGCGTACCTATTTGCATTCTTCTGCGAAGAGTTCTTCTGCTATTTTGAGTGGTGATCGTGAGGTTGCTGATATTGGGGAGAATGATTTTCGTGTTCTTGCTGCTCTTGTTAGTGATCCTTCCTCTTCAGTTGCTTCTCTTGCTCGGGATGCTGGTCTTGATCCTCGTACTGTTCGTCGTTGTTTGCGTGATTGTTTGGATGAGCGTGTTATTCGTGGTTTTTCTGTTACTCTTGATTATGAGCTCTCTGATATTAAGAGTGCTATTTTGGGTATTGAGTTTTCTCACGTGACTCCTCAGGAGATGAAGCGTTTTGTTTCGTTTGCTCGTGAGGTTGATGAGGTTGTTGGGTTAACGAAAGTTATTGGTCGTGAGAACGTGTTTGTTCGTATTGAGACGTTTGAGAACTTTACTGAGGTTATTGAGCGTTTGCGCAGCGAGTTTAGTATTACTGATTATCAGGTGTATGTGGGCGGTAATGTTGTTAAGAACAATCACATTCCGTTTTCTGTTCTGAACCCTCAGCAAAAAGAGTGAGAACTGTTTTTGTATTTTTAGACAATAAAATATACTGTGTTTGTTTATTTGTACTAAAAACTACGCACAGGTGTTTATAAGGGAGGTAAACCCTATAGTAGTATAGAAATGAAAAACATCGCTTTGTTAACAAAAGAAGCATACACCGCTCAAGGAATTAGTCATCTAAACGAAGTAGTAGAAAGTATTCCTCGCAACTCCTCAGATAACATCTATGTATTGTTTGAGCAAGACATCACCGTAAAACCAGGAGTATTTGGTTTTGGTAACTCAGTTCATCTACACCCTCGAGAGTATTCTTCACAAACAAATGTAGACTTCTTAGTGGAACTTGCTGAAGCAATAAGCAACGCCCACAGCCCTTCTGATAAGAGATATTTTAAGGACGCAGGTATTAATGAGTTATTTCCTCAAGCACGAGGAGTACGGCTTGATCGTGCCTATATTCACGCACCATTTAATAAGCGCCTAGAAGAAGCTACTCGGCACGCGCATCCACAACTATTTACTCATGAAAAACAACTTCCTGCACAAGACTTACTAATGTATGTAGGAAAAGCACCTGAGATTAAGAACCCGTATCACTTAGCTTCATAATTGCTTCTGCTAAGTCGCCGTTTGTAGCCACCAATGCGTTCTGTGCTTCTTCAAGAGAGCAGCCTGTTTGTGAAATAATTGTTTCTAAGTCTTCATCACTTATTTCTGGCATGCTATCAGCTTCTACTTCAGAAGGACTGCCTGTTATTTGGTACGTGTCTTGTCCCATCATGTTTACTTTTGCTACTTGTGGGTTTTCAAAAACGAGTTTTGTACCGTCAGATAGTACTATCTCTACTCCTATTGCGTCTAAGTCTTGTTGTTGCATTCCCATTTGCTTCATCATCTTCTCGACTTGCTTAGGGTTCATTCCAGGAATCATGTTTACAAAAAGGCGTGTAAAGCGAGTACGATAAGAGCTACTCCTGCGATAAGGATCATGACGTGTTTAGGCGTGATCATGATCTTGCTTTGGTCTCCGTCATAGTACTGCGTGATACCTGCCATACTGCTAGGCATGCGTACTTTGTTGTCTTTAGCCATTGTTTGTTGTGAATACCTATGTGGTTTTAAGTGTTTTGTGTAGCGTGCCTGTACGCCGCCTTCTGTGCAGACACCTTGTACGCACGGGTAGCACGTCATGGATTGTCTGTGTAGCATTCGCCTAAGCCCAAAATTTCTTGGTTGCACTCCGGGTGCGCGCGCTTCTCAGCCTTGCAAGCAGCAACGTCTAAGCATTCGCTGCTCTTCCTCCTCGCTGCTCACGGTTGTTTTTCTTGTGCGCCTCGCTTTGCTGCGTCTCCGCTGCTTGAAACCCGTTATGAGTGGGCGGACGTTCCTCAGTACAAGTACCGATAGCTACACGGCACGACTACAAAGAAGAGTAAGTCTTTGGAGTTCTTAAAGAGTTGTGTTTGTATCAGGTATTACGTTCACGCTTTCGTACTCGTTCTACGATGTTGATAACGTCTTATTCTGTTATAGTATAGGTTTTTAGTGCTTTCTCAGATATCTTTAGGATGACTATGTGTCCTTTTATGGATACGGTAACGATATCTGTAAGTTTTTCCTTACTAATAGGTTTTGTCTTACGTAAACATTTTGTTTGCTAAAGCGAAATTCTTTCAAAAAAAAACTCGTTACGTAACACTTATACAGCAAGAAAGATTTCTTATAGCTTATGATTCCCCAAGAAGCGTTTAGGCAAGCACAAGAGTTCGTTAAGGATTGTAAAGATAAGACTGTTCATATCTTTCATGATAGCGATGCTGATGGTATCGGCGCGGGTTTTCAGCTCTTTCATGCAGTACAGGCCGTTGGTGGAGTGGCAAGTATCTCTACGCACACTGATCGTAGCGAGATTCTCTCAGAAGAAGCCTACAGAGCAGCAAAGGGTGTTGATAGAGTAATTATTGCTGATATTAACCCAAAAAGTAACGGTAATTATGACGTGTTTAGAAAGCACTTTCCTTCTACTCAGTTACTTATTCTTGATCATCACCATGTAGAGGAGTATGCTGATGCAGTGTTTGTTCACGCTGGAGAACTCCATAACGTTGAGGGAGCGGATTACTGTACTGCTAAGCTTGCTTACGACCTCACTAAACCTGTTCTTGGCGACCAGTTTATTTGGTTGGCTGCTAGTGGCGTTCTTGGTGACAAAAACGAAAACTACTTTCCTGAAGTTCTTACTACAGCGCTACGTCAAGAAGGCTTTAGTACTCAAGAAAGCATTTACTCCTCTCCTATAGGAGTGATTAATGAGGCTATTCAGTGCTCGCAAGCAATTGATAACGACTCGTTACAAAACTATTTGTCCTCTCTTCGAGAATGTAACACTCTTAGAGAAGCTGCTAGTTTAGCAAACCCTCATCCAGAAGTACGAGAAGCGTTTGAAGAGTTAGTTGCTGAAGCTGATAAGCAAGCAAGCACTGATTCTGTTGTTTGGGTGTTTCTTAACAGCCCCTACGGGATTTCTGGTTGGATTAGTAATGCGGTGAGTGATAAACACCCAGATACTGTTCTTGTTGTGTATCGTGATAAGGGTGATGCGTTTACGATGAGTCTTCGTTTGCAGTCTCGAGCGTTTCATCTTGGCGAAGTCGTTAATGAAGTAGCTTCTCTTGTTGGTGGTTCTGGCGGAGGACATAGACCTGCTGCTGGTGCGAGGATTCCTAAAGAACGTTTCGAGGAATTCCAAGAACTATTTACTGCGCAAGCAAAAAAGCTTCTTTCTTGAAACTATCCGTATAAGCTATAAAGGAGTACGTACTCTACAACGCCTATGGGTGTTTTACAACTCTCTCTTGGAGAAGAGCAAGCTTCTCAGGTAGCTAAGTTACTTGCTAACGAGACTGCTCAAAAGATTATGAACGCAGTGAGTGCGGATAGTAAAAGCGAGTCAGAGATTGCTAAAGAACTTGACTTAGCTGCTTCTACAGTGCATTATAACGTGCAAAAGCTTGTTAGTGCAGGTATTTTGCTTACTGATGAGTTTACGTATTCACAGAAAGGAAAAGAAGTTCGTTACTACCGGTTAGCTTCTGAGCACGTAGTTATTACTGTTAAGTCCTCTGCTCGTCTTGCTGAGTTAGCGGTTGGTGGCTCATTAGTTGCTCTTATGAGTGCTGGTATCGCTTTTTTTGCTGCGCGTCAAGAAAGTGCTTCTCCTATGATGATGGCTGCTGATACTATGCGTATGGAATCACAAGCAGTTATGGTCTCTAGTGACCCTGTTGTTTGGCCTTGGATTCTTCTGGGTGCTTTGTGCGTATTCTTAGGTGCTGCTATTACGTTTTTGTTTCGCAGAAACTAATATAAAGCCTTACGAAAAGTATTATGTTGGGTATGGTAGAGAAAGATATTCTTCGACTTGATTCGGTAGTGAAGATTCTTGGTGAAAAAGTTATTTTATACGATGTTTCTTTGTCTGTTAAGCAAGGAGAGATTCTTGGTCTTATTGGCGGTAGTGGTTCTGGTAAAACTACTCTTCTGCGTAGTATGATTGGTTTCTTTACTCCTGAGCGCGGACAAGTCCTTGTTCGTAGCGCTATTATTCAGGGTCATCAACACCATTTATACACTCCGGTAAGTAATCCTAGTTCTGCTGTTAAGCAAGTATTTGGTTTTGCTAGCCAGCACCCTTCTGTGTATATGGATATGACTGTTGATGAGAACATCGAGTATTTTGCTTCGTTGTACGGTCTTTCTAAAGCGCAGTATTCTCGCACCGCTAATTTGTTGTTGTCTCTTATGGATTTAGGTCATGCTCGTCAGACAAAAGCGATTAATTTGTCTGGTGGTATGCAGCGACGGCTAGATATTATTTGTGCGATGATTCATAAGCCAAAAATCTTGATTCTTGATGAGCCTACTGCTGATCTTGATCCGTTCTTGCGTCGTCACATCTGGGAGATGATTCATAAAATTGCTCAGCAAGGAACGACTATTGTTGTTTCTAGTCATTCACTTGCTGATCTTGAGATGCTCTGTGATCGCGTCGCGGTCATGCATAAGGGTCGCGTGTTGGCTGTTGGTACTCCTGAGAAGATTAAGAAGTCCTATATTACTACTGAGCGCGTGTCTTTGCAGACGTATCCAGGTAAATATACTTCTTTAGTTAAGAAGCTCTCTCATGAGTCTATAGCAGACATTTTTCAGGAGGGCCAAGAGTTAGTTATTACGACTACTGATGTTGAGTCTACGTTGCAGCACGTCATTAATGTTGTTCAGTCTTGTAATGAGTCCTTAACGAGTATTAAGGTTCTTTCTGGCACTCTTGACGAGGCGTTCTTGCAGCTCTCGGAGGCTCAGCTGCGATGAACTTAGTGTTTATGCAGTTGTTTGCTCTTCTGCGCAAAAACGTTCGTTTGTTGTTGCGTAGCAAGAGTAGTTCTGCTGCTATTCTTCTTGGTCCGTTACTCGTTATTTTAGTTGTTGGTGTCGTGTTTAGTTCTTCTGGTTTTGATCAGCCCGTTCTGGGAGTGTACTCTGATGGTTTTGCTGATCTTGATGCGTACGTTGCGAGTTTAGATGAGGAGTTTACGATAGTGTTGTTTGAGGACGAAGTTTCTTGTATTGACGCTACTCGTCGCTCGCGCACGAATGGGTGTGTTGTGTTCTTTGCTTCTCGTGACGCTGTTGTTCATATAGACCCTACAGATACTTCTCTTGTATACACTGTTCTTAATAGTGTTTCTGGTCAGTTGGATGCGCAGAGTGGTCAGTTACGTGCTGGTCTTGCTGATCAGTTACTCTCCTCTATTGCTTCTACTGGTAGCGTTCTTGCTAGTGATCAGGAGGTCTTGTTGGGTGTTGGTGAGCGGTTATCTTCTCAGGAGGAGGTTCTTGAGGTTCTTGCTTCCTCCTTTAGTGCTCTTCGTGTTTCTGGTCTTTCTGTAAGTCCTTCTGAGGTTCGTGAAGCTCTTGACGAAGTGGTTTCTTCTCGTGATGAGTATCGTGACTTGGCAGATACTGTTTTGGTTGCTCACAGAAACCTTGCTCGTGACTATAACGATAATGCTTCTGAGGAGGATAACGTGTTGTATCGTGAACGATTCAACGATATTAATGATTCTTTTTCTGATTCGTTCTTTGATGAGTTAGTTTCTTCTTTAGAGAGCGCTTCAGAAGATATTTCTCGTACGCAACAAACGTCTTCGCAAGTCCAAGCTGGTCTTGCTGATGTGCGTAACTCGTTATTGTCTACTCGCCAAGCTGTTCTTGGTGTTGCTTCTCGTAGCGCTGCTCAGGCTGATGAGCTTGAGGGATTAAACATTACTGGTGAGGATATCGTCTCTCCTCTTTCTACTTCTGTTTCTGCGGTTACTTCTGAGGATGACGCGTTGTTTAGTATGTTTCCTGCTTTTCTGGCTTTGCTTGTTATGTTTACTACGATGCTTCTTTCTTCTCAGCTCGTTATTAATGAGCGTGGTAGTCGCGCGTACTTTCGTAACTTCATCACTCCTACTCCTGATTGGTTGTTTGTTCTTTCTACGTATGTGACTACGTTGATTGTTTTGTTGGTGCAGTTAATTTTGTTGTTCTTGATTACGAGTTTGTTTACTCGTGTGAGTGTCTTTAGTAATTTCTTCACGAATTTCTTATTGTTGTTTGCTATTGTTACGTTTTTCTCCTTCTTTGGCATGCTTATTGGGTATTTCTTTAAGACTCAGGAGGGCGTTATGCTTTCTGCTATTTCTGCGAGTAGTTTGTTTATGCTTGTTAGTGGGTTAGTTCTTCCTGTGGATACTCTTCCTAGTGTTGTTCGTTTCTTTGTTCATGCTAACCCGTTTGTTATATCTTCTGATTTATTGACTGGCTCTATCGTTTTTGGTTTTGGCCTGGGTGATTTGTTGGTGTGGTTTGTTGTTCTTGTCTTGTATGCTGTGATGTTGTTTGCGGGTATTATGTTGTTTCAGCGCGTTGCTCGGGTGCAGTATTTTGAGAGTTCTAAGACTGCTAGTCAAGTTTCTGCGTTTCTTGGTGAGTCTGAGGTTCCTCCTGGTAAAGAGTTGCGCGTTGGTGAGTACGTTATTGATAGTAAGCAGTCTCTTCTCAAAGTTCTTGTTTCTTTGTCTGATGAGGAGTACGAGGAGTTCGCTGATCATCAGCGTAACGTATTTGCTGATTGGGTTAGAGACGTGTACAAGGATGACCGCTTAGCTCGGTTGCTACGTAATACTTCTCGCTCAGGAGCTATTACTGTTTTACAAAATGAGTTATGAACAAGAAAATATGTGTTGATTATTACGCTATGTGATAATATTTAGGAGTTCTTCTGGCTTGTTTATTGTATGATCTGCTTCTTCGTCTCCTCTTGGTGTTCCCCATGTTACAAAGATGCTTGTTGCTTCTAGTTCTTTTGCTGGTTGTAGGTCTGTGCTTTTGTCTCCTATCACGTATTGGATGTCTGCTTCTTCTTGTAGTGCTGTAAGGAGTTCTTTGTTTGTTATTCCTAGTTGTGGTGGTTGTCCAAGCACGTACTCAAATAAGTCGCTTGTCTCTGTCATTTCGAGTACTCCGCTGATAATGTCTGTTCGTACTCCACTCATAATTGCTAGTGAGTACCCTCTTCTTTTTAGCTCATATAGCACGTCTAGTATTCCTTCTACGAACACGTTTTCTTTGTGTTTTTTTGCTGTTTCGTACATTCCTATTTGAAAGAGTGTCGTTGCTATTTGGTTTTGTATTTCTTCTCCTGTAAGTGTTGTTTGTCTTCCTGTTACGTATGTGTACAGAATGTTGTGTTCTGCTGTTATCCCTGTTAGCTTCTCTACTCGTTGTTGGTTGTTGCTGTATAGTTCTTCTTCGTGTGCGTGCTCGTGTGTAGTTGGAAGGCTTCTTTGTAGTACGTTGCTTCGAAACATGTTTGCTTCGTGTAGTGCTTCTTCTCGTATGAGCGTTCCTGCGAAGTCGATAACAACTACTTTTTGCATACTTAAAAGAAAGGTTTTGTTGTTTATAGGTTTTTGCAAAGAGTTTTTATACTGTTTTCTTCGTGTACTCTTGTATGAGTGTGCGCGTAGTTGCTCTTTTGAGCTTGTTAGTCTTTGTTGCTGCTGTTTGTAGCGTTCCTGAGGCTCAGCAATTTCTTTCTAGTGGTACTGATTACGTTTTTGATGAGCGAGCAGCTATTGATTACGCCTTAGTTATTGATCGTAGTGGTTCTATGCGTGTAGGAAACCGTTTTCAAGAAGTACAAGCTGCTAGTAGCGGTTTTGTTAATCAATTAATTCTTGATGACCGAGCAGCGATTATCGCTTTTGATAGTGGATCTATTGTTTACAGTAGTTTTAGTAGTGATAAGCAGCACTTGCAAGAAACCATTGCTCGTATGCGTATTGGTGATTGGACGCAGTACCAAGCGGGTTTGTATCGTGCTCTTGAAGAATATCAAGCTCGCGAAGTTCGTAACGAGGAAATAATGATTTTTATGAGTGATGGACGACCTGATGATCGCCCTGAAGTTCTTGAAGCTGCTGTAGATGCTGTTCTTGAAGCAGGGATTTGTATCTTTACTATTGCGTATAGTGATGAAGCTGATGAACAAGCTCAAGAAGTTCTTAGAGACGTTGCTTCTCGTAGCCAAAACGTTACTGGTTGTGGCTCGTACTTTCGTGCTGAGGAGGACTCCTATGATTTGCAGCGTATCTATAGTGAGATTTTTGATTTAACCAGTAGCGTTGAAGTCTTTGATGTGGATGTGGATGTTTCTGTTGATTTAGGTGTTCGTCTTGACGTATCTGCTCGCAGTAGTATTAACTCAGCAAACATTTTTTCTTCACAAACCTGTTTTTCTGCTGATATCGATGCAGTTATTTCTCGAGAAGGTATTGTCATGTTTTCTCAGCGATCAAAAGAATCGTTTGTTGAGGTGAACTTGCCTCGTGGAGAGTACGAGTATTTTGTGAGTGTTCGTGAGACGTGCGATGGAGCGTGTAGTTTTAGTGGTTTAGCACAAGGAAGTTTTGTTATTGAGGAAGGAGAGGTTGCTTGTGATGCTTCTTTTCATGAATACTCAGGTATTATTCGTGGCCAAGCAGCTTCTCAAGTAGCAATTACTTCCTCTGGTTTTTCTCCTCAAGAAGTATCTACTGACGGTCTTGTTATGTGGATTAACGAGGATTCTTTAGAGCATCAACTCTTACTTCCTGGCGCTATTGAGAGTGTTCCTTTGCGTCCTGGTGATGCTTGGCAGTACGCGTTTACTCCTGGCGTTCATGAGTACTCTACTCTTGATGGTGGCTACGAAGGAATTGTTCGTGCTCGTGCTCGCAGTGATGCTCGACAACAAGGTGTTGATATTGTTTTGGTTGTTGATGTGAGTGGGAGTATGGCTGGTTTGCCTCTTACTCTTGCAAAGAATTCTTCTCTTGACTTAGTTTCTCGTCTTGGCCCTCGTGATCGTATGAGTGTTGTTTCGTTTTCTTCTCGTGCTTCAGTAGTTGTTCCTCTTACTTCTAATCGTCAGTCTCTTGAGAGAGGAATTTCTAGTTTGCTTGCTGGTGGTTCTACAAATTACGTTCTTGGCCTTACTCGCTCATCTGAGGTTCTTTCTACGAGTAGAGGAGGTAATTCTCGTGTAGTGATTTTTCTTTCTGATGGCATCCCTACTGATGAAGGAGGTGTTGTTGCTGTTAAAGAAGCGTTTTCTTCTTTGCTTGGTGATGAGTGCTTCTACACTATTGGTTATGCTCATGAGGGTGTTCTTGCTGCAGGTATTCTTAATGAGTTAGCGCAGATTTCTGCTCAGCGTAATGGTTGCGGATTATTTTATTACGCTCCTAGTCAGAGCAGTGCTCTCTCTCAGATTCTTGGAGAAATTTTTTCTTTGAGCACAGGTGAGGATCTTGAGTTGTATGACGTATCTGTTTCTCGTGTTTCTGGGCAGAGCTTTGCTGTTTCTACTCGTGTTCGTAGCGCTCATAACGCTATGGAGGTTCCTTCGTTTGGGGTTGCTTGTATTCCTTCTGCTTCTGTTGCTGCGTTCTTTGGTGATCGTCGGTATCCTCTGCAGTACTATGATGGGGTGTATTCTGCGCGTATTTTTATTGAGGAGGGTGTTGAGAGTGGTTTCTTGGTTGCTTCCTTAACTGATGAGGGGGTTTCTTCTCGTTCTTTAGCTGGTTTGTACGCTGTTTCTTTGTCTTCTTCTTCCTGGTTTGTTTGGGTGTTAGTGGCGTTGTTTATGGGTTTTGTCGGGTTATTTTTTGCTTTTCGCACTGGACATATACGCGCGTAAGCTTTTAAAGAGTGTTCGTCTTTTCTTGTTTGTATGGTTGTTATTATTACGGGCACTCCTGGTACTGGCAAAACGACTCTTGCTTCTCGACTCGCTCATGAAGAGGGGCGTGCTGTTCTGAGTATTTCTGATGTTCTTGAGCAGGAAGGTCTTGATAGCGAGTGGGATGCGGGTAATCAGTGTTTCTTAGTTGACGTGGTTGCTTTGTCTTCTGTTCTTGAGCGTCACGCTCGTGAGGATCCTGAGCTTATTATTGATGGGCATCTCTCATATGAAATTGATCCTTCTCTTGTTAGTCGTTGTATTGTGTGTAAGTGTGAGCTTTCTGAGTTGAAGCGTCGTTTAGAAGAGCGCGGGTATGGTGAGGGTAAGGTTCGTGAGAATCTTGATTGCGAGATTTTTGATGTGTGTTTTGTTGATGCTCTTGAGCGAGGACACGCTCCTGAGGTTTTCTGGTCTTCAGAGGGTTCTTCTGAGTTTCTTGATGAGTAGTTCTATTTCGTTGAATGCTTCGTTCCAGAACTGCGTTGTTGTTATGTCAAAGCCGTACTTTGCGAGGAGTTCTTTGGGTGTTTTGCTTCCTCCTGCTTCAAGGAGGTTTTTTATTGTTTCTGGGCTCGCTTGCTGTTTTAAGCTTAGTGCAAGAAGTAGTCCGAAGCTGTATGCGTAGCAGTAAAACGGTGTTTGGTATATGTGTGGTATGCTTATCCATCCGTAGTCTAGGTGTTCTTTGTTTTCTCGCTCTCGCTTTACGTTAGGAAGTTTTTGTTGTTGAAGTTTTGACCAGTAGTTACATCTTTGTGTTAGTGTTGCGTCTGGGTTTTTGTGCGTGTATTCTTCAAATTCTGTGTATAGGAGTTGTGCTGATATGCTTGCTAGTGCGTCGTCTAGGTAGTCGCACAGGAGTGCTTGTTGTTCTTGTTTGTTTGCTTGGCGCAGGGTTTTTTCAAAGATGAGGTTTTCTGCTAGGTTGCTTGCTGTTTCTGCAAGTACGAGTTGTGGGTGGTAATTAAAGGTTGTGTGCTTAGCTGCTAGTACGTCGTGTATTGCGTGTCCTGTTTCGTGAGCGAGTGTTTTGAGGCTTTCGTAGTCTTCTTCGTGGTTGAGGATGAGTATTGGTTCTTCTCCTGGAGCTACTTCGTAGCAGCACGCTCCTCCTCGCTTGTTTTTTCTTGCTAGAGCGTCTATTCGTTTACTGGTGTGTATTTGTTTGGCTGCCTCTTTCATCCAGCCAGCGTATTCGCTAAACGCTGCTAGCATTTCTTGTTTTGCTTCTTTGTATGGTAGTCCTTTAGGTAGTCCTGGGATGTTTGCTCGTATGTCGTATCCGTAAAATGTTTTGTAGCCTAGGATTTGTTTTTTTAGGTCTATGTATTCTATGAATAGGTTGTTTCTGTTCTTGGCTGTTTGTACAATGCTTGTGTACGTTTCTTGTTCTATCTCATTTCTTTGGTGTCTTACGTCTATTGGGTTGTTGTATCCTCGTAGTATTGCTTCTTCTTGAAAGTCTCCTATGATTGCTGTGTATATCTCGTTAAGTACGTGTTTGTCTGGTTCGTATTGTTCATAAAAGCTGTCTCTTGCTTTTTTTCTTATTGTTCTGTCTGTGCTTTGCATGAGCATGGAGAGTTCTGATTTCGTTACTTGTTTTGTTTCTCCTTCTATTTCTATGGTAAACAAGTATGCTCCTGTTATGAGGTCATAAATTTTTGTTAGTGCGTTACTTGCGTATTTATCTTTGGTGCTAATAATTTTTTCTTCTGCTTCGCTAAGTGCGTGTTTTGCTCCTGTGCGTACTGCTCGTAGGTATGCTTGGTATTCTGGGAGTTCTTGCTCGTGTCTTCTTAGCGTTTCTTGCTTCCATTTCTTTAGTTCTAGTGAGAAGTAGATGAGTTGTTGGTGTATTGCGGTGTTTGCGTCGGTTACTTGTTTGAGTAACTGGCTTTTTTCTTCGTTTTCTTGATCCACGCTAAACGCTGCATCGCTTAGGCAGCTTGCTGTGAGGAGTTTGTGGTTTATTTCATCTAGGATGCGTAGTTGTTCTGTAAGTTGTTTACTACTCATTGTTTCTGTGAGTTCTTCTTTTTTGCTGAGTAGGTGTGTGGAGAGGATTTTTGCTTCTTGTAGGAGTTCTGGAACGTTTTTTGTGAGTGTTTCTTCAAATACTGGTGTTGTCATGTTCTTGTTTTTGTGTTCGTGTATGCTTATAAAGTTCTCTTCTTCTCTTGTTTGTATGCATGTTGACGCAGCACTTAGTGGTATTGAGTACGTTCATTTGATGCGTGAGCTCTCTGAGCTTGAGGGTGGTCGTATTAATAAGGTGTATCAGGATGATTCGTTGTTTTTGTTTTCTGTCTTTACTGGTTCTTCTCGTACGAACTTGCTTGTTGAGCTTGGTCGAGTAATGTATTTTACTGATGAGAAGCCTTCGTTTCCTAAGACTCCTGGTGGTTTTTGTATGTTTCTTCGTAAACGCTTGCAGGGTGGTCGCGTAAATCGTTTTTTTCAGCGTGGTAGTGAGCGCGTTCTTGAGATGCACGTAAGCACAAAAAATGCTTCTTACATTCTTGTTTTTGAGATGTTTGGTAAGGGTAACTTGTTGGTGTGTGATGAGGCGTACAAGATCATTAGTGCTTTTGATAGCGTCTCGTTTGCTGATCGTTCCTTACGAGGTGGTCAGGTCTATGTCGCTCCTGATCCTCAGCCTGATGTTACGTGTTTGTCTGAGGAAGAGTTTTCTTCGTTTTTTGGCTCTGAGCAGGCTGTGAAGGTTCTTGCTAGTACGGTTGGTCTTGGTGGCGAGTTTGCTGAGCTTGTTTGTTCTCGTGCTGGTGTTGATAAGACGCTTAAGAAGCCAGATACTTCTTTGTTGTACGCTTCTTTGAAAGATTTGCTTCTTGATTCTTCTGCTCAGTACTCTGTTGATCGCGCGTATCCTGTTCGTGTTCTTGAGGATGCGCAGGACGCAGATAGTTTTTGTTCTGCTTTATCTTCTCTTCTTGATCCTCTTCGTGAAAAGCAAGAACGAGAGGAGGTTCTTGAGTCTCGTGAGAAAGTGACTAATAAGTATGAGCGTATCATTTCTGCTCAGCAAAAACAGATTAAGGGGTTGTCTGCTTCTATTGCTGTTAATCAGCGTAAGGGTGAGTTGTTGTACGAGTATTATCAGGATCTTGATTCATTATTGTCTCAGGCTCGTAAAGATCGTAAAGAGCTTTCTGAAGAAGCGTTTATTCAGAAGTATGAGTCTCATCCGTTAGTTGTTTCTGTTACTGGTTTGGAGTTGGTTGTTGAGGTGGGTGAGGATGAGTAATTATTTTCTTCATCGCTATGAGCAGATGAGTGGTGATCGTTCTGAGGATGTTTTTGTTGTTCCTTCTCGTAATGTTTTACGCATTAATCCTTTGGTTGCTTCTGAGAAAGAAGTGGTTTCTCGTCTTGAGGGCCGTGGTGTTGAGTTGGAGCCTGTCAAGAGTGTTTCTTTGGCGTATGAGTATTCTTCTTCTTTTAGTCTTGGTTCTACTGAGGAGTACTTGCTTGGGATGTATTATTTGCAGGAGTTAGCGAGTCAGTTGCCTGTTGTTGCTCTTGAGCAGGTTGTTTCTAGGATGGGTCTTTCTTGGTCTTCTTTGTCTGTTCTTGATATGTGTGCTGCTCCTGGTTCTAAGACTACGCAGTTAGCTGCTGTTATGAATAACGCTGGTCTCTTAGTTGCTTTGGATGTTTCTCGTTCTCGTGCTGAGGCTTTAGCAAATAATTGTGAGCGTTGCTGTGTTTCTAATGCTCAGGTGTATCATAAGGATGCGTTGTTTGCTGGTGATCTTGGCTTAGTTTTTGATGTTGTGTTGCTTGATGCTCCTTGTTGCGGAAATTTTTGTTTAGAGGAGGGTTGGTTTGATAAGCGTCAAGTGACTGATTCCTCTGAGATGGCTCGTGAGCAGCGTAAGTTCTTAGAGGTTGCTTTGTCTGTTCTTCGTCCTGGTGGTTTGTTAGTGTATTCTACGTGTTCTTTAGAAGTTGAGGAGAACGAGGGCGTTCTTGAGTCTCTTCCTTCTTCTGCGAAGATCCTTCCTATTTCTTTGTCTCTTGGTAGTCCTGCTCTTTCTTCTTGGAGAAAAAAAGTGTTTCGTAAGGATATGCGTAATGCTACTCGTTTGTGGCCTCATCGTGATGGTACACAAGGGTTTTTCTTGGCTGTTATTCAGAAATAGTTCTTAGTTTCTTCCGTACTTGTCTTCTAGTCGTATGATGTCTTCTTCATCGAATTCTCCGTAGCTTATTTCTAGTACTATCATTTGTTCGTTTTTGGTTTGCATTCGGTGTTTGGTTCTTGTTGGTATGAAGAACTCGTCTTCTTTCTTTGCTGCTAAGGTTTCTTCTCCGAGTACTACTTCTCCTTTTCCTTCTAGTACTCTCCAGTATTCTTCTCTGTGGTTGTGGTATTGTAGGCTGAGTTGTTGGTTTGCTTCTACTGTGATTATTTTTACTGTTGTTTTCTCGTTGTGTGTTAGTCGCTCAAAGCGACCCCAAGGTCTTGTTTCTGTGTGTGTTTCTTTCATTGTATTTTATCCAATTAATGAGTTTGTTGTTGGGTTTGTGAAGAAGTAGTTTCGTAAAACTAGTTTGTTATTTTCAATGAACATTTGTTAATTAAAAGTAACCTTTGATAGTTAAAATTTACGAATTTATTCTAGTAAACGCTCAAGTTCTTCTAGTCTGTCCGCATACGCTCGTAAATCTCCTTTGTTGAGCGCTTCTTGTGCTCGCTGGTACGCTTCTCGTATCTCTGTTATTCTTGTTGTGTCCGTAATTACTGTTGGTGATTCGTCTATTATTGTTGCTGGCGCGCTTGGGTCTGTTATTGCGTCTAGTGCTTGTTGTATTGTTGGCGCCATTGCTATTCTGTCGTTATGCACAACGATTACTCTCATGAGTTGTGGTAGTGCTCCTTGTTCTCTTGCTTCTAAGAAGAGTGGTTCTACATAAAGAATTGTGTCTTCTATAGGTATTACGAGGAGGTTTCCTCGTACTACTCCGCTTCCTGCTCGGCTCCACAGCGTTATTTGTTGGCTTATGTCTGTGTCTTGGTCTATTCTGCTTTCTATTTGCATTGGTCCAAACGTGAGTTCTTGTTTGCTAAAGTGGTATGCTATGAGTTCTCCGTAGTGAGGTACGTCGCTTCTTGCTGCTAGCCACCCAATGAGGTTTTCTCTTCCTTGCGGGATGAATGGTTGTACTTGAATGAATTCTGCTTCTTCATATCCTGGTAGTTGCATTATTTGGTAGTATGGTCTGAGTCTTTGCTCTACTCCTCGTACTACTTCATTAGGTATTCTCCAAGTGTCTTCTCGGTTGTAAAACACTGTTGGTTGCGTCATGTGGTAGTCTCTGTACATCTCTGCTTGTATGCTGAAGATGTCTTGTGGGTATCTGACGTGTTTTTCTAGTCCTGCTGGTAGTTTTTCAAAGTCTTTAAACAGTGCTGGGTATGCTTGTTTGTATGTTTGTATGAGTGGGTCTTGTTTGTCTGCTATGTAAAACGTTGTTGTTCCGTCATACGCATTAATTATTGCTTTTGCGCTGTTTCTGATGTAGTTAATGTTTTGGTATGGTTTGCTGTAGGGGTATTTGTTTGTTGTTGTGTACGCGTCTTGTATCCAGTAGAGCGCTCCGTCTTCTCCTATTACTATGTATGGGTCGTTGTCGTATTGTAAGAAAGGCGCTAGTGTTCTTGCTCTTTGCGTTATTTGTCTGTTGTATTGTATTCTGCTCTCGCGAGTTATGCTGTCGCTAAAGAATATTTGTGGTGCTGTAAAGTACGCTGCGTACGTTAGTCGTTTAAAGGTGTTGTCTAGGAGTACTCCTCCTTCTCCTGGGTAGTGTATGCGGATGTTTTCTTCTCCTGATGGGTAGTCTAGCTCTGCTGTTTTTGTGTTTACGATTACGTAGTTGTTCGTGTTTTCTCCGTAATAAATTCTTGGTTGAGTAATTTCTATTGGTACGTTGCTTCTTGGTGGGATGTCTTGGATGACGAGTGCTGGCAGGTTTGCTTGCGTTACTTGGCTTGCTGGACTCATAACTGCTCCAAACCCGTGTGTGTATACGAGGTGGTGGTTTACCCATGTCTGGCTTTGTGCGGGTAGTGCTCGGGTGTCCATTTCTCTTGCTGCAAGCATCATGAGTGTTCGTTCTCCGTTAATGTCGTATCTGTCTACGTCTACGTTTCTAAATGTGTAGTAGGTGCGAAAGATTTGTATTTCGTTGAGTGTTCGTAGTAGTGGTCTGTCATCCCATAAGCGTACGTTTTGTATTGTTGGTTCGTGTCTGCGTAGTTGTTCTCTTGAGAGTTCTTCACTTATCTCTAGTTCTTCTCGTTGTATCTTGTCTAGTGCGTACGCGGCTCTTGTGTAGCTGATTTCGTGTTCTATGTAGGGGAGTTCTTTGTTTTGCTCATCCGGCTCTACTATGAGGCTTTGCGTGACTACTCCTGCTAGTGTTGCAAGAATGCTTATTGCTATTACTGCTACGATTGCGGTGAGTACGTGTTTGTCTTGTTGTGCTTTTATGTTGTATAACAAGAGTATTGCTGCGAGTATGCTTACTGTTGCGAGTATCCAGAGTGCTGGTAGGCGTATGATTGCTTCTGTAAATCCTACTCCGTAGACTGTTCCTTGGCTGCTAAAGAGGAGGTTGTATCGTTCTAGAAAGTAGCTTGTTGCATTGGTTAGTAGTATGAGGCTTGCGAGTATGAGGAGTTGCGGGTATGCGTGTTTTTTTATTTGTTCATTAAAGTAGCTTAGGCTAAAGGTTGGTTGCAGGGGTATTTCTGGTTCTTCTTGCATGCGTACGACTTTTGGTCGTAGGTGTATTGCGTATAGCGCTAGTGCTGTTATGAATGCTAGGGTTACAAGAAGTGTTGTGAAGTTCGTTAGGAGTTCGTAGAAGGGGAGTTCGTATACGTAAAACGCTATGTCTTTACTAAATACAGGGTCTGTTTTTTGGAAGCTAAAGCTGTTGAGGTATCGTAGTATGGTCTCCCATTGTGCTGCGTACGCTACTGCTACTAGGAGGCTTGCTGCTATGATTGCTGGTTTTTCTAGTGCGCTTGGTTTGTGTTCTTTGTCGTGTTTTTGTAGGTTTTTGTTCGTCCAACTAACGACTATTGCGAGTGCTGCGTAGGTGATGATTGCTGCTGCTACAAAGGTGGTTACTTGATATGTTAGTGTTGTGAAGAATACGCTGCTGTATTGTTGTGCGTCAAACCAGAGGTAGTCTGCGTAGAACGCGAGTAGTCTTGGTATTGCGAGTATGAGGAGTGCGAGTGTTGTTAGGAGGTACGTTTTTTTCTTGTTCATCTATGTTATGCGGAGTAAGTCTGTCTTTTTATGTGTTAGCAAAATAATAAAAGGGTGACAGCGAACCGCAGCTCCCATCGGATGACAGTACTGTGCGGAACGTGGGTGTGCTTAACTTCCGAGTTCGAAATGGGATCGGGTGGGACCACACCACTATGGCCGTCTATCAATCAAGATTTTTGTGTTGTTTATAAGCTTTTAGATTTGTTGTGTTAGTCTGTGCTCTCCTAAAGTTATTGGTTTGTTCTCATGTATTGCTTGCTCTATGCTTGCTATTCCTAAGAGTGCGTCTTTGTGTACGAGTCCAAAGCGTGCGCTTCCGGTGTCTGTTTCTGCGTTGTTTCCAAGCACTAGGTACGCGTCTGTGGGTATTTGGTTGTTGTAGTCGTTCTCGTAGAGGCGTAGCAGCGCTGCTGCTCGGTCACTTATTCTGTACGGAGTGTTTTGTGTGTTTCTTGCGAGTTCTTCGTTAATGTATAGTTGGTTGTTCTCTACTACAAACGTGTCTTGTGGTAGTGCTTTTATGACGGTAAATACTGTTCCTTCTCGTTCGTTGCTTAGCGCTACTAAGTCGTTTCTTTGTGGTTCTTGCGTGAAGGGTTTTATTGAGAACGTGCTTCCTCTTCCTGCTATTCCTTGTAAGTCGTTTGTTTCTAGTATTTCTAGTCCTTGCGTTGCTGCTATTGCTTGTGGGCTTGTTTGCTCGTAGCGTATTTCTGTTATTGTTGCGCTTCCATAAACGAGTATTCGTTCTATACTTGCTCCTTGTAACGTACAGGTTTGCTCACACGCGTTAGTTAGGTCTTGGTTGCTGCTTGCGATAAGGAGTTGCTCGTCTGGTGTGATTGCGTAGATGCTTGTTGGTTGGTTGGTTGTTGCGCTTATGCGTAGGCTTTCTATGTTGTTTTGACTAAACGCTACCTCGTAGCTTTCTTGGTTGATTGCTAGTCCCGTTATTGTGGGTGTTTGTAGTGCGAAGAAGCCTCCTGCTACTATTACTGCTATGATTGCTGCTGTTAGTAGGGCGTCTTTTGCGTTCATTAAACGCTCCTACCTCTTTTTTTTCGCTGCTGGTTTCTTCTTGGTGGTTTTCTTTGCAGTTTTTTTCTTTACAGCTTTCTTGGTGGTTTTCTTTGCTGGTTTCTTGTTGTATCCTTTCTTAATCTCTTCAGGTATTTCGTTAAGTCCTTCTTTAAACTCGCGGATGCTGCTTCCTGTGTTGCGAGCAAGTTCTGGTGCTTTGCGACCTACTAAGTAGATGATTCCTACGAGGATAAGAATCCCCAGTATCTCCCATAATCCTATCATAACTGTTTTTATGTGCTTCTTCTTTTATAACTTATCGGTTTATGAGCTTGCTTATGGTAAGTCCTGCTTCGTAACTTATGTATAGAGGTATGCTCATTACGAACATGCTTAGTGGGTCTGGTGGGCTGATGAATGCGGCAAGTATTGTTAGGGTGATAAAAACGTGCGCTCGGTAGCGTTTTAGGGTTGGTGTTTGTACAAAGCCGTATTTTACGAGTAGAGGTATGAGGAGTACTATTTGCATGATGAGTGCTGTTGTTATTGCAAGAGCAAGTACTTGTTTTACTACGCTGGTAATACTCCAAATAGGTGTTACTAAGAGGTATGTTGTTGAGAGTAGGTAGAGTATCATGCGCGCAAACACGAGTACTCCAAGTATTGCTCCTATCACTGCGAGTATTGTTGAGCTGGCTACGATGAGTAAGAGCGTTTTTCTGTTTTTTTCTGCTATTGCTGGTTTTGCGTAGGAATACCCTGCAAGAAAGAGTATTGGCAGGCCAAAGAATAGTGTTAGGCTTGTTGCTATGGTTGCTCGTGCGTGTAGGTTCTCAAAGGGTGTGAGTGCTACTACGCTTGTAGGGTCTAGTTGCATGTATGTAAGAAGGAATTGTGTTAGTGGTTGTGCTAGCCAGAAGAAGAGCGCGAAGAGGATGATGAGTGGTATAAGCGTTTTTTTTGCTACTCCTCGTAGTTCTTGGATGTGTTCTCGTACTGTTAGTTCTTCATCCATACACGTCTACTTATTTCTCTTCGTCTTTGCTTGGGCGTATAGGTGCTTGTTGGTCGAGTGGTTCTAGTCGTTGTAGCTCGTTTATGAGTTGTACTACGTCGCTGTATGGTTGTGTTGCTAGGTAGTTGAGCGTTGCTTGCAGTACTTCTCTTGGTATCTTAAATGCCATAATAGTTGTTTCCCCTGTGGATAAGGAGTAGATACTTGTTTTTATACGTTTAGGTTAGTCCTTCTATGTATCCAAAGATGGTTGTTGTGCTGTTCGTGTATATTCCGTAGCTGCTGTTATGTCCTTCTATGATCTTCCAGTTAGTGAGGTTTTGTTGGTTTAAGTCTATGTTGCTGTGCGCTCCTTCATACGGTACGTACGTCTCGTTTGCTTGTGTTTCGTTAATTCCTACTCGTGAATCAACGTATGCTTTTGTTGCTGCTTCTAGCGCTTCAGAGGGGTCTCCTGCTAGCGTTACTGCTCCTGTGAAGCGTGCTGTTCCGTTCACGTCTAGAGTGAATTCTGGTGTTACTGTTGCTATTCCTACTCGTCCACTTGTTGCGTTAATAAAGAACGTGTTTGTGTTTATAAGGAAGTCTCCTTGTATAATGACTCCTTCTGGAAACGTGAAGTCTCCTCCTGTGTTAAAGGTTCCTGGACTTATCTGGCTTGCTGGGTGTCCTGGGTTTGCTGCGATAACAAGAGGAACGAGTAGTAGTGCTGTTATGAGCGTAGTTACTGCTAGCG
>JBLKOP010000011.1:0-45597 GCA_047602905.1 Candidatus Woesearchaeota archaeon | reverse complement strand
GATGTTAAATGAAATAATTTTTAGTGGCTAAATGTAGAAGGGGGGGACAATCAAAACATTAGAAAAAAATGGGGAGGGGCTGGTGCTACGCACATTTACACTCACAACTTCGTTGCTCGAAATTTATTAAGAAAAGAAAATTCTTTAATCGAAATATTTTCGGACTTTTAACAATCAAGTTTATGAAGTTCTTCATATTTCTGTTTAAATAATGGGGAAAAAAAATAATTTATATTTTAAAAGCCCTTTTGAATCTGAAGATATCGAGAAATATATAACTAATTTACAAAATAAACTAGATAAACCAACCATTAATTTAATACCCTCCGAGAATATTCTGACTAGTAATGTTAGAAAAGCATTTTTATTTGATATAGGAAATAGGTATCACTTACCTACAAATTATCTAAATAATACGATGCCTTCTCGAAAAAATTTACATGATTATTTGTTGCAATTAACTGAAAGACTAAAAAAATTTTATAATTGCGAATGGGTAGATCTTCGTCCAATTTCAGGATTAAATCTTATGTCGACCCTTCTTGGTGGATTAAATGATGATTTTAAACATTTTGCATCTTTGGGAAGATCTTTAGGTGGACATAGTGTCACACAATCTCTTGCAAAAAAATATGGATATTCTGTTTCGAATATTCCCTCAAAAAATAATTCCCTTGATTTTGAAGAGATTAAGAAACTTTCAAAAAAAAATTCAGGAACTTTTTTTTATATCGATCATTCTATTTGTTTAGAAATTTTTGATGTGAAAAAATTACTTTCAACTTTAGGAAAAGAAGATATATTGTTTTATGATATATCACATTTAAACATATTCTGGGCATATGAAATTGAGAAAATTAGAGATTCAAGGCTTTTATTTGGAGGAACGTTTCATAAGAGTTTCCCTGGACCACATAAAGCTTTTGTTGGTGCATTTTTAAAAAATAAATATGCTGATAAAATATCTGATTTTTTAAACATATCAATTTCGAGTCCCCATATCTCAAATATTATTGCTTTAGACCTTGCATTAAAAACCATGAAATTAAAAGGGAGGATCTACAAAGAAAAAATAGTATCTAATGCTAATTTGTTGGCTAAATATTTAGAAAAAAATTATGAAGTTGCGAAAATTAATTCTAATGAATATACAAGAACTCATCAAATTTGGGTAAAAGTTTCCGACTTTGAAAAATTTACTGATGATTGTGCAAAAATAGGATTATCTGTATATAGAAATTATATACCTATCTGGGGTAGTTATCATATGCGTTTAGGAGTTCAAGAAATTACATATATGGGTATGTCAGAAGAACATATAGAAATTATTGCTAAAGCCATCACACTAGCAAATAAAAATAATCAACATTCTAAAGCAGCATTTTTAGTAAATAAATTGATTGAAGAGGTGTCTAATAATGAATAATCTTATGGAAGATGCCGAATTTCAAGAAAGTTTACGAAAAGAAGAAGAACTTTCTGATTATATTGCAAAAGGTAAGAAAAAAGAGATCCATATGTATCATCCAGGTAATCGGCACATTTATAGTAAAATTAGTAGAAAACTTGAATCGGTACTTGATAGAAAATATCAAAAAGTCTTGGATGTTGGTTGTGAATTTGGAGATTTTTTGTATTTAACCAATATAGGTAGAGAATTATATGGTATTGATATTAGTGAAGAAAGAGTTAAAATAACCAGAGAACGATTGGCTGAAAAAGGAGCAGTAATCGAGAAAGGTATTGCAGAACAAATTCCATATAATAATGGTTTTTTTGATTTAGTAATTGCACAAAGCACCTTACATCATTGCATGTATCCTGATGTTGTTTTACAGGAAGCTGGAAGAGTACTAAAAGATAATGGAACTTTTGTTTTAATAGAAGGAGCTAATGATTTATGGTATCGAAAGGCTGTTCATTATTTTTTTGAAAAATTTTCAAGAAAATATGAGGCGTCTCAATTTGATCATCATTCCAAAAACAAATTAGAAAAGCTGTTAACTGAAAATAATTTTGAAATTAAAAAAGAAGAAGATGTGTCTATACCTTTTGCTTGGATTGGAAGAATTGGCGCAGGAGATAAAAAATTATGGACCTTCTTTAATAATATAGATAGGAGTCTTCCTGAGACTTTCCCTTGGTATCATTTATTTATTTGTGAGAAAAATGGAACAAATTAATGAAATTATTCAAAAGATTAAAGATTCTGATACCACAAATCTTTATGGTATTATTCTGGTTGGTAGCAGAGCAAGAGAGGATTTTGATAATTACTCTGATTATGATTTAGTATGTATATATAAAGATATCAATTCAGCTATTTTCTCAGAAGGAACTCACTTGATAAATGAGAAAATATATGGATTTAGAAATATTCCTTATGATCATCTTGCAAATAAAAATTTTACTCAAATAGAAAAACACGCTTATAATAATTCAAAAATTCTATTTGAAAATAATGACGTAATATCTTCTTTAATAAGAAAAAAATGCCTTTGGGATAAAGATGAAAGACTAAAACTTTTTACCGATTATTTAGTAAAAATATCATATTCTTATAATGTTCTTAATAATTATAAAAATTGTTGGAATCATTGTCAAGAAATAGAAAAAGCAATTGCGAGAAACAATAAAATTCAAACTCAAATTGAAATATTTGACTTTATGAGATACGCTATTTATTTAGAGTTATTGAATAAAAAAATATTTCTTCCCCCTAATAAAGTCTTATTTTCTGAATGGACTCTTTCTAAGTCAATTAGAATTAAAAAAATTCAAGATTTATTTTTAACATGTGAAAAAAATCCTCTAAAATTTTTAGAAAAAGTTAAGCCGATTATAACTACTATTGTTGAAGATTTTGAAAGAGAAATTACTTTACCTGAAGATATATATAAATATAGGATAGGGGTGACTCGTAAATATGAATAAACTTCAAATGCTTCCTCCTATTACTGCATCTTATATGAATAAACCGGGTCCAAAGATAACTTTATCTTATTGTAAATTATCCCGAATTGCACAAAAGAATCCTCCTTTATTTATTCCTTGGAGTTATGGAGGAAGAAAATTTGACCTTGAGATGAATGGAGACTATGATGTATTAAATCAAACCATACTGGACTGTAAAGAATATTATCAAAAGAGAGGATTTTTTCCAGAAAATTTTATTGATTCAGATGAGCGAGATTCAGATTTCAAAGAATTAGTTTATTCTACATTGCACAGTCAAAAAGTATCTACAGAAACTGTCAAAACTTATATTGATCATAAGAGAAATATGAAAAAGCTAGTGACAGATAGATTTAATGGAAATAACTTCCAATCTGAATTACATGATTTACTAACTATAAATACTAAGGATCTATTATCAGTATCACAAACAAACCTTCATTCTATTGACCAAGGCAGATTAAAAAGATCGTTAGAAAAACCCTATATTTTACAAATATACCGAGAAAATGCAGGGAAAACTCATTGGGATATGGATCAATCTTTCAATCAAAGATTTGTTTCAATACATTGGCTTAAATATGCTCATGAAAGATTTAAACCTGAAGAATTAGATGTATTTTGTGGAACTACAGTTGAATATAAATGGCTAATCCCCTCTCTGGCACTATTAAATTCAGAACAAATAGATAAAACAAATATTTATTTACATGGTTCTGCGAGAAACATAGACTTTTTACAAAATAGGGAAGATATTGATACTCCTTTAGCTCTTGCTTCTAAGAATATAGGCTCAGATATAAACTATACTTCTGACATGTTTTCAAGAGTCTCTAAGTTAAAAAGAAAAATAAACAACATAGAAAAATATTTTTGTGACTATGCACAAAATGGTGCTGTAGATATTAATTTAACTGAACTTGAAAAAAACATAGCTTCAATTGATGATTCTTTCTCAATTGGAAGAAATCAACAAGGCTTAGATTTGCTAACTAATCTTTTATTCACTTTCTACAATGATTTAATTGGTAAGGCAAAAGAACAAGGTATTTCCTTTGAACAAAAAAAGGTTATATTTGGAGGTCTATCTCATGTTAGAAACTATTGTAGTTAGAACTAAATATAATGAAGTTTCTTTTAAAAAATGTAAAACTCATGTAAACTGTGTTATAGGTTCAAAAAACGAAGATATTGAAAAACTAATATCACAAGGTCAGAATCCAAAATATTTAATCAGAGAAACTCCTCAAAGGAAAATCACATTATCCCCATATTTTTTACAAACTTCTCCTGTTTCCATTCAACTTTTTAGAGAATTTATTGAAGAAACGAATTATTCTCCAATAGTAGAAAAATTATCAGAGGGTTCTATTTTTAAAAATTTCTCTTGGACAAGTGAAAAGGGTTTGTCTTGGTTTAATGATCTGACCTCAAAGAAAAGGCTTTCTAACAACACTCCTGTTACAAGGATTTTTTATGATGACGCTAAAGCTTTCGCGGAATGGTTCAGTTCTTATCTTACTAATCTACCTTTAACTGCAAGACTTCCTACTGAAGCAGAATTTGAAGTTGCGGCATCATATGATTTAACTTCTTCTGAATTGAAAAAAAGAGAATTTTCTTGGACTGATAAAAAAGATGCATTAAAACAACTCCGTAAAATGTCTGGTTTGTGCTCGGTTGACCAATTACCTCACGAAGTTAATGGATTTAAAGGACTGTGTGGAGTTATATGGCAATGGTGTGAGGATTTTTATACAAATAATTATTTGGATATAATTAACTCACAAGACCCTCTATTATCAGAAAAGCAGGAATACCACTCTTTGCGAGGAGGTAGTTTTTTGTTTGATGAAAGAAGTTGGAGACCCACGTATAGGTCTTGCCCTTCAGGAAACTATTCCTCATATGGATTCAGAATTGCATTAACTTTTCAGAAATGATTCTATTTCAGGTTTAAATTCTTCTAAAAGTTCTTTTTTAGGACCATGACCATATGGATGTTTTATAAGCTTAATATTTTTATTTTCACTACATACTTTTAATGTGTGTTCAATTCTAACTGTGTTATCCTTTATCCCATGGAATACTAAAATAGGCGTATCTATTTTATTAATATAATTAAATTTGCTCATAGAAGCGTACTCAGCAATCTTTTCTGTAATATTATCACACATTAGTCTATAACAATTCTTAAATGCTCTTTTAGTAAATTGTGTCAAATGAATTAAATCCTGCTCAGGATATAAAACATTATGTTCAGAAAAGTCCCAAACTGGAGCAAAGAAGATTGCCTTATCGAAGAAATTTGTTTTTGCCAAAGTTCCTGCTGCAACTGCACCACCAAAACTACTCGCACTCAAAATCTTCTGTTTTATCTTAAAAGTAAACTCTTGATTATCCCAAAGACTCATTACTTTTCCTTTTTTAATATTTTCAATAAATAATACCATATCTTCGACAGGATCTTTTTCTAAAAATATGCCATTACTTTGATAAGAACCTCTATACCTTACAGTAAATACATGAAATCCTTTTTGGTATAGATAATACATAAGCTCATTGTAGTTGTTTGAACTAGGAAATCCCGGAAGAAAAAATATTGCATCAGCTTCTGAATCTTGCAACAAAAATTCAAAAAAAATATCCTCATAATATCCTTTAAGTATGTGTTTTGTCATATTTCTTACCTCTACCTAATAGATATTATAATATCTTTATAAATGTATTAGAAGTGTTTTAATAGTAACTACCTAATTTCTTTTTTTAAAAAAAAGAAACAAAAAAGCCCCTCCTCTAAAAAAACTAAAAAAAGATTGTCCCCCTAGATTCTTGTTCTTGATGTATCGCGTTCGCTCATTTGATAGAACGCCACTAAAAATTACTCTGCGGTTTGCTTTCAGCAAATCCTCGGGGAAGGCCTGCAGCCTTTCGCTTCGCTCACCCTCATTTAACAAGGATTTAGAGGAAAATTCCTGCTGAATTTTCCCAAATTTTGCCTACGGCAAAACTTCTCTAAATCCTGATGTTATACGTAATATTACTCGGGAAACAACCTTTAACAAATTATTTAAGTCAATTGTAATGTATTATTTATATGGAGTCGGAGGATTTGAACGAGTTAGTGAAACGTGTTGTTGAGAAAGCTACTGCTCTCAAGAACAAGCATATTGAATATAGAAATACGCCTGTAAATTACGCATGTATTTTTTCTCAAAGCAAAGAAGAGTATGAAGAATTGCTTGAAGCCACACGAAAAATTGGAACAGTCATACAAGAAACTCCATCAGGTCTTCTATTTCAAATTGAACCATTAGAAACTGTTTCAGGAGTTTTAAAACTAGTAAAAATTCGTATGTATGATCCTACCAGACCTGAGCGTGGAGATGCGGATTTTACCATTTCAAATTTTTCTGAATTTGAAAAAAAATACTTATCAAAGCCAGGTTTTAAAATAATGAAAAAACCGAATTTGTATATGCTTGAACTCGTGGATTATGACTTTGATGTACGAGCGTATTTTTCAAATCCTCCTTTAGATAAACAATTGAATATCTAATCACAGTTGTTTGCCTACGTCACCCTGTCGCTTCATTTCATTCCGCAATTTTTCCTTACAGAAAAAACACCTAACAAGGATTTAGAGACTATGCCTTACAGGCTCCGTCCAAATGCTCACTTCGTTCGCACTTCTCCAAATCCCGATGTTATCGATAATTGAAAGAAGAGCTGGATTTCGGGTAGAATTCACAAGTTATTTATATCAATAGATACCGTTTGATATTATGAATACGCAAATTAACGTACGCGTCCCTGACAACTTGCTTGACTCTGCCAAAGAATATGCTGAAAAGCACGGGTATGGTAACGTCCAGAATTTTATCAGAGAAACGATGCGGGAAAAAATGTTTGATGAACCAAGCGTCACAGCAGAAGAACTCAAACTAGTAAAAACACTAATCAAGGCAAGTCGTGAAAAAAATCTGTATGGCACCGAAGAGGAACTGTTTGAGAAACTCAAATGAAGTATTTCCTCAAGCCAACCAAGTTCTTCCTTAAGCAAGTTGAGAACCTCAGCGAGAAAGGAAAAAAGGTTCTCAAAGACAAACTTCGTTTAGTCAAAGAAAATCCATCGAGAAATAAGCGAATTGTTGGTCACGACGATTTGTTTCTTTTCAGAATACGATTTACAGATCAAAATAAAGAAGTCAGAGCAATTTACTTGCTTGACTCACCAGAAATAATTCTGATCTGTTTACTAGACAGAGGAAACGAATACAAAGAACTCAAAAAATATCTCAAAAAACTAGGTTATCTGTAAAAACCATCCGAAGCTCAGCACTAGAGCTACGCACTTCTTTCAACACAAACGATAACACGCACTAAAAGGTTTCAATCTATATGCTTCTTACACCCAAATTCGCTTTGTAAGCTTTTTCTCCCGCTATGTTAATTGTCTGCTTATTCTTCTAGGAGGCTTCGTAGCATCCAAGCAGTTTTTTCGTGACGTATTAAGAGTCCTGTCAGAAAGTCCTCTGTTCCTACATCTCCAATTTCTTCGCCTACTTGTGTAATGTCTTCTCGTAAGTGCCGAATGATGCTTTCGTGATCAACAAGGAGTTGTCGTAGCATGTCCTCGGCTGCTGGGTATACTCCTGGTTGCTCTTGTATTCTTGCTACTTCTTTTAGCTCTTGTAGGGTTCCTTTTGCAAATACGCCTAGACTTCTTGCTCTCTCAGCTACGTCATCAATAACAGTTTCTAATTCGTTGTATTCTTTCTCAAAGAATGCGTGTAAGTCATTAAAGCGCTTGCCACGAACGTTCCAGTGAAAATTACGTGTTTTTTGATACAGTACTGTCTCGTCACCTAAAATAACGTTTAGGATGCTCGCCGCTTGTTCTCTCTGCTCTTTTGTTAGTCCGATATTTGCTTGTTGCATACTTGTATTATGCGTTGTTGTTGTTTATAAGTTCTTTTGTACATACGCGTGTACTGTTTGTCCAGTTGTTTCTCCAAGTAGTGCTTGTAATTCTGTTAGTGGCGCTTGTTGTATGTTACTAAGCGTTTTGTATTTCGCATATAACAATTCTTTTCTTTTTGTCCCTACGCCTGGTATGTGATCAAGGGTTGATACTGTCATTGCTTTACGTCTTTTTGAGCGGTGATATGAGATGACGAAGTTGTGTGTGGAGTCTCTAATGCGTCGCAGCAATAACAGCCCCGGGTCTGTTTGCGAGATACGTAGTGGTTTAGCTATTCCTGGAACGAACACCTCTTCTTCTTGTTTTGCTAACGCAATAATAGCAGTGGTTTTTTGTAGTGCTTCTTGTGCTGCACTCAGCTGTCCTTTTCCTCCGTCTATAACGATGAGGTCAGGAAGTTCATCATCGAGGTACCTTCTTTGTATTGCTTCTTTCATCGCTGCGTAATCGTCCTGTGTCTGCACAGACTCTATGTTGAAGCGGCGGTACTTGGTTGGTTCAGGCTCGCCATTTCTGTACCGTACACAAGCAGCTACTATCTCGCTTCCTTGCTGGTTGCTTACATCAAAGCAATCAATAGTTATTGGTGTCTCAGCTAAGTGCAAGTGCTGCTGTAAGGAAGTAAGTGCTGGTTGTTTCTTGCTTAGCGCTACTTGCGCGTTCTCTTTAGCTAGTTCGAGAAGTTGTTTCTTCTCTGCTCGTTGTGCAAGGGTTACGTGTACCTTGCTTGCTACTCGCGCAGAAAAGTATTCTTCTAAAAGCCTTGCTTCTTCTGTACGTATTTTGTGAGTAATGATTTCTTTTGGAGGAGTTTTTTCTCGGTAATATGCTCGTATGAATTGTTCTGCAACGTCACTTGAGTACTGAACAAGGTATTCTTCTTTTCCACTCATCACTCCTCGTCGGCTGTGCATAACGACAAAAGCTGCTTCTTTTTTGTTGTGAGCGTACGCAATGATGTCTTGATCAAAGGTTTTGTCAGTACTTACTACTTGGGTTCGTTCAAGCTCCTTGAGTGCTTGTATGTTGTCTCGGTACTCTTTTGCTTGCTCAAAGGCTTGTTGATTGGCTGCTTCTTGCATGCGAGTAACTAACTCTTCACGTACCTGAGCAGTCTCTCCTTGTAAGACTCGTATTGCTTCTTGTACGCGAGCACTATACGCTTCTTGTGTGTCGTGATTCTCGCATGGACCAGTACAGTTTTTGATGTGGTACTGTAAGCACACGTTTTTAGGCATGTTCTTGCACGTTCGTAAACGAAATATTTTGTTTAATCCAATAACGATGTTTCTACGAGCACTCCCGTTTGTGTAGGGACCAAAGTATTGTCCGTCTCGTTTCTTACTGCGAGCAGTGAGTATGCGAGCAAAGCGTTCGTTAGTAACAAGAATCCATGCGTAGCGAGTGTTGTGGCGTAATAACAAATTGTATTTTGGTTGGTGCTCGTTAATAAGCTGGTTTTCAAGCAGTAACGCTTCTACTTCGTTTCGTGTAATAGTAAATACGACTCTTCGTGCTTCTTGTAGTAACCGAGTAGTTTTTGTGCTTTGTAATCCTGAAAAGTAACTATGTACGCGCGTACGTATATTGTTTGCTTTACCAATATACAAGATAGTATTTTTTTCGCCTAGGTACTGGTACACTCCAGGTCGTTTAGGCAGCGCAGGCAAGTCTTCTCGTCGCATACGTAACAGAAGGCAGCCGGCGTATTTAAGCACTTACGCAGGAAGCGCGCATTGTCTTTTTGGGTGTAACAAGAGTTACAAACACGAAATGTTTATATACTCCCTGCTTGGTAAATATGTTGGAGAGATGGTACATACACAATCTAAACGAGCAGAAATGGGTGTAGGAACCCTGATTATTTTCATCGCGCTTTTACTTGTAGCAGCAGTTGCTGCAGGAGTGCTAATACAAACAAGTGGGAGTTTGCAACAACAAGCACTCAGCACAGGTACTCAAGCGACTGGACAAATTTCTACGAACGCAGCGGTTGTCGAAGTAAGTGCTGAGAACGGCACAGACGGTTCTTTTGAGCAGTTCTTTGTTGTTATGCGCCTAGCTCCAGGTAGTGACGCTATTCGTCTTACTGACGTCACGTACACTGTTTCTACAGTAAATACTTCTCAGAACTTACAATACACTGATAACGTAAGTAACGCTAACCAAACGCACTTTGGTGTTCGGTACTTACAACAAGGAGATAACCACCAAGAGGGTGTTCTTGTTCGCGGAGACGTTATTGAGATAACCTTTAATTCTTCTCGGCTCATCTCTGAATCAGAAACAGTACGCCTAAATTTCATTCCACGTATAGGAACTGCAACGCTAACACAGTTTGCTGTTCCTGACGTAGTCAGTACGCAACGAGTGTACTTGTACCCGTAAGAGCTTACTACCAATACTTTTTTTTTATCTTTCTTTACTTTCGAAACGTTTATATACGTCTTGTTTGAGTATAGTGTGTAGGTACAATGGTTTTTACAGAAACAAACAACAAAGCAGAGATGGGTGTTGGTACGCTGATTATTTTTATCGCGTTACTGCTTGTAGCCGCTGTTGCTGCTGGTGTTCTTATCCAGACGGCAGGTAGCTTACAGCAACAAGCACTCAGTACAGGTAGTCAAGCGACTGGACAAATAGCTACGAACGCGGTGGTTGTCGAAGTAAGTGCTGAGGACGGTTCTAACGGAAGCGTTACTAATTTCTCAGTGATTATGCGCTTAGCGCCGGGTAGTGATCCTATTCGTCTTACTGACGTAACGTATACCGTATCTACTAAAGACACAAGCGACACTCTTGTTCATACAGATGGTGCGTACTCTACTTCTGCGTTTAACGTAACGTATCTTCAAGAGGGAGATAACCACCAAGAGGGTGTTCTTGTTCGCGGAGATGTTATCGAGATTCAGTTTGAGTCTAGCAGAGACATCCTTGAGTCGGAGAATGTTCGTTTGAACTTTATTCCTCGTATAGGAACGGCTACGATGACCGTCTTTGATACGCCTGATGTTATGAGTACGCAACGAGTGTACTTATACCCATAAGGGTCTCTGAATAATACTTTTCCTTTTTTTTCTTTTCGGAAAACAAGAAAAACCTTATATACTACTAATTGGCACTATATCTTAACAGAAACATGAACGTAAAAGCAGAGATGGGAGTGGGAACCCTGATTATCTTCATAGCGCTACTACTCGTAGCTGCAGTAGCAGCAGGAGTACTTATTCAGACGAGTGGAAGCTTACAACAACAAGCTCTTAGTACAGGAGCGCAAGCAACGAGTCAGATAAGCACGAACATCATGGTACTAGAGATTAGTGCTGAGGACGGAACAAACGCAGGTGTTGACGAGCTTCGCATGCTCGTAGCTCTTGCTCCAGGAAGCGCACCTCTTAACTTAGACAGCGTAACGCTTTCTTTAGCAACAAAAAACACCTCGCAAACCTTTACGTACGACGAAACAGCTTCTACAACTATTTTTAATGTTACGTACTTACAAACAGGAGAGACAAGCCAAGTTGGGCGACTTGTTCGCGGAGACGTAGCAGAAGTGCTTTTCTTCTCTCAAAGAGAAATTCGTGAGGATGAGGACGTACGTGTAACACTCATCCCGCAGATAGGTTCATCAACACAAGTAGTCTTTACTGTTCCTAGCGTAGTAACAACTCAAAGGGTGTATTTGTATCCATGAACTGGTTTAAGAAACTCTCTACGTACTTTACTGGCTTGTTTGGCGGACAAAAAGAAATTCGTCTTGGTCTGTACGGTCCTCCTAACGGAGGAAAAACGACTCTTGCAAACCGTATCTGCGAGGACTGGCTAGGTGAAGAAATGGGAAGTGCTTCAAGCATGGCTCACGAAACTCGAGAAATACAAGTTAAAGAACAAGTAGTCATTAAGAGTGATGACGGGCGAGAACTTGCTTTTAACTTAGTGGACACTCCTGGTATAGCTACAAAAATTGATTACGAAGACTTTATCAAGTCAGGAATGAAAGAAAAAGAAGCTAAGGAGCGAGCAAAAGAAGCTACTAAAGGAGTTATTGACGCTATTAAGTGGCTTGAGGAAGTAACGAGTGTTATTGTTGTTTTAGACGCGACAAAAGATCCGTACAGCCAAGTAAACATTACTATTGTTGGAAACTTAGAAGCGCGAGACATCCCTGTTCTTATCGTAGCTAACAAGATTGATCTAAAAAAAGCTGATTTGAAGCGTATTCAAGCAGCGTTTCCTCAGTACGACGTCATTGGTATTAGTGCAAAGCACGGAAAAAATATCGACGCATTCTATGACAAGCTCTTTGAGGTGACGAAACGATGAGTCTTACTCTTCAATTCATTCCGTACGCACAAATACAGTCTTTATCTAGTACTGAGCGCATAGACTTGCTTCTTGGTCTTGCTAAGAAAAACAAGATTGTCTTGCTTGAAGGACGCTTAGAACCTAGTGAAGAAGCTTCTCTTATTGAGAAAACCATGGCTTCTATTAGTAAGAAGTTTAAGGGTATTGAGCTCTCAGTTATTTATCCTGGTGAGGAAGAGCAAGAACTATTTGCGAAAGTAAAGAATCGTGTAGTAAACTTATTATTGGGTAACCGCGGGGGGTTTACGATTATTGGTCCTGCTAGTGTTATTAAAGAAATTAAGCAAGACCCTGATAAGATTCAGCTGCTCACTCAATAACTCTCATGCCACATCAATGCGTTAATTGCAACCACATCTTTGCTGATGGAAGTAAAGAAATCCTTGAGGGGTGTTCTGAGTGCGATGGAAAATTCTTTTTTTACATAAAAAAAGATCGTTTAGAGCAAGCGCAACAACGAGCAAACGCTTTGTCTAGCGAGCAAAAACAACAAATCGAGCGTGACGTACTAGAGCTCATAGGGGATTCTTCTCATGACAAACCTGTTGTTCTTGATCTTGAGAGCATTAATGTTCTTGGTCCTGGCCAGTACGAGTTGGATTTAGTAAACTTATTTTCTGAGAAGCAGCCTCTCGTGTATAAGCTTGAGGACGGCAAGTACGTAGTGGATATTATTGAGACGTTTCAACGCAGTAAGAAATAAGAAGTATCCCCTGTTCTCTTCTTGTATGTTGTATGATGCTCACTGTCACTTAGACAAACTTCAAAACCCCAAACAAGCAGTACAAGAAGCTCAAGAAGCAGGTCTGAAGCTTATCGTCACTAACGGGCTTAACCCGGAGAATAATCGAGAAGCGTTACGCTTACAAGAAGAGTTTGGTATTGTTAAAGCTGCTCTTGGCCTATACCCTAATGATGCTATAGAGCTTTCTGAGGAAGAACTTGAAGCAGAGCTTGCGTTTATTAAGCAAACAAAACCGTTTGCTATTGGGGAGATTGGTCTTGATTATCATTGGGATAAGGAGCATAAAGAAAAGATGCGAGAGGTGTTTCGTAAGTGCTTAGTGCTTGCTCAAGAGATTTCTCGCCCCGCTATTATTCATAGTCGCAAAGCAGAAGAGGATGTTTTAGCTATTGTAGAGGAGTTCTCTGTTGTTGCTTGTCTGCATTGCTTCTCAGGAAGTAAGAAGCTCATTAAGCAAGCAGCTTCTGCTAAGCATTATTTCTCTGTTCCTGCTAATGTTGCTAGCTCAACGCATTTTCGTATGCTTGTAGAATTGGTTCCTATTAATCAGTTGCTTCTTGAGACGGACAGCCCGTATCTTGGCCCTTCTCGAGGTGTTGAGAACGCTCCTCGTAATGTTCAACTAGCAATTCCTGTTATTGCACAGATTAAGGGTCTTGATGAGCAAGAAACTCGCACGCAGCTATGGTTGAATCAGAAGCGTTTCTTTGCGTAAACAAGTGCTGCTATTACGAGAGGTGTTGTTATGAGCGCTACGTACCAGTACGGTTGTTTCTTAACGATTTCTTGTGTGCGAGTAGTTACTGCTAGTACTTCTACGTCTACACGAACCCCTCTTCCTACTCGTACGTGATCATTTGTTGGTTCTTCTAAGAAGTACAGGTATGCTTCGTGTACTCCTGGTGTTGCTTGTTTGTGTATGCGAACAGTAATTGTTTCTTGTGTTGAGGAAACAATTGTTAACGGGCTACTCACGCGTACTTCTCCTATAACAGGTATTTCTAGGGTGCTGGTAGCTCCCGCTACTGCACTAATAAGAAACGGGTCTAATGCGAGAGCGAGTAAGAGAGGTATCATGAGATCTTAACTGCTGCTATAAACAGCTCTCCTACGTACTCACTTGCAGGTACAAACCCAGTAAGTACCTCTACTCGTAGCTGTATTTCCTCTCCGGGAAGAAGAGCTGTTTCGTGAATGCGCACCTCGCTACCAAGCGTGTAGTTCTGTCCTGCAAGGCTGTAGCGCAGATCCCCTACGAAGTGCTCAGCCCACCTTGGCGTTGTTGCTTGTACGTGCAAATTAACCGGTACTGTTCCTGCGTTTCGTACAGGTACGAGTATGTGGTCGTTTCCTCCTGGTGCGCTTACTATGCGTATCTCTTCTGGAAGTTGTATACGTACTTGTTCTGCGTGCTCTACAGGGATGAAGAATGAATCACTATACTCTGCATCACTGTATTCTATGTGTAGTTCGTGCGTGCTTGTGTCTATAGGTACGTTGCCGGTATAGTTTGCACTCACTCCTGTCTGGTTGGTTTCTAGCAAGTACCCGTTTACGCGTACAGTCACGTTTTGTACGGTGTTATCGTCGTGTATTTCTACGCTCACAAACACTTCTTCTTCGCTTACGTGCATACTTACTGGGTTAGTTTGGTTGTTTATTGTGTAGCTAAGTAGTTGTGGAGGCGTGTTGTTTACGCTCACAGTAAACAGTATAGGCTCTATTGGTGTGTTTGTGTTTGTGAAGGGTTTTTGTTGTTCGTAATCAATACTGTTATCATCACTAAAACCTATTCTTGTAAGTGCGTATCCTTTCGGTACTCCTTGGTGAGGGCTTGTTAGGTAGGTGTCTATTCCTCCCCATCCTACTGTGTCTATGAGTTCGTCTTCTGCGGTGTATAGCTGTACGAAGCCGTTCGCGTTTGCAAGAGTTATTCGGTGCTCAAAATCTGCTTCTGGCCAGCTAGTGTTGTCTTTGAGTTCGCTAAACCCTTCGTCTCCTAACAGGTACGTTCCTCGCGCAGGTATTATTCCTTGCAGCGTTGCGTCTTGTTGACTTACCGTGGTTGCTATTCTCCATCCTGTAAGGTTTATAGAGTGTGCTGCGGTGTTTTCTAATAGGATGAACTCTCCTCCTCGTTGGTGTTCTACAGGGTCGTAGTACACGCTGCTTATGTGCACTGCTCCTATGAGTAAGAGTGTTATGGCTATGTATGGTATTTTCATGCACGTTCTTTACGTGTCTCTTTTTAGAAGTGTTGCTGCTGTTTTCTTGAAAGTCTTTAGTAGTTTATCGAAAACTTTTTTGTGCGAGCAGAAACGTTTTATATTGTTGTGTATTATACGGTGTGTATGCGGACTATTGAGCAGTTATATGCGTGTAAGAAGCGCTTGTTATGGCAGTGGTGGGCGGTGTTTTTCTTATTAGTTCTTGGAGTTCTTGCTCGCTCACCAGGGTTTTTTCTTATTGGTTTAGTCTGGTTTGTACTTGTTTTGCGCACCCAGACGCGTCTTTCAGCAAGTATTCAGTCTCGCGAGTTTGATGAGCAGAATTCCTAAGAGTTTATATACTGCTTTGTACGTTCTTCTTACATGATACTTACTATTGATACGGACAAAGAGTCTGCTAGTAGTCTGCGACGAATAGCGCGTTTTCTTGAGGAACTCACAGGAGAGGAGCCTGTCTCAGCTGCTTCTGAGGAGATGAATTTTTCTGAAGAAGCGTTTTCCATGTTTTCTTCTGAGCAACCTGCTGAGAAAAAAACTTCTTCACACAAAGACGATGACGACTCTGGTTTTCGTATGATTCCGTACTAATGGTTTTTTGGTATGAAGAGCACACTGCTGACGTAAAAATTGTTTGTGAGGCGGACTCGTTTGAAGAAGGACTTGCTGACATGGCGTGCGCGTTTACTGGGGTGATGACTGAGGATGTGGTTTCTGAGAAGCAGTCCTTTGCTCTTCGTGTCGTTGCTGAGAGTAAAGAGGCGTTGTTGTTTGAGTTTCTTGATCACTTAGTGTTCTTACTTGATACAGAAGCGTTCTTGCCTGCTCGTCTTGACGCAGAGATAGTTGTTGATGCTGACCAGTGGTTCTTAGAGGGTGTTGTCTACGGGGACTCTGCTGGTTTGTATGAGGTTAGCGGTGCTGTTAAGGCTCCTACGCTTCATGAGTTATTTGTTTCTCAAAACGGTTCTTGGACGTTACGAGCAGTTCTTGACCTCTAAGATTTATAAGGTGCGTTTGTTTCTTGTTGTGTATGAAAGACTCCTTAGTTGCTCTTGATGAATTCACGTACACACTTGCGAAAACTGGCTCTATGCTTGTTGACGCAAAAATCTTTAGTAGCGAGGAGTTATTAGCTCTTGTTGAGGAAGAAGCAGTTGTTCAGGTGAGTAACGCAGCTACTCTTCCGGGCGCTTGTGGTTGTAGCGTTGCTATGCCGGATATGCACATGGGCTATGGGTTTTGTGTTGGCGGAGTAAGTGCGTATAGAGTGGATGGAGGAGTTGTTAGCCCTGGAGCTATTGGTTTTGATATTAATTGCGGTATTCGTGTTCTTGCAAGTAACTTAGTTGAAGAACAAGTAATTCCTCTTATAGATGAGCTGCTCTCATTGCTTGCTTCTCGTATTCCTGCGGGTGTTGGTAAGAAGAGTAGTTTAACGCTTTCTCGTGAGGAGATGAAAGAGGTGTTGTTGCGAGGAGCTACTTGGGCTGTTGATAACGGCTTTGGAGTTGAGGATGATGTTCTTCGTTGCGAGGAGCAAGGGTGTTTCTCTGGTGCTGCGCCTGCTTCTTTATCTCAAAAAGCGTTTTCTCGAGGGTTCTCTCAGCTTGGCACGTTAGGTGCGGGTAATCATTTTCTTGAGGTGCAGGTCGTTGAAGAAATATATGATGAATCTTTAGCTAGCGCGTTTGGTTTTTCTGCTCCTGGTCAAGTTGTTGTTATGATTCATTGCGGCTCTCGAGGGGTTGGTCATCAAATCTGTACTGATTATCTTCGTCGTATAGAGCAAGAAGCACCTGAGATTATGGCTTCTCTTTCTGAGAGGAACTTGGCGTACATGCCTCTTGGTTCTTCTCTTGCTACTGAGTACTTGGGTGCTATGCGTGCAGCGGCTAACTTTGCTTTTTGTAATCGTCAAGTAATCGCTCATCAAACAAGAAAAGCGTTTGCTCGCTTATTTCCAAGAAGTAAGTTATCAGCTGTTTATGACGTCGCCCATAACATTGCTAAGCAAGAAACGCACGTAGTGGATGGTAAGCAGGTTGAGGTGCTTGTTCATCGTAAAGGAGCTACTCGAGCGTTTCCCGCAGGTCACTCCGCTATTGGTTCGGTCTATCGTGATACGGGTCATCCTGTGCTTATTCCTGGCAGTATGGGTACTTCCTCGTACGTGCTTGTTGGCACACAAAAAGCTATGCTTGAGTCTTTTGGGAGTAGCGCTCATGGTGCTGGTCGGTTGATGAGTCGTACACAGGCTAAAAAAGAGTTTGTTGGTTCTGAAGTTAAGAGTTCGTTAGCAAAAAGAAATATTTCTGTTCATGCAGAAAGCGTTAAGGGAGTTGCTGAAGAAGCTCCTGGCGTGTATAAAGATATTGACGAGGTTATTCGCGTTACTGTGGGTGCAGGCCTTGCTCTTCCTGTTGTTAAGCTACGCCCTCTTGGTGTGGTTAAGGGATAGGTTATTCTGTAAGTATCGTTGTTTGTGTGTAGTCAATAAACATTGGTTGCTGACCGCTTTTTTCTCCTTCATCAACAACTACTGAGCAAATATTAAGGAGTTCTTCATGACCGTTGTGTATGTGTGTCATGAGGGTTTGTGCTCGTTTATTCGCGCATGTACTCACGATAGGCACTCCTAGGTGCGCTACTATGCTGCTAATCCAGTGTTTGGGCATGCGGATCCCTACTACGTGTGTTCCTATGTGTACTTCTGTTGCTACTGCACTAGGATTTTTTAGTCGCGCAATAATCGTTACTGGCCCTGGTAGTTGGTTTAGGGCTTCTTCAGGTACATCAACGTTTTCTCGTATCCACTCTTTACTTGGTGCTATGATGTTAAAGGGTTGTGTTTGCCAGTGCTTAAGTACGCGTAGTTTAAGTACTAAGTTGTTGTTAGTCGCATCACAGCCTATCGCGTACATGAGGTCTGTTGGGTGTATGAAAAAAGATTTTTTTAGCAATGGAAGGTAGTACCTTCTTTGCTCTACCAAATCCTCTCTTTTCACGTACATACTGCAAGGAGAGTTCTTTGGTATAAAAATGATTAGGCTGAGAGGTATCCTCTCATGAAGCACTCCTCTGCTCCGCTTATCCCGTCGTCATCAAAGGCTTCTTCGATTCCTTGGTGGCTGTAGAAGTGGGTTTCTTGCATTAGTACCACCTCGTGTTTGCGTAGCTGAGTGTTCGTAGTGTTTCGTTTCTTATTTGTTTGTATGCGAGTTCTTGTATTGTCTTTGTTGATAAATCCATGTTGGTCATCACCTATTGTTTCTTCACTTCTATGCGCTTATAAGCTACGCGCGCGTACATGTCCAGTGTGTCCAGTGAGGTGTTGTTGTCTTCTTAGCGCTTCTAACACTCTAATTCTAGTAATGAGTCACTGGACCCGCAGTACAGAAAAAACTTGTCTATGCTTTCTGAGTAGTACTTTCTTATTTTCCTAAATTGACTTCTTGCTTTTGTTATTCGCAAGCTCACCTTTACTTCATACACGTGCGTAACGCCTGCTTTAGTTGCCAGAATATCTATTTCGCATGCCACACGCCTTTTTTTGTGGATAACTACGTTTGTTTCTACGGTGTCGTACTGTTTTTGTAGGTCTTTGCTTAGCTTCCAGACGTACAGGTCGTGTATTGTTTCTTGTGGCAATGCTACAGTAACGCCTTCCAAAAATTGTTTTATAAATCTTGTGAATTATTGGTTTTTTTCTATTACTGCTGAGAGCTTCTTTGCTATCTTTTTTTGCTTATTAAAATACCATGCGCGAGCAATTCCTCTTCTCGTGGCAAACAGTACTATTGGCTTTGTTACTTTGCCAAGGAGTTTTGCTACTCGTGGATTGTTGGTTCGTAAGACGATAAGAAAATCTGCTATTTTATTACTTGTTTCTAGCTGAATCCTTTTTTTGTGCGGGCTAAGCGCGTAGTCCATATATGTGGTTGTTTCTGTATCAAAGTATTCTTCACAACTCATTTGCTCTACAAGAATTGCTTCTCCTCGTTTTACGTTACTAAACCACTCTCTAAACGTATCTCCTTTTGCTAGAGTGTACGCTACTCCTATTTGTCCTGTGTGCGTGTCGCTTCCGGTGATGAGTGTGTTGCCGTACTTCTTTGCAATGGGGTGTACGAGGTCGTTAAGAAACGGTGCTCGTGAGTGGTTTATTTCCAGAACCTTAATTCGTTGAGCTAACCAACAAATCTTGCTGTACACTTCTTCTGGGTGGGTGAGTACGTGGCTGTAGTCGTGTGCAGTAAACCCGAATGGGTGGTTGTAGGTGTGTGGGAGGTCGTGTTTGTGTAGGTACGTGAGAAGTTGTTGTACTTTTCTTGACTTTTTTTGTATCTGCGCGTATTGTTTATCCGTAAAGTCGTAGATGTTAATGTGTACTTCAAAGCCGATGAAATCGTCTTGTACGGTAAGCTCCACTCCTCGTACGTGCTTGTCTCCTAGTACTGTTTTGTGTGCTTGTATGTCGTCGTGGTCGGTGAAGGTCACAAAGTCCATTTCGCGTTCTTGTGCTGTCGCGTAGAGAGCTTCTGGGCTGAGAGTCTCTTTGTCTGCTACGTCTCTTGAGTGGTTTGTGTGCACGTGTGCATCAAGCGCTTTGTATCCTTGTTTCTTACGTTCAAGAAGTTTCTTTGGCGTTAGTTTCTTCACGTATAGCGGAATACGAAGTCCTTTTTTATAAGTTTGTTTAGTAGGGGTATTGCCCAGTTCGTTGCTGGGGTGAGTAAGCACAGAATAATCGCTGCTGTCTGAAGAGTTTTTCTTGGTAGGCGTATTGCTTGTCCGTAGCTGTTTGTGTGCCAGTATACTTGCTCCTCGTAACTAATCATGCAGTGTAGATAGGTGGTTTGCTTAAAAGGCGTTGTGGGCGTGCATGTCCAGTGTGTCCAGTGCTCTTAGTTAAGGTGTTGTGTGTCGTTAAAGCGCTCTAGATGCCAGCTATTATTATCGTAGACGAGTACTGTTCGTGCAGTGTTGTGTTTATCACTTCTAAATATCATCTCAGGTGCGTTAAGTACATCCCAGACTATTGCTCGTATCGCCAGTCCATGACCAAACCAAAAAACGTGTTGTTCTTCTCCTTCTGTGTATAGAGCAAGTATTTCTTGTAGTGCTTCTTGACTTCTTCTAGTTACTTCTTGTATGTTCTCTCCTCCTGGCGCTTTCCAGTTAGTCCCTTGCTCTTCTTTCTGCGCGAGTAGCTCCGGGGTATAGAATTCTTCTCGTGGCTTTCCTTCTAGCTCTCCGTTACTAATCTCAACTATTCGCGAGTCGATCTTGTGTTTTATGTCTAGGTGATTAGTCGCTATTTCTGCTGTTCTTCGTGCGCGTAGCGCCTCACTAACGATGATATGGTTTGGCACGAGTCGTTTTTGTAGGAGGAATTGCTGTAGCTTCTTTGCTTGCTCCTCTCCTTTTGGTGTTATGTCTAGGTGGTTTTGTTGTCCTCCAATGAGGTGTTTTTGTACGTTTCCTTCGCTTTCTGCGTGGCGAATGAAGTGTATGGTGAGCATAGTACTAAGAGATTTTGCTTTCTTTCTTAAGTGTTTGTTTCAAAGAGCTAATAAAGAGAAGGGAATTTTTTGTTTAGATGAAAGTACTGTTTGCTATTGATGACGTTGTTTTAGACACAACTCCTGCTCTTGTTGATGAGTATAATCGTGTGTATAGAGACTCTTTTCGTTGGGAGGACGTAACGACTATTCCTTTTTATGATTCTTTGCCTAAACTTTCTTCTTCACAAGAAGCAGAGTATTTCCTGAAATCATTTGCTAATACTGGTGGTTATGAACGAATTCCGTTTGTTCGTTTCGCAAAAAAGTCTTTAGCGTACTTACAAAGCCAGTACCGTGTAGGGTTTATTTCTGCAAGGCCTTCTTCTGAGCAAGAAGCAGTTATGCGCGTTTTTAGTAAGCACAAGGTATCTTCTGATTCTGTCTTCACGCACAGCGCAAGCCTTCTTGCAGCAAGTATCCAGCCTGAGTACTGGTTTGATGAGTCTTCTGCTCGCTTAGACGTGGTACAACAACAAAGTCCTCGAACACAAACGTACTTGTTTTCTCGTCCGTGGAATGCTTGCTCAGAAACGAATTATCCTCGTGTATCTACGTGGGTGGATGTTTTACGAAGAATCTCTTAGCTTTCTTGAAGTTTGTACTTAAAATACGCTGGGTTCGCGCACGCAGTGTTTTCTCTGTTCTCATGTACTGCTTCTATATTATTCATATCTACTGCTAGTCGTTCATCAAACACGAAGCATTCTCCTCTCCAGTGCTCCCCTCCTATTTCTTCTCCGTACGTGAGTATTCCTCCTTGTAGTTGCTTGACGTTTTCAAAACCTTGTTGTTTCATGTACGCAGTGAGTTTCTCGCAGCGAATTCCTCCTGTGCAAAACGTTACTATTTGTTTGTCTTTTAGCTCAGAGAGGTTTTCTTGTATGAAGCGAGGAAATTCTTTAAACGTGTTTATGTCAGGAATGATTGCTTTGTTAAACGTTCCAAAGTCTGCTTCGTACTTGTTGCGCCCGTCTAAAAGCACGACGTCTTCGTTGTTGTCTAGGAGTTCTTTGAGTTCTTTTGGTGTAACGTATTCTCCTCGCTGGCTCATATCTACTTCTTCTTCTAACGTAATGATTTCTGGTCGGTACTTAACGACCATTTTGTTAAAGGTATGTGTCTTGGTGTTTCCTATCTTAAACTCGATGTCAGAAAAGCGTTTACGTAACAACTCCATGTATTGTTTGGTTTCGTGCTTGGTTCCTGATACGTTGCCGTTTATTCCTTCCTCGCTAACAAGTATTTTTCCTAGCAAATTCAGTGCTTTGGTGATTATTCGGTGTTCGTCACGAAACAATTCTGGGTTGTTTATGGGTGTGAACTCATAAAACAGTACGTTTTGATACATGTACTTCGTAAATAGCAAGGAGTTTAAGAGGTTTATGCCTACAAACATTTTTTACGAACCTTTATAACCAGCTTTTTGGCTTATACACGGTATGGTTGCACGAGCAACAAGCATAGTCCTCTTCTTAGTACTTTTAGGTAGCGTTGCTGCTATGCCAAGTCCTGTGTATGACTCCTTTACGCTCTCAGCAAGCAGTGTGAGCGTCGCGACTCTTGACTTTGTTGTGAACACTTCTTGGCTTGTTGAACACGATTTACGAGAAGATGAGGTGGTGTTGTATCGTGAAGTTGGAGGCGAGTGGGTTGCTTTACCAACAACTGTTCTAGAGAAGTCCTCCAATCAAGTGACGCTGCAAGCACGTGCACAAGGGTTTTCTTCGTTTATCATCGCCGCTTCTCAAACACAAACGCCTGTTCTTGAAGAACCAGTAAGTATTTCTATTCCTGAAGAATCTACACTTATTGCTTTTGCAGTGTTTATTGTGGTGTTAGCAGTGGTTCTTTCTATCTATTTTGTTAGTTCAACTCAAGAAATCCAGCCTAAAAACTCGTTTATTACTTCTATAAAAGCTATTGATCCTGCAAAGAGGCGTTTTGAGGTGTGCTTGCAGGAGTTTGAGAAAGCAGTTCAGAAAAGAGATTATTCTCTTGCCTCCTCGTTGTATCACGTAGCGAGATCTGCGTATCTTGAAGCGTCTGTTCATGAAGATCCGTTCTGGGTCGCTGTTGCTCATAAGCACGTAGAGGATGCGTATCGTTTACTTGAGAAGCGCGGCTAGAAGATAGCTTTAAAACTTTTGTTTCTTATACGTACGTACATGGCCTTAGGTACTGCTCAGCAAGAAGTTCTTCGTTACACTAGCTTTGCTCATCAAGTGCGTGTAGCTAAACAACTTGGTGTTTCTTCTGTGTTACAAATAGGGGTTTTTTCTGGAGAAGTAACTGCTTTGTTACAAAACGCGTCTATTTCTGTTTCTACACTTGATGTTGATGCGCTTAAGCGACCAGATACGGTTCTTGATGTTCGTGAGTTATCTGCGTACTCAGCTAAGAGGTATCCGTTAGTTATTTGTTCTCGTATACTTACTTTGTTCTCTAAACGTGATGTGCGGGAGGTATTGTATTCTTTGTATAACGTAACGACAAAGTATGTTCTTATCTCTCTTCCTGCAAAATACTTTTTTGTGGATGTACAAGTGAGTTCTTTATTGTTAGAGAAACTTCTTGGCTCCTCTCCTGCTTGTTTCTCTGCTCGTATACCGTTTTTCTTCTCTCACAAACCGTATCAGAAGTATTCTTGGATGCTTGGTACGAGGGGTTGTTCTCGTAAATGGTTTTTTGAGTTAGTCACGGAGGCGGGTTTTGTTGTTGAAGAAGCGTTTTTTTCTCGCAGTGATGTGCTTGAGTATTTTATCCTCTTAACAAAAGAATGAGTATTTATGTATACAAAGTAACGCTTATCTACTTTTTTGGATTACGCCAACTATTCGCAAAGCTTCTTAAGTAATAAGCTCTAGTGGTTGTGTATGCGAATGCGTGAATGGGCAAGAAGTATTGAGTCTTTACAAACACGAGGAAACACTGCTTTACTAAGCGCAAGAGTATTCTTAGTTGCTAGTCTTGTTTGGTTATCCATAACTCAAGAAACAGTTTTTTTTATAGGCTTGCTTCTTCTTAGCTTACTCGTACTTACTCGTCTGCGCAAACTCGCTTCTCTTCTCGCAGCAGCAACCATTATTTTCTTGTATGGGTGGAGTGCTTTTGTGCTTGCAATTCTTGGTTTGTGCGTGGTAGTACTTTTTTCTCCTAGCAAATAATTGCTCTGTTATAGCCTGTTTGTCTAAACAAAGTTAGTGTGTCTGTAAGTTCTTCTTCATCTACGTAACAACTCTGTGTTTGTCCAACTGTTGCTTGTGCGGTAGCGTTAAGGTCTTGAATGAATTGTTGTATAGTTTCTTCAGCAATCCCTTCTTCTTGTTGCAAGTACTCGATGTACTCCTGTGTGTACGTGAGTTGTGAGGAGAGTATCTCATCACTATACAAGCATCCTTGACTTGTGTATACTAGGCTAATGTTTATTGTGGTGCTGTATTGGTTAAAGCCTGAGCTACTTCTTGTCTGTGCTGTGTGTACAAGTGTTGTTTCTGCACAAAGACTTGCTTGTGATACAAGACACGCGTACTCGTCACTACTCTCATGAATACTAAAAGCGCAGTCCTTGCTTTGCGGGCATGCTCGCTCCTCAGTGGGTATCGTGGAGAAGTCTCCGCACAAGTTACTGTCGTAGCAGTACCTTTGTTGTGTTTCTCCCTCACACACCTCCCACGCTTCACACTCCCATTCAGGTTCGCACGTACAACTCACTACGCTTGGTGGTTTGTGTATTTCTGTTGAGCAAGTATTTTTATCAACGCATTCTTGTGTTTGGTTTCCGTCAACACAAGCGCTTGTGTTAATACACACCCATTCTTCCTCGCACGTACAAGAGTCCATTACGGTTGCTGGTTTGTTATGCTCGGTTCCGCACTCGTTTCTATCAGCGCACGTACGTGTTTTTGTATCATCAACACAAGCACTCCACGCAGTGCATTGCCAGTCTTCATCACAACTACACTGAGCAGTAATTGCAGGTCTGTTCTCTACGCTGCCACAATCGTTGCTATCTATGCATACTCGCTGCTGCACTCCTGCTTCACAAGCACTAAAGTCCGTGCACTGCCAGTTCTCCTCACAAGTACATGTTTGTGTAGTTTCTGGCTTGTTTTCTTCTGTTCCGCAAGCGTTTCTGTCAGTGCACTCACGAGTCTGGTTTCCATCTCGACAAGCACTAAATTCCGTGCAGTTCCAGTTCTCATAACAAACTGCTTCGTACACTCGACGAACACTAAGCTCAACTCCTCCCTCACTAAGAGTTGCTTGCAGAAGTAAATCATACACGTCATCTCCTGTTACGTCCACACGAGCATCTTCTCCGTACACGACAGTAACGTATAACGGATTGCTTTGGATACGAACGACTGCTTGAGTGTCTGTATAGCTATCAAGGGTGAGGGAGTGTTTAGTGTTTAACAAACTAAACCGTATGCTTTCTTGCTGTGCAAGCGTGAATATCCTTCCTTCTTCTAGTGCTTCTTCACTAAGTGTTGTTGGCCACAAAAGAATAGTAAGTAGTGCGATAAGAAGAATTGCTGCTGCGCAGCTAGCAACAACGATTTCTAAGTGCTTCTTATCCTCTTGTTTTTTTACTAACGCATCTATGTGCTTTATCGTTGCCGTAATTACTTCTTCTTCATAACCTGCTTGCGTGAGTGCTTCTGTTATTTCTTCTCGAGAATGCCCACCTGCTTGGTTTTCTTTAATGTACGGTATGAGTCGCGGCTCAATCACAAATCAATTGTATACGTACTTGTTTTTATACGTGTTGAAAAAAAGGCGTAAAAAAAATATTTCTGTTTTTACTTCTATGCTAGTTGAACAACTGACTCAGTAACGTGTCCTGCTGCGTCGATGTACAAGTATAGTGTGCTGATGTCTTCGTTGATGAAGTACTGAGTCTTAATTGTCATTCCGTACGTTTCCATCTCGTGAAGTAACTCGCAAGCCGTCTCGCCGTTATGCGTAGTTACTCCAATAATAGTAGCGCTTGCTTCTATTTCTGCTTCTGCGAAGCGCTCATCATTTGTGAAGTCATACGCGCTTCCCGGAGTGCACCAGTCAGTAATGTCTGCGGTTACTGCTTCTAGCTCTGCAGCTCCTGCTGCGTCTACTTGAATACTGTCGTTTTCTATTTCTATAGTTATTTCTTCATCCTCATATACTACCTGGTCTTCAAGGATTACTTCTTCTCGTTGTTGCGTCTCTTCTTGTTCTGCTAGTTCTTCTTGTATTTCTTGTGCGTCACACGCAACAAAAAGTACTAAGAAAACAGCAAGTAAAGCTAAGTATTTCATCTGCCAATTCACCACACACCTTTATTTAAAAACTTCTTTTTTTTGTTCACTGGACATGCACAGCCGTAAAGCTCATAAAGAACTACTTGTGTGCGTATACTATGTATCTCTTTTTTGATGTAGAAACCAGTGGCCTACCACTCAACTACAAAGCACCTGTAACGGATACGAGTAACTGGCCTCGCGTAGTGCAATTAGCGTACCAACTCTATGATGAGCAGGGCGTTCTTCTTCAAGAAACAAATCGTATCGTTAAGCCGGAAGGGTTCATAATCCCTAAAGAAGCAACTGCTATTCACGGAATTACTCACGAAGAAGCACTCGAGAAGGGATTATTGCTCTTGGATGTTATCGAGGAGTTTCTTAGTTACGCACAAGACGCAAAACTATTTATTGCTCACAACGCAGATTTTGATAGTAAAGTCCTTGATGCTGAGTTATTACGAAACCAGTACGAGCCGTTACTTACTACTTCTTGTGATTGTTTGTGCACGATGAAAAGCACTACTGCTGTGTGTAAGCTTCCCAGCCCGTACGGGTATAAGTGGCCTCGTTTGGAGGAGCTGCATGAGTTCTTATTCAAGAAATCTTTTCAAGGAGCTCACAACGCGCTTGTTGACGTACAAATAACTGCTAAGTGCTTTTTTGAATTAAGAAAACGCAAGTATCTTTAGTACAGTACCTTAATGATTTCTTCTACTGTGGGGCTGGTTACTTCTAAGTCTATTATCGTGTTGTTTGTTGTTACGTGCTCAACAAACGATTGTATGCTCATCTCACTCGCATCTAGGTTGAGTGTTGCTTCGTACTCGCTTATTCGTTGTACTTGGTGTATTCCTGCTTTGTCTAGTTTAGGAAGTTGTTTTTGTGTTACTACGCGTATTCTTTTCTTTGCTCCTGCGATGCTTCTAAGAGCTGTTAGTGTGTCGTCAAACACTTTTTCTCCGTGGTTGATTACAATCACTCGTCGCGCTAAGTGCTCGATATCATCCATATCGTGAGTTGTTAAGATGATGGTTGTGTTAAACTCGTTATTAATATATTTGATAAACTCTCGTATCTGCTCTTTTGCAAACACATCAAGACCTATTGTTGGTTCATCTAAGAACAAGATTTTTGGTCTGTGCAGTACTGCCATGACAAACTCGCACTTCATGCGCTCACCAAGACTTAAGTTACGAACAGGTCGCTGAACTTCTTCTTCAACACCAAGACGAGCTATGAGATCGTCTCTTCGAGTAATAAACTCTTCTTCTGGTATGTCGTAAAGGGTTTTTGAGAGTTCATAACTATCTAGTGCTGGTATATCCCACCACAGCTGACTTTTTTGTCCAAACAACGCACCAATATTTTTTACGTATTCTTTTCTTTGCGTAAACGGATTCATACCTAAAGCAGTTATTTCTCCACTGCTAACAGACAAAATCCCTGTCATCATCTTAATAGCGGTACTCTTTCCTGCTCCGTTTGGTCCAAGTAACCCAACGATTTCTCCTTCTCGTATGCGAAACGTTACGTCTTTTACTGCTTGTTTTGTTACGAACTCTCGCTTAAAGAGGCTTTTGATTGCTTCTTTGAGTCCTTGTTTTCTTTTTGGTACACGAAAACTTCTGCACAAATCCTTTACTTCTATTACCATTTATTCATCCTCCAGCGCTCCCATAGTTTTTTAGTGTTTTGTGCCAGTACCAAACACTCAGCACTAACAACCCTAAAACGAATACTGCGCTAAGCAGCAGAAGTGCTGTTTGGTTTTGTAGTAGTATCGCTAGTGGTACGTAACCAGCTGCTGCTACGGGAAGAGCAGTAAACAGGAGTATCCTCATTGTTTCTGGAAAAATTGTTACGGGGTATTTTCCTAGCTGCGTTACTGTATGAATAACGTCGTATATTCGGTACGTATCTACGTACTGCATGCTTATTGCGCTTGCAAAAATAGCTATTGCTGCGTACAAAGCTATAGGAACTACTAAGTATCCTAGTAGTAGCAGTACGGTAAATACAGAAATTCCTTCTATGAGTGTGAGTGCGTAGATGCACATAAGAAGTGACATACCAATTCTTCCTAAGTCCTCTACGTCTACTGATCGGTTCATGAAGTAGCTAAGAGGGTTTGTTGGTGCAAGAAGCCATACATCCATGGTTCCTTTGCGCACACTACTTATCGTGTTCCAAATAATTCCTTGAAAAAACACTGATGAAATAGCATCTGCTAGTGATACGTAACTTGCGAGAAGCAGTGCTTCTCCTACTCCCCAACCAGGAAACCCTTCGCTTACTCCGTACAAAAGGAGTGTGTAGAGAGGAATTACTATCTGCACTAATCCTATCATAAATGCTGTTAGTACGAGGTCTAGCCGGTACTGCATGCGCTCAGCTAACGAATTAGTAAACGTGATTTTCTCAATTTTTAGCCATTTCATTGCCCTACTCCTTGATAGTTCTTCATTGCTTGCTTCTCAATACGTATGCATAAGAGGTACAAAACAATAATCCAAGCGCCTGCGAGTAACAAGTTTGTTACTTCACTTGTTACTGGTCCAAGAGCAAAATCTCCAATAAAGTATTTAGTTGGTGCGTAGACGATGTGTTGAAAAAACAAGTACGCACTTATTACTTGTAATGCTTCAGGAAGGATGTCGAGAGGAAACCCGTAGCCTGTAGCAACAAGAAAAATAGCGAAAGAAACGAATTTTACTGCGTTTGTTTTCTTCGTCCAAAAAGCGCTTAAGCTAAGAGCGTATCCTGAAAGGTAGTTTATGAGAAAAGAAGCAAGTATTCCTAAGAAAAAGTATATCGGCATTGCTGGAACAATACTTTTAGCTCCTAGCAGAAGTGCGGCTATTACGATAAGAGGAAGTGCTTCTATAAGCAAAGCCATCGTTCGGTGGCCCAGTGTATAAAAAAATAATTGTTTCATAAGCTCTATTGGTCTAAGAAGTTCTCGAGTAAGCGTTCCTCTAACAATAAGATCCTTAAATTCGTCTGCAAGACCGTTGTAAATGAGGTAAGAAATAATCATCGCCACAGTAAAATACGTCATTACACTTACTAAGTTGTAGCCAGCAATTCCTTCTTGCAAGCTAAATAACGCACTCCAAATAAAGTACTGTACCATTAAGTTAAATGGTCCTATAAGTAATGAAAGCATCATGCTTACGCGATACGCAGTTGACTCAATAAATGCTAGTCTGCTATACGCCCAGTACTTTGTCATAAACGTTTTTTGTTCGTTATTTCTTTATAAGTTCTTAGGGTGTTTTCACAGAAGATTTTTAGTGTGTGTTAACGCATACAAGGTATTTGTTGTCTGGTGTTATTCTTGTACTCGTTTTTCAAGTGGGCAGAACTTGTTAGTTATTTCGATCATGTGTAGTGGGTTTCCATCAATACGCGTAGTAACTCCTACTCTAACGTATTGTTCATTAATTGCTCGTTGTATTTCTTGTTGACTGATTCTGTTATTTGCTCTTATTACTTCGTCATATGGCAGGGCAAAGAAGAAACCGACTTGTTTAGCCAGTCCAGAAAAGTAATCAACGACTTTTTCTGACTCATAACTCGCAACCATAAGTGCTCTTGCGCTTCTAAAATTGTGTTGTGCTTCTCTTGAAACAGGTATAGTTATTTCTCCTGTGAGTCCTCTTACAGGGGATTCTGAAACGTCAAAAATTTCTCCTATGTTCATGAATATTTCTGGTTCATCAATATCTTCTATGCGTAAACTGTTACTTTTTAGTTTAGAGGCGTATTCTGAGGCGAATTTATGGATATAATCAAATCCGAATAATGTGTCTAATTTTTTAGACATGTCTGTTGTTACAAGTACTGAGTATTCTGTTCCACTCAACCCTGCTACGTTACGAACTAATAAATCAACAGTCATACTACTTAGAAGTAGTTAAATTGTTATAAGTCTTTTGTTTTCTAAATATGTATTTTGATATGTTGCCTTATTCGCAAACTAATTGATCCGACTGTCTGTGATGGTTAGTGTCGTTTCTGTATTTCTTCGTGTAGCTTCTGTGCTTGTGCGCTGTTGTGCAGCATTAAATCTGCTGCGTCACTTCCCATTGTGTACACGAGTACGGTTGCGTTCTTGCAGAGCTTGTTAAGTGCGCTCTCAATAAGTGCTAGGTGGTCTATGTTGTTGTAACAAACACTTTTTTTTGTCTTGTTCCATACTCCTCTTGTAACAAGAACTCGTTGTTCTTGTACGTGGTAGCGGTACTTGCTTGCTTTCCACAAAAAGAGCGGTAGTAGTGGAAGCAGTATAGTGGTTGCTATTGCGGTGTTCTTGAGTTCTTTACGACTCACTACTACGTCTTTGTCGTGTAGTTGTTTGTTGATGATGCTCTCGTCTATTCTGTCAAGTACGTTGTGCGCTTCTGGTATGAACTTCGCGTAAAAGCCATTGGGAGCGGCTGCTCCTCGTTGGTTGTCTGCTCTGCTTTGTCCTCCTACTGCTACGAACACTTCTCCTACGGGTGTTAGTCGGTAGTTGGTTGCGTACACGTTCTTAACGTCGCTGTAGTGCGTGTATACGTGTTGGTGTATGAAGTACCCTACGGTGTACTCAACGTGTTTTTTGTGTAGGGTGAGTGCGCTGTTCTGGTAGCGCGGGTAGAGCCCAAGCAGGTATGCTCCAAGAAGAACTATTGTTGCTAGTGTTATTTGTGGCGTTAGTTCTGGGATTATCATCCACGCTATACTGAGTGCTGCTGCTAGGCTGAGTAGCGCTGGTGCGTATCGTAGCGCCCAGTAACTTGCTTCGTACTGAGCGGGTATGCGTTCTTCTTCTTTGCTTGTATAGCCGTACTTCTGTAGTATTTCTTGTATGAGTGCTTCTGGTTCTTTGATGTAGCGAAACGTAATGTTTGGACTCGTGCTTAGACTCAAGAACGTTATTGATTTCGTAGTAAATATTCGGTCAAGTATGCTTTGTTGTACTTCTACTCCTACGAGTTTCTCATTAGTAAACTCTTTTGTTCGTCGGTTCATGAACACGAACTCCTCGTACACTCCGCTCTCGCGTACCTCGTATTTTGTAAACGCTGCTTGTACTACTGCGCTTATCCCGACCGCTGCTGCTATGAGTAGCGCGTAGAGCAAAAGCACCCAGCTTATGGTGAAGAAGCCAAGAAGCACTTCTATGAGTAGTGACGCTGCAAACGCGGTTATTGCTGATACGATTAAGAAGATTGCTTGTAGGATGCTTCGTGGCATGTCTGGCTTGTAGGTGTGTATGGTTCTTGCTTCTTTACTGCTCTTTGTGCTTGTGTTCTTCTTTACTTGTGTGTGCGCGTACTTCTTTGCTAAGGAGTCAATGCTTTGCTCTAGCTGCTCTCCTCGCGGCATGTGCGTAAACGTAATCATCGCGGATCCCTGCGTGCTAATAATGATGTTGCTTGCTTTGAGTAGTCGTGAGATGATTGGTTGGTTGTTATTGCACTCTGCTAGGTTTTCTGCTGGTATGACGCTGCGCTTCTTAGTGAGAAACCCTTCTTCATACGCGATGCAGTCCTCGTACACATAGTATTCTCTTCGGTACTGGTTCATAAACCACAACCAGTACAGGCCAGCAAGCAGGAGTGCTCCTAGAAGCAAGGGTATGGCAAGAATTGGTTGTATAACAAGTAGTGTTATGAGTGCTATGGTTGCTGCTGGCGCAAAGAAGACGAGTATGATGAGCATCGTTACTGCGCTACTTGCAAGAATGCTTCTTTTCAGTGGCTTTTCTTGTTGCAAAAGCTTTTTTTGTTGAAGTGAGAAACCATTTTTTTTCATCACCGCAAGTACTTCTTTGTACGCTTCTTCTCCTTCTTGAATGCTTGTTAGGTGTACTTCGCTTCCTGAGCTGCCCGCTGCTCGCACAAGAAGCGTGTTGGTCTTGTAGAGTGCGTGCTCAACAAAGGGTTTGATGAGTTGTACGTGAGTGATGTTTCGTATCTGTATTTGTGTGTTGCTTGTTGAGAAAACGCCTCCTGTTGTGAACACGAGCTTATCGCCGTGTATTTCAAGAACGGTTTTTTCGTGTTTTTTCTTTCTGTACAGAGCGTACCAGCTAAACAAGAAAAGAATGGTAGCTACTCCTATTGCTTGTGCAGTGAGTGCTTGCGCGTAGGTGGTGTACGCGTATAGGATGCTAAGAAGAAGTATTGTTGGTATGGTTGCTTTAAGTATTTGGTACGTGACAAAAGCAGGTTTTTTTGGTCTAAACTCCTTCATTATAGTATTGACGAAGAGCTTGTTTGTTAAAAGCTTAGCGTTCCTTAAGCGCCCAGAGGTGTGCTGGCTCGTACGCGAGTACGAGTGTGGCAAAAAGGATTACGAGGTCTCGGTACATTACTTCGTTATTACCTAGTGCTATAACTACTCCTACTAGCAGCGCTGCTGCTAGGAGTGCTGCGTAGCGAACATATATTCCTATTAGTAGTGCTAGTCCGATAAGTACTTCTACAACTCCATAGACTGTTATGAACGTGTTGTTCGCAAGGAATTCTGCGTACGCTGGTATATAGGACATCGCTACGAGTGGTTGCGTAAGTGCTTGCACTCCAAAATATAGAAAGAGTGCTCCGATACTTATGCGAAGAAAGAATCCGGTGATTGCTCGATAATTCATATTGTTGTTGTAGGCGTTGCTCTTATAAATTCTTTTGCACTCCTTCGTATCTATGAGATACACGTATTTGTTTGTGCTCGTACTCGCAGCAGCGTTTGTTGTTGGTTGCGCGCCACAAGAAGAAATGACAGGAATGGTTCCTCATCAGGGAGCTGAAGATATTGATATGAATCACGAAATGCCCTCTGATACTCACGAAGGTGTTTCTGAGCAGCAACCAACTCAAGAGACTTCTTTTGATCAAGAACCTGACGTAGTGGTTGTTCTTGGAGGAAGAAACTTTGAGTACGTTGACGAAGCTGGTAATAGCAACCCTGACATCGTTGTTGCTCAAGGAGATCTTGTTCGTATAGAGTACACGACTCTTTCAGGAGTTCATGATTTACGAATTGATGCTTACGCAGCTACTTCTGTTGTTCAAGCAAGTGCTGGAGTGCAAGTTCTTGAGTTCGTAGCTGATCAAGCAGGAACGTTTGAGTATTATTGCTCTGTTGGCAGCCACCGAGCGCAAGGAATGGTTGGTCGTCTTATTGTAGAATAAGTTCATTAACAAAATACTTTTTTTTCTGTTTCTTAGTAAAGTTTTTAATAATTCGTGTGTATGTGTTTGTTGTATGGTAGAGTTGTTTGTTCTTTTTGTTGTCTTCATAGCTTCTGTACTTATTGGTGTGTACGTTTATGAGCAAGCTCTTGAGAGCACAAAAAAACTTGTTGTTCTCGCCGTTGTTTCTCCTTTGAGCATGCTTGGGCTCATGCTTCCCGTGCTTAACATTTTTCGTGAAGAATCGTTAGGGGTGCTTATTCAGGAGCAAGCAGTACTCTTCGTGGTTGGTTTTGTGCTTTCGTTAATCGTTATTTCTGTTGTTGCAAGAATAACGCGTATTGTGAAGAAATAATTCTTGTTACTTTTTTTTTAAACGCCGCGACCCGGATTTGAACCGGGGAGACCTTACGGTCGGGCCTTAGCAGGGCCCTGCCTTACCAGACTAGACTATCGCGGCAATTACGTATTGCAACTATGATGTGATTTTTAAAGGTACCGTCTTACTCGTTCTCGGTGTTTGGGTTGAAGTATTCCTATTTCTTGCTCAAATAGTCTTAGTTGTTCTTCTCCGTTAATGTCTATGCGGTAATGAGCTTTTTTTTGGCTGGTAACTGCGCGGATAGTAAGACGACTAAGTACTTTGTGTGCGTCTATTATTAGTTGTTTTGAGGCGCTTGTTAGGCTTATGCGTGGGTACGTGGCTGTTGGTGAGCCGTTAATTTTTGCAAGGCGTACGCACCCGTCTGTCGCAAAGAGTCCTCTCAGAAACGCTGCTTGTAGTTTGGTGTTTTCTTCTCGTATCTTTTTTGGTACTCGTACAGTGTATGTCTTGCACCCTGGCGTGTATCCTGCATCTAAGAGTATTTGTATGAATTCTTGTGAGCAGGAGCGCGCGCCGTAGGTTCCTCCGCTTCTAGGGCCGAAGTGAAACCGTACTTCGCTAATGCTCTCAAGTAACGTTTTGATGTGCGTGTCATACAATGCTTGTTCATCTACTCCTCCTCGCAGCTCTCAAACAATTCCTTTGTTGGTCTTATATATTGTTCCGTCTCCTGCGTGTAAGCCGCATAGTTCTGCGAGTTCTTCATTCATGTATTGTGCAGGTTTTGTGCGTTTTTATTCTCTGCGTGTATATGTCCAGTGGGCACAAACGTTTTTAAGCTCGTGGTACGGTTATTGTGTATGCAGTTCTTCTACTTCAAACAAACTATTCTTCCTGCTCGTATAGGTGCGGGGTTGTTTCGTCATTGGTCAAGTGTAGCTAGTAATGTGGTTCTTACAGGTACTTCTGCTTCTTTGCAGGATTCTGCTCGTTCTTCTCTTCACGCAGATGCTGTTGATGACTTGGAGAATGAGTTGATAATTACTCCTAATTCGTTACTTGCTGCTCCGTACAGCGTTCTTAATGGTCCTTTGTTGCTTGCTCAGTCTCGTCTTCAAGAAGAGTTTTATTCTTCTCAAGAAATTGTTTTTCGCTCGCAAGCAAAAGCGTTTGGTCGTGATTCTCATAAGCCAGTGTTGTTTCCTCGTCAAGTGAGTGTTTCGTATAAACGAGTGGATCCTAGTTCGTTGTATTTCTCTGCTGTTGGTTCTTCTTCGTTTATTCGTGCAGTTACTGATTGTTTTTTTGATGTTAGGCAGTTGAATCGTCTTAATAATTCTAAGGGGTTATACGTATATTCTTCTGAGCCGTCACTGCAGGTGGTGTTTAGATGAAACGATTACTCTTGTTATTCGTTCTTCTTCTTCCGTTTGTTGTCGCTGATGATTTCGTTTTTGATCACGAACTCTATAGTGCTGAGAGTATTGATTTGGAGGTTGTTGTTTCTGGTGACATCGCTTTTTCTGGTTCTGCCTCTGAGCTGTCTGCTACTCTGCTTTATTTTCCTATTGCGTTGCAGGGTACTCGCGTGTTAGATACTTCTTTGTCTCCTTCTCCTAGCAGTCTTTCTGGTGAGTCAGTAGTGTTTTCTTGGTCTACTCCTTCCTCTCCTGTTTCTTTCTCTCACGCAAGTGTTGTCCGTAGTAGTTTTTATCGTCCTGTTATTCGTGAGGCTGTTTCTTTTCCTTTTGTTGTTCCTGCTGATAAGCAGAGGTATTTGCAGTCTTCTCAGATTATTCGCGTTACTGATGATATAGCTGCTCAGGCGAGTAGTATTGTTGGTGACGAGCAGGATGCTGTTCGTGCTACGTTTTTGCTTGGTAGTTGGGTGAAGGAGAACATTGCTTATGAGCTTACTAGCGTTACTGCTGAGGCTTCTCAGACGAGTCAGTGGGTTCTTGAGAATCGTTATGGTGTGTGTGATGAGCTTACGAGTTTGTTTATTGCTATGCTTCGTAGTCAGGGTATTCCTGCTCGTTTTGTTAGTGGTCTTGCGTATACGAACCTTGAGGTTCTTGATACGTTCTGGGGTCCTCATGGCTGGGCTGAGGTGTGGTTTCCTGAGGTTGGTTGGGTTCCGTATGACGTCACGTACGGGCAGTTTGGTTGGGTGGACGCTACGCACATTCCTTTTATGACGAGTGTTGATGCTCGCACGAACGCTGCTGAGTATTCTGTTCGTGGTCGCAACGTAGTTCTTGATCCTGCGGGTGTTTCTACGGATGTTTCTTTGCTGGGTAGTTCTGGTTCTGTTGTTTCTGATGTGGATGTTTCTTTGTCCGTTGCTCACGCGAGTGTTGGGTTGTCTAGTGCTAATCGTTTAGACGTTACTCTTCGTAACACGAGGGATTTTTATGTTTCTGTTGATGTGCAGCTTGCTTCTCCTTCTCGTTTGGCTTCTTCTGATTACGAGAGGAGTGTGTTGCTTGCTCCTCGTGAGGAGGCAGTTGTTCGTTTCTTCTTGGAGTTTGATGAGCCTCTTGATCCTGGGTATTCGTACACGTTTCCTCTTGCTGTTTTTGTGAGTAATGAGGAGGTGTTCTCTACTGAGTTCTCTGCTCGTAGCGGCGCTCGTAGTTACTCTAAGGAGTCTCTTGGTTTTGTTCGTGAATCTGCTTTTCGTGACGTATTGTTTTGTGAGTACAGCCCGCAAGTAGTTGTTAATTCGGAGTTATGGGTTTCTTGTAGTAAGGATGGTTCTGTAGTGTGTGTTGAGGGTGTTTGTGAGCGTGACGAGGTTTCTTTGCGCTTTACTCCTCTTGAGCCTGGTTCTCTTTCTTTACACGCTTCTAGCGAGGGCGTTTCTCGGTTCATTAATGTCTTGGTTGTTGATGAAGCGTCTTTTGAGGTTAGTCTTGCGTACCCTTCTGAGGTGTTGTTCTCTGATGAGGTGTTCGTAAACGTCACTCTTACTTCTTCTAGTGTTACTGACGCTTCTGATATCGTTGCTACGCTGAGTCATCCATTGTTTGTTCAGGAGTTCTCTGTTCGTATTCTTTCTGATGAAGCAAGTATTTCTTTGCGCGTTCCTTCTGAGCATTTGTTGCTTGGAGAAAACGAGTTTGTTCTTAGTACGAATTATGGTCATGAAGAGTTTTTTGTCGTTACTGCTCGCTCTGATGGGTTTGCTAGCTGGATTACTCTTCTTATGAATCGTTTTGCTGCTTGGACGAATACGCTCTTCTAATCAACGCTTATAAACAGGTCTTCGTTTCTGTATTGTATGAATTACGAATCTGTTGTTGTTGATACGAGTGTCGTTGCTGAAGCAGCTCTTCTTCAAGAACTAAAACGTTTGTCTGTTGAGCGCGTAATTATTCCTCGCAGCGTCGTCTTAGAGCTTGAGCACCTTGCTAATTCTGGTAAGGAGACTGGTTTTATTGGTCTTGATGAGCTTGCTAAGTTACACGCAGTCTCTGAGGAGGCTGGTTTTGTTGTTTCGTTTACTTCTGAAACTCCTACTCGTCATGATATCGCTCGTGCGAGTGGTGGTTCTATGGATGCGCTTATTCGCCAAATTGCTTTTGAGGAGTCAGCTGCTCTACTAACTGCTGATCGTGTTCAGGCGCGTACTGCTCAGGCGCAGGGTATCGAAGTTGTTTTTGTTGATTTCTCCGCTCAAGGTAGTACTCTTGATGACCCTCTTGCTTCGTTTTTTACTGATGATACGATGAGTGTTCATATCATGGAGGGTGCTTCTACTTCTCGTAAGCGCGGTAGTCCTGGTAATTGGTCTTTTGAGCGTTTAGAAGAAGTTCCTAGTGCTGTTGAGGTTGAGGGCTTGGCTAAGCGTATCATTGCTGCTGCTAGTCAGCGTAGCGACTCGTTTCTTGAGATTGAGCGTGGAGGGAGTAGTATTGTTCAGCTGGGTAAGTATCGTATTGTGATTACTCGTCCTCCGTTTGCTTCTCGCTACGAAATAACTGCTGTTAGGCCTGTTAAGCAGTTGTCTCTTGATGAGTACGTGTTTCCTGAGAAGTTTCGGTCTCGTATTGAGGAGAAGGCTGAGGGGATTCTTGTTGCTGGTAGTCCTGGTGAGGGTAAGAGTACGTTTACGCAGGCTTTGGGCGCGTTTTATGCTTCTCTTGATAAGGTGGTAAAGACTGTTGAGGCTCCTAGAGACTTGGTTTTGCCTGAGGGGATTACTCAGTATAGCGCTTCTCATGGTTCTCCTGAAGAAATTCGTGATGTTCTTTTACTCAACCGTCCTGATTACACGATTTATGATGAGATTCGTAACAACCAAGATTTTTCTTTGTACGCTGATATGCGTATGTCTGGTATTGGTATGATTGGTGTTGTTCACGCAGCTGGCGCGGTCGATGCTATTCAGCGTTTTATTGGTCGTATCGAGCTTGGTGTTGTTCCTCAAGTCGTTGATACGGTTGTTTATATTAAGGGCGGTAAGATTGCTAAGGTTCTTTCTTTGAAGATGGTTGTGAAGACTCCTGCTGGTATGACAGAGGCGGATCTTGCTAGACCGGTTATTGAGGTTCGGGATTTCTTTGAGGATAAGGTTGAGTACGAGATTTATACGTACGGGGATCAGACGATGGTTATTCCTGTTGACGCAGTGTCTTCTCAGGGTGCTAAGAAGAGTGCTGTTCTTATGTATGCAGAGGAGGGTATTCGCGAGTACTTTAGTCAGTTTGATGACCGTATTGATGTGGAGTTACTTAGTGATAAGAAGGTTGTTGTGTACGTTCCTAAGAAGCTTATCGCGCAGATTATTGGTAAGGGCGGTGAGCGTATCAAGCAGATTGAAGAAGACCTTGGTTTGTCTGTTGATGTGCAAGAGCTTTCTGGTGGCAAGGCTTCTTCAAAAGGAGTTTCTTTTAAAGTAAAGGCTTCTAAAAGCCAAATTACTGTTTTGCTTCCTGCTGTGTACGCGAATAAAGAAATTGATTTGTACGCGGGTAATGATTATTTGTTGACGGCTACTGCTTCTAAGCAAGCACAAGTGAGTATTAGTTTGAAAAGTGATCTTGGTAGGCAAGTTAAGAAAGCGTATGAGAAGAAGATTCTTACTGTTCTGACGTAGGTTTGTACTGCACGTGGTATACGTGATTTGGTGTTTCTACAAAGTACTTGTTATGAACTATTCCTCCCATTGCTTCTAGAGAGGGGGTTATGTGTGTATCAGGCTCTTGTATGTGTTCTTTCATGAATGCATCAAATTTTTGTTTGTTAGAAACAACAATTTCTACGAGGGCTCTTTTGGTGTTCATATTGGTGTATGTGTTCATAGTTTCTTTAAATTATTCTGTTTTTTTGCCTGCTTGCTTCCATGCAGTTATTCCTCCTTTGAGTACTCGCCCTCTTCCTAGGATGTTTCTTGCTTGTGCGCTTCTGTTATCGGTTCTGCATACGAGAACGGGGTTTTCTGGTATTTCTTGTTTGCGCCCTGAAAGGTAGTTTAGTGGTATGTGTTGGCTTCCTGGGATGCTTTCTTCATCATACTCTTCGTGACTTCTTACGTCCAGTATTGCGTGTTTACTAGTTACTTCTTCTACGAGAATAAATTCCATTGTTTCGTTGAATTATGTTCTTGTTCTTAAGTGTTAGCAAAACTATTATATTGTTTCTTCTTTGTTTTTGTTGTATGTATTTTGTTGGTGTTGATCTTTCTTGGAGTAGAAAGAATAAGTCTGGTGTTGTTGTTCTTGATAATAACAAGCTTGTTTTGTCTGGTGTTGTCTCTTCTGATGAGGAGGTTATTCGTTGTATAACGAGTACTGTTGGTTCCTCGCCGGTTATGGTTGCTATTGATGCTCCTCTTCTTGTTCCTAATGAGTCAGGTAGTCGTTTGGCTGAGAAAGAACTTAACAACGTATTTCGTAAATACGAAGCTGGTGCTCACCCTGCTAATCGTAGTTGGTTTCTTCGTAGTTCTGGTTGTGTTCGTGGCGAGGAGCTTGTTGTTGCTTTAGAGAAGGTTGGTGTTGTTCATGACCCGTTATTGTCTTGTAAGCGTTGTTGTTTTGAGGTGTATCCTCACCCGGCGATGATTCGTCTTTTTGACTTGGAGAAGACGTTGAAGTATAAGCCTCGTAAAAACAGAAGTTATGAGGAGCGCTACGAAGCGTTTAGGCGGTACCAGAATCACTTGTCTTCTCTAAACGTAACTAACACTTCTGATTTGCTCTCAGTAGATGTTTCTTCTCTTCGTGGTTCTGCTCTTAAGGAGTACGAGGACGTCCTTGATGCTTTGTTGTGTGCGTATATTGCTAAGGACGTTCATGAGCGTGGTGCTGATATGTTTGGTACCTTGCAAGAAGGCTACATTCTTGTTCCGCATGCTCGTTACGTATGAAAGTTTTTACCCTTTATTTTTTTGTTTTTAGATTTTACAGGGTAACTTATGGGCGTAAACAACCTTTATAAATTCGCTTCCCCCGAAAAACTCGTATGCGAGCAGTAACCCTTATTGTACTAACGTTTTTGCTTCTTCCTCTTGTTACTGCAAGTTTCTCAGGAGGAGCTGCTCAGAGTGATTTATTATACGTAACAAGCACTGTCAGTTACACTACCGAGCCTGGTACGCCTACCCTTGCTAGCGCGCAGGACGGAACCGTTAATCAGATGAGCTTGGCGTTAACAAGTTCTAACTTGTACACGTTTATTAATGCAGAAACGACTTCTTCCTCGCAAGGAGTTATTACTGCTTCTGAAACAATTTTTTTTAGTTCGTACTGGAGTACGGGGGATCGAGTAAACCAAGCGTACGCTACGTTTAAGTTTTTTATTGATGATGTTCTTGTCTGTCAAGACGGTAACGACGGCACTGGTGGGGTGCTTATTCCTTCTAATGGTGTTGGTCTGCGCACAGGCAGTTGTTCTCCTTCAGCAGACTTTTCTTTTGATGAAACAAGCACGCTTCGCTACACAGTAACTGTGTGGGCGCAGGACATCGCTGGTGGTTCTGCTGGTGCCCGTACGGCTGCTTTGCAGTGGGATACGACAACGGCGAATACTTCGGTTCTTATCGAGAGTATTATGCCCTCACAAGTATCGCTTCTTCTTGATAACTCTAGTTATGAGCAAGGAGAAGTAGTTACTGCTAGTGGCGTGTATTCTTGGTTGAACGGAACACCTATATCAGGCGCTGATGTGGTTGTTAATTGGACGAGTCCTTCTAGTAGTGTTGAGCAATCAACTACTGTTGTGACGAATAGTTTTGGTGAGTGGGAGGAGACGTTTAGTATTCCTGGCTTTGCAGAGATAGGTACTTGGAGTGTTCTTGTAGAAGCAGAAGCTGATACGGACATCACTGCTACAAACTCCACTACGTTTAGCGTTACTGAAGCAACTGGTCCTCAACGGCTCATTACTGTTGAAGCAAATGATACGCAGTACGCGCAGGGAGAGACCGCTAGTGTTTCTGGTCGTTTCTTCTTTGATAACGACACTTCTCTTGCTGGTGAGGAAGTGACTGTTCGGTTCTTTGATCCTGATAGCGTGTTGCAGCAGTCTCGTAACGTAACAACAAACGCTACTGGTCACTTCACAGAAACCTACACAATCCCTATTAGTGCTCTTACTGGTACGTGGGAGGTGGAGGTTGAGGGTCATGATGACAGTACTTCTACGTTTAATAGTACGACGTTCTTGCTTGTTGCTGACGAGACAGACACGATAGTAGTAGATACTGATCAGAGTAGCTATGAGCAAGGCGCTACGGTTACTGCTTCTGGGCAGTACGCGTGGCTTAATGGAACTCCTATTTCTAGTGAAGAAGTCGTTATTCGTTTTTTTACTCCGAGCTCTTCTCTTGCTCAAGAAACAAGTGTGTTCACGAACGCTACTGGTCACTTCACTGAAACACACGCTCTTGCTGTTAGTGCAGATACGGGTACGTGGAGTGTGCAGGCGCAAGGAAACGTTACTGGCACAGAACTAACCACTAGTACTACGTTTAGTGTTACGCAAGCTCCTCAAGAAACAATTTCTGTAACTGCAGATACGAACTACGTACAAAACGATACTGTCTTTGTTTCTGGAGTGTTTAGTTGGGATAACTCCACTCCTCTTGTTGGTGAGACTGTTACTGTTCGGTTTATTAGTCCTTCAGCAAGTATTCTTCAAGAACAAAACGTGACAACAAATGGAGTAGGTGTATATTCGGATTCTTTTGATACGACTGCTCAAGAGCTTGGTGTGTGGACGATAGAAGTTGATGGTTGGCGTGAAGGAAGTGTTGTTGTGAGTAATTCGCGCACGTTCACGCTGCTTTCTGAGCCTCTTGCTGCTCCTGAAGGATTCTGTGTTGGTGTGTACGTAGAGACAGGCCCTAACCACGTCGCTGGTCTCGTGCAACAAGGAGATGTTTTTGAGTACGTCTGTACGTTATCCTCTCCTCTTCGTAGAAACCAAAACGCTCGTTTGGATGTGTTGTTCTCTAACGCTCAGCTTTCTGTGTACATATTTACTCCTCGCGTATTACTTGAGGGGGAGGTGTTGTTTCCGTGAACGCAACAAACCTTATTGCTCTTATCGTTGCTGTTTCTTTGGCTGCTCTTGCTGCTGGGGTGTATGTTTCAGTAACTGATCAAGCAGTGACTTCTACTAACTCGTTTTCTGCTGATCAACTCGTTGATGACGCTTCTATTCGGGTTCTTAATGTCGTTGCTGAGACTGTTGATTCCTCAGGAGCTAGTGTTCTTCTTGTACAAGTAACAAGTGATGATGCTGTGCGCGTTAATGACACGGTTATTCGTGTGCAGACTGATGAAGGCTCGCAAACACTCTTGTTTTCTGAGTAAAGGTTTTTATACGCTTAGGGTGTACTTGCTTGTATGATTGATATTGTTGCTCTTCGAGAGGATAAAACGCCTGTTCTTGATAGCCTAAAACGTCGTGGACGCGAGAAGGACAGTGTTCTTCTTGATGAAGTCCTTGTTCTTGATGCCCAGTGGCGTGAAGCGAAAGGTTCTCTTGATGGTCTTCGTCGAGAGCGCAACGTTGCTTCTCAAAACATTAACAAAGCAAAGAAAGCTGGCAAGGACGCGCAAGAAGCTATTCTTGAAGCTAAGAGGCTCTCACAAGCAGTTTCTGAGCAGGAAGTATTTGTTGAGGAGTTGTTTAGTAAGCGTGAGAAGCTCTTACTTGCTCTTCCTAACACCTTAGCTGATGAGGTTCCTAGTGGCGCTTCTGAGGAAGAAAATGTTGAGCGTGCGGTTTTTGGTGAACCCATTGTTCATGATTTTGAAGTAAAAAACCATGCTGAGCTTCTTGAAGACTTGGGCCTTGTGGATTTTGATGCTAGTAGGCGCACGTCTGGTAACGGGTTTTTCTTCTTGAAAGGAAGTTTGGCGTTACTTGATCAAGCGCTTCAACAATACGCTATTGATGTTATGCTTAAGCACGGCTTTGAGCTGATTAAGCCTCCGTATATGCTTCGTGAGGAGATTATTCGTGGCGTTATTGACGCGGATCATTTTGCTGAAAGTATTTTTTCAATTAAAGATCAAGACCTGCACTTAATTGGAACTAGTGAGTTAAGCTTGCTTGGGATGCTTACAGATACAGAAATAGATGTTCGTAATGCTCCGATAAAACTTGTTGGTGTGAGTCCTTGTTTTCGTCAAGAAATTGGTAGTCACGGTATTGATGAGAAGGGATTGTTTCGTACGCACCAGTTTGAGAAGATTGAGCAAATAGTTGTGTGCAGCCCTGAAGAAAGCTATGCTTGGTTTGATAAACTTCTTGAGATGACTACTGAGATCTTTACTTCTCTTGGTATTCCTATTAGGCATTTGGAGATGTGCACGGGAGATTTGGGTATGCTTAAGCACCGACAGTTTGATATCGAAGCTTGGAGTCCTCGCAGAAAAGAGTACTTTGAGGTGGTTAGTTGCTCTAACTTAACAGATGCTCAGGCAAGAAGACTAAACATTCGTTTGGTTCAGCCTGACGGTACTCGCGTAGTTGCTCACACGCTTAATAACACTGCTATCGCTACTTCTCGCGCGATGGTTGCTATTGTTGAGAACTTTCAGAACAAGGATGGAACTGTAGATATTCCTCAAGTGCTTCATCCGTATATGCGCGGAGTTACTAAGTTTGAGAAGAAATAGGTTTTTATGCTCTTAGCTATTTTGTTATGCTATGATTAAGCGCTTACTGACGTTTTATGTGGCTATAACTATCGTTGTTGTTTTCGTTTTCTTGCAAGTTCTTCTTGGTCTTAATCTTGCTTGGAGTGTTGGTTCTGTTGAGCTGCAGTTTTTTACGAGCATGCTTGCTCATGGAAGTCCTCAGCACTTGCTTGGTAACGTGATTTCTCTTCTTATCTTTGGCGTTATTCTTGAGGGTACTGTTGGTGGTGAGCGTTTCTTGCGCGTGTTGTTTACTGCTGCTATTATTGGTAACTTGGCTGCTATTGGTAGTTATGACTCGGTTCTTGGTCTTTCGGGCGGTATTTATGGCTTGATTGGTGCTCTTATGGTTCTTCGCCCTACGATGCTTGTGTGGCTTCCTGGTCTTCCTCTCCCGATGATTCTTTTGGGTTTTGTGTACGCGTTTATTGATTTAGTAGGTGCGTTTGCTGGTGTAGGGAACACGGGTCACTTAGCTCACCTTGCTGGTCTTGGCGTTGGCGTGTATTTGGGTTTTGTGTATCGTCGTGGCGGTGTTCTTGGTGAGGATCACTCGTTTTCATCCGCGGATAATGCGCGTCTTGATGAGGAGCTTGATGAGTACGAGAAGCGTTATTTGCGGTAGCTGTATAGGTCTTTGGTTTTTTTCTTTCGTCCAAAAAGTAATAGTATCGTGAATAATCCTCCAAAGATGATAAGTCCTCCTGCTAACCAATTAGGTTCATCCTGTGCGGGAGGTGTTGTTGGTGTTGTTTCTTCCTCAACAACCTCTATTTCTTCTTGTTGTGTTTGGTTTGTTAGCGTTTCGTTAGTTATTATTTCGTTTGTTTCTGTTTCAGTACTTGTTTGGTTACTTACTATTTCTTCTTCTGTTTTGCAGTCTTCAGGACAGTTTTCTCTTATGTCGCATATTCCGTCTCCGCACCACGTTCTTGTTGGTCTGCACGTTCCGTGTACGCAGTAGTCTGCGCAGTCAAGGTTTACTTCGCATGTTTGTCCGTACGTCTTGCACGTATCGCATAGTCGTTCTCTGCTTATCGTTATTTCGTACTCGTGTGGCCAGTATTCTACGGGGTCGTAGGTGAGGTTGTCTACGCACCAGAGGTGTGTGTCGAATACTTCGCAGTTGTTTGCTTGCAGAATGAAGCGTCCGTGCTGCGTGTCTATGAGTACTCGGTCTCCTATAATGTTGGTTATGTTGTGCTCGTAGCCGTTAAACGTGAAGGTGTCTTGTTCGTTGTACGTGGCTGCTAGGAGGAGAATTGCTAGTGTTAGGGCGAGTATTGTTGTTTGTTTCATGCTTCTAGTTTGTGTCCGCAGTGTCCGCAGAAGTTTGCTTCTGAATGGTTTTTTGCTCCGCACACAAAGCAGCGCTTCTGGTCTTTTGGTGTAGTTATTTGTGCTGGTTGCTTGGTTGCTGTTGTTCGATAACTCGTTTTTTTGTTGAAGAACGCTTTTATTGCTCCTATGAGTAGAAGAATTCCTCCCAGGACTACGAAGGGTCGTAAATTAGTTGCTAAGAGACTTATTACGGCGATAGTTGCTCCTGCGATGACGAATATGCTTGGACTAAGAGGGGCCATTTATTTATTTTCTTGTTCGTTCTTGTTCTTAAGTGTTATCCGTAAAGATATAAATGATTACGTCTCGTTTATGCGTATGGGAGCAGTGGCTTTGCGAGTGTTTGGTTTGTTTTTTTTGTTTGCTCTTACAATAGTTTTTGTTTCTGCAAATCTTGAGTGCGAGGTTGTTGCTAGTAGTTCTTGTTCTTCTGGTTGGACTAAGTACTTAGGCCTTGAGAATTATACTGG
>JBLKOP010000010.1:0-46026 GCA_047602905.1 Candidatus Woesearchaeota archaeon | reverse complement strand
TAACGTGTATTAGGGCGAGTTGTTTGTTCACATTTCGCAAGTATTCTGCTTAATACGGACATATTTCGGTTTTTCAGACAATACTAACTTTAATTTAGCAAGAAAAAGTAGTTTATGGTTAAAAATGAAGTTCATAATCGTCTTCTTAAAGAGCTCACTGATTATTGCCGTCTTAGCGGTTTTAGTAAGAGAACTATTAATACGTATTCGTCAATTATCAGAGCATATCTTACATACATATCGAAGAACAACGTTAAACTCAGTCATGAGTCTGTTAAAGACTACTTATTATCATTGAATCTCAAAAAGAACTCCGTACGACTCCATCGCGCAGCTTTGTCAACTTTTTTTACACACATCATTCATCTTCCGTTTACTTTTGCGCAAGTCCCTATTCAGAAAAAAGACGACACGCTACCAAACGTGCTAACAAAATCACAAATTCAAGAGATGATTACAAAAACAAAGAATCTCAAGCACAAGCTCATTATCAAACTCTTGTACAGCTGCGGTCTTCGACTCAGCGAACTACAAAACCTTAAGCGAGAAGATATCGATTTTAAGAAAAAACTCGTCCGTATCAAAGAAGGAAAAGGAAATAAAGACAGACATAGTATCATCTCAGAATCACTCAAAGAAGACCTGTTAGTCTACTATGCAAACAACACGCTGGCAACACCATATGTTCTTCAAGGAAGAAACGGCAAATACGCAAAAAAAAGTATTCAGCAAGTCGTTAAGCAAGCAGGAAAACGAATCGACACCAACGCAACCCCTCATATGCTTCGACACAGCTTCGCAACACACCTCTTGGAATCAGGCGTTTCACTAAGACACATACAGACACTACTTGGACACAACTCGCTAGAAACTACACAAATATACACGCATCTAGCAAACAACGACTTATCACAACTACCAAACCCACTAGATACTATTTAGCACTGGACATTTACGCGCGATTCGTTTAAATACTCTAAAACTTTACTTTATTTATGAACAAAAAAGATGCTTTGGTAGTTTTTCAAGATAAGAATATACGAAGAACGTGGCATGATAATGAATGGTGGTTTGTTATCAAAGACGTGGTCTTTGCGCTTACAGATTCTAAAAACCCTTCTGAATATCTTAAAAAAATGCGTAGACGAGACGATTCATTAAATGAAGCATTCAAAGGGGGGGGACAATTTGTACCCCCCCTTGGTTTTGAGTTTGAGACGGCAGGAGGTCCTCAAATGCTTCAGTCATGGAATACGAAAGGAATATTTCGTCTTATTCAGTCAATTCCTTCTCCTAAAGCTGAGCCGTTTAAGCAGTGGCTAGCACAAGTAGGTTATGAGCGAGTACAAGAAATACAAGACCCTGAGCTCGCTCAGAAACGCATGAAAGAACTCTATAGAGCAAAAGGGTATTCTGAGGAGTGGATTGAGAAGCGAGCTAGGGGAATAGCGGTTCGCGACGAATTAACTGATGAGTGGAGTAAGCGAGGAGTAACTCAGAGAAAAGACTTTGCAATACTTACCTCGCAGATAAGCAAAGCAACCTTTGACATGACACCCACAGAATACAAAGAACTCAAGGGATTAACAAATGAGAACTTACGAGATCACATGAATGATTTAGAGCTTATCTTTACTATGCTTGGTGAGCGAGTATCCACGGAGATAACGCGCAATGAAGACGCTCAAGGATACGAAGAGGTCGAAGGAGCTGCTCAGAGAGGAGGACGAGTTGCAGGAAGTGCTCGTAAAGAAGCAGAAAAAGAACTTAACAAACCAATCGCTACAAAACAAAACTATCTTGAAGAAGCAGAAAAGCATAAACGACTAGAGAGCAAGAAATGAACTTTGATTTACAAGCGCCGTACAAACCTGCTGGTGGACAGCCAGAGGCTATTAAGAACTTAGTAGAAGGATTTAGACAAGGAAAAAGTAAACAAACGCTTCTTGGAATTACTGGGAGTGGAAAAACGCATGTTGCTAGTCACATCATTAAGGAGTTAGGAAAAAAGACTCTTGTTCTTGCCCATAACAAAACACTTGCTGCTCAACTATACCGAGAACTCAAAGCGTTCTTTCCTCATAACCGAGTAGAGTATTTCGTGAGTTTTTATGATTATTACCAGCCAGAGAGCTACCTGCCAACAACGGATACCTACATAGAAAAGGATAGCGCAAAAAACGAAGAAATTGATCGTATGCGCTTACGAGCAACAGCGAGTTTGCTAGAGCGAGATGACGTTATTGTTGTAGCAAGTGTTTCGTGCATTTATGGGTTAGGAGATCCAAAGAACTGGCTTGATATGAGCTTACGATTCAACGTAGAAGAGAGTATGAGTCGAGAAGACGTTATCCGCGGCCTTGTTGATATGCAGTATGAGAGAAACGACCAAGCACCAACACCAGGGCAGTTTCGGGTCCGAGGAGACACGATAGACGTAGTTCCTAGTTATCAAGACGACACGGTACGCATAGAACTCTTTGGTGAAGAAATAGAGCGACTCAGTGTGCGCCACCACGTAACAGGAGAAGAAACTGAGCGATTGCAACAACTCATTATTTTTCCTGCCAAGCACTTCGTAACGCCAGAGCACCAACAAGAACAAGCAATAAAAAGTATTCGTGAAGAACTAGAAGAACAACTGCCAAAAATGGAATTATTAGAAGCGCAGCGACTTAAGCAAAGAACAGAGTTCGATTTGGAAATGATTGAAGAACTCGGGTATTGTAACGGCATAGAAAACTATAGCCGCCACTTTGATGGACGAGAACAAGGACAACCACCTTTTACCCTGCTAGACTTCTTTGGAGACGACTGGTTACTCATTATTGATGAGAGTCACCAGACAATACCGCAAATACACGGGATGTACAAAGGAGACAGGAGTAGAAAACAATCCCTTATCGACTACGGCTTTCGCCTCCCAAGCGCGTATGATAATAGGCCATTAACGTTTCAAGAGTTTTATGAGCGCATGCCAGAACAAACACTGTTTGTTTCTGCAACTCCAGGAGAATGGGAGGTAGAGCAGAGCAGACACGTAGAAGAACTTATTATTCGGCCAACAGGACTGCTTGACCCGCACATAACCGTAAAAGAAACACGAGGACAAATTGATGACTTAATAGAAGAATGCACGCTCACCAAAGAGAACGGTAATCGCGTGCTCGTAACGACGATGACAAAAAAAATGGCTGAGGACCTCACCAATTATTTGTCTAGACACTCAGTAAACGTTCGCTACCTACACAGCGAGATAGACACGATTGAGCGAACAGAAATCCTACGGCAACTACGAGCAGGAGACTTTGACGTACTCGTAGGAATAAATTTACTACGAGAAGGAATAGACCTGCCAGAAGTAGAGCTAGTAGCAATCCTAGACGCAGACAAAGAAGGGTTCCTGCGAAACACGAGAAGCCTACTGCAAATAGTAGGACGAGCAGCAAGAAACCAAGAAGGAAGAGTAATCATGTACGCAGACAAAACAACAAGAAGCATGCAAGAAACAATAACAATAACACACGCAAGACGAGAAGCACAAAAAAAATATAATGAAGAAAACAACATCACCCCAACAACCATTAAGAAACCCATAGAAGAAGCAAAAATACACCTCAAAGACATCAAACACATACCAGAAACAAAAATAGAAGAAATGATAACTCAGTTACGAGAAGAAATGCAAGAAGCAAGCAAGAAACTCGAGTTCGAACTCGCAATACATTTACGAGATCGCATCAAAGAACTAGAAGCCCGCCTGAACAAAAAACAAAACTAACTCAAAAAAAAAGTTTATTTTATTCGTGAGTGCACGTAAAGAACTGATTCGTCAATAAACTCAATTGTGCTGTTCCTACCATCACCTGTACTACTACGAATAATGTCTGTTTTACCAGCAAAATAAGTCTCACTAATATGTTTTACTTGCTGGCTAACAAAGAAATCCCGTGCATCAAGCAAACTCTCACCTGCAACTACGTCTCCTTGAGTAAACAACATGTCTTCAAGGTCCGATCTATAATACCGTGCTTTAACAAAGAAATCAAAAACATCTTTTCCAGAGTACTCTTTTTCGCGAGCCTCACGAGCAAGAGCATTATTTCCTTTAAGATTAACACCGTTTATTCCGCCAACAGCTGTATGGTGATGATGAGTCATGAGCAAACAAAAAATGCATCGAATCTATAAGCTTTGTGAATAAGCACTGGACACAAGAGCGCAACCTTCTAAAAGCAAACACCTTTTCTCCTTTACTAATGAAAGACATTGTTGTACGAGGAGCGCGCGAGCACAACCTAAAAGACCTAACCGTAACCATCCCACGAGACAAGCTCACAGTAATCACAGGACTTTCTGGAAGTGGAAAAAGCAGCTTAGCGTTTGACACAATATACGCAGAAGGGCAGCGGCGCTACGTAGAGAGTCTTTCTGCGTATGCAAGACAATTCCTTGGACAAATGTCAAAACCGGATGTTGATAGTATTGAAGGCCTTAGCCCAGCAATAAGTATCGAGCAAAAAAGTACTTCTAAGAATCCTCGCAGCACGGTAGGGACAGTAACAGAAATTTATGATTATCTACGACTACTCTTTGCACGAGTAGGAATACCACACGACCCAAGAACAGGAGAAGAGATTAAACGCTTAAGTGCTGAGCAAGTAACACAAAACATCTTGCAAGAATACGAAGGAGAACAAATAACGCTTCTCACACCAATAATCACGCAGAAAAAAGGAACGCACGAACAACTCGTCGCTGATCTAGCAAAACAAGGCTATACTCGTGTACGCATAGACGGGCAGCTATACCGAACTGACGAAGAATTCAATCTTGAGAGATACGTAAAACACGACATAGAAGCAGTAGAGGATCGCATACGAGTAAGTAAAGAAAGCAGAAGTCGACTCGCAGAAGCAGTAGAGAGAAGCATGCAGAAAGGAGGCCAGATTGTACGAGTACTTGATGAGGAAGAAAACACCAAGACCTTCTCTGCGTTTAACGCACCAGAGAACAGCTCGATAAACTACGATAAGCTCGAGCCAAGACTCTTTAGCTTCAACAGCCCTTTCGGAGCTTGTAAGCGCTGTCACGGAATAGGAAACCTCATGCAGTTTAGTGAAGAACTTGTCGTACCAGATAAAACACTCTCGCTTGTAGACGGAGCAGTAGCTGCTTGGAGTAAGCGAATAGACGGCTGGCGAGTAAAACAAATTAAGAAAGCAAGAAACTCAATTGACGTGTTTGCAGCGTTTGAAGATCTCACAGTTGAAGAGCAAGAATACGTCTTGCGCGGAGGGCTAGGTTATGAAGGAGTGCTGCCCATGCTGGACAGGCTGTATCACCAAACAGACAGCGATTACAGAAGAAGAAAACTTGAGAACTACATGATCGAGCGAGCATGCCCAGTCTGTGAAGGAAAACGACTGCGAGAAGAAATACTTGCGATAACCGTACAAGAAAAAAACATTATTGAAGTAACAAATCTAAGCATACAAGAAGCATACACGTTCTTTACAGAATACACCGTGCAACAACACCAAGAAGTCATTGTACGACCAATACTTAAAGAAGTACTTGAGCGACTACAGTTTCTTATCAACGTAGGACTAGAATACCTTACATTAAGCAGAAGCGCAGGAACACTGAGTGGAGGAGAAGCACAAAGAATACGCCTAGCAACACAAATAGGAAGTAATCTCATGGGAGTCATGTACGTGCTTGATGAGCCAAGCATAGGGCTACATCAGCGAGACAACCAAAAACTCATCGACACACTCAAAGGCTTGCGAGACCTAGGAAACACCGTGATAGTCGTTGAGCACGACGAAGACACCATACAACAAGCAGACCACGTAATAGACTTAGGACCAGGAGCGGGAAGGCACGGAGGAAGCATAGTAGCGCAAGGAACACCACAAGAAGTAGCGAAGAGCAACTCAGTAACAGGAGCGTACCTAAGCGGACACAAAGCAATACACATACCAAACAAGAGACGAACTACTAACGAGTACATCACCCTAACAGGATGCAGAGAAAACAACCTCAAAAACGTACGTCTAGAAATACCCGTAGGAATATTTACGTGCGTAACAGGAGTTAGTGGAAGCGGAAAAAGCACGCTCATAACAACCACACTACAACGAGCACTAAGAAAACAATTAATGAAAACAAAAGAAACACCAGGAGAACACGACACAATAACCATTCCCGCAAGTATAGAAAAAGTTGTAGAGATAGACCAAAGCCCGATAGGACGAACGCCCAGAAGCAACCCAGCAACATACACAAAAGTCTTTGATGACATAAGAAAACTCTTCTCAGAAACAAAAGAAAGCCGTGTACGAGGCTACGAGCAAGGAAGATTCAGTTTTAACGTAAAAGGAGGGCGTTGCGAGACGTGCAAGGGAGACGGACAAATAAAAATAGAGATGAACTTCCTACCAGACGTGTACGTAGAGTGCGAGCAATGCAACGGAGCACGCTACAACGAAGAAACACTAGAGATACAATACAAAGGAAAAACCATCGCGCAAGTACTCGACATGACCGTAGAAGAAGCACTCAAGTTCTTTAGTAAACACCCAAGTATCAAAAGAAAACTTAAGACGCTCTCAGACGTAGGGCTAGACTACATCAAGCTAGGACAAGCAAGCACTACACTCAGCGGAGGAGAGGCTCAACGAATAAAACTAACCAGAGAACTCGCAAAACAAACGCATGGACGATCAGTGTACATCTTGGATGAGCCAACAACAGGACTGCACTTTGAAGACATAAAAAAACTCCTTAAAGTACTGCAGCGACTCGTAGAAAAAAAGAACACAATAGTAGTTATTGAGCACAACCTAGACGTAATTAAATCATCAGACTTCATCATAGACTTAGGACTAGAAGGAGGAGAGAAAGGAGGACGAATAGTAGCTACAGGAAACCCAGAAGAAGTAGCTGAGATGAACACCTACACAGGAAAATACCTGAAAAGAACACTACTACACGCGCACAAAAAAGATATGCGCGACTTACTGCACGAAGAAATATAACCTTATAAGAACAAACACTAATAACAATTTGTGAAACCCAAACACCTCATCTTTGACTTATACGGAACACTCATAGACACAAACGCAAAGAAACTATGCGTGAAGCGAGGAGAACTTATGAGTTGGGGAGAGAAGAAATGGATGAAAATAAACAAGAAAGAAGAAGAATTCTTTGATGAATACTGCAAAAAAACAGGTGTAGATAAAGAAAAACTCACAAGAAGTTTTCGAGAATTAGAAAGAACAACTCAATTTTTTCAAGAAATACCAGAGCTACTAAAAGAACTTTATGATAAAGGATACACACTTCACATACTCAGTAATTGTGGAGTAGGAATACAAGAATTTGTTAGAAAACACCCAGAAACTTTTAGTTTGTTTACAACTAAAAACTTTAGTTACGAGCTAAAAGCGATCAAGCCAGAAAAAGAAGCGTTTACGAAAACCCTGAGTAATATACAGGCAAAGCCAGAGGAGTGCATAATGATAGGAGACAGCCTGCGAGACGACATACAAGGAGCAGAACAAGTAGGTTTACGAACAATTCACTTTCAAGCAAGAAAACGACCAGTAACGTACTTACGAGAACAAATTAATACGTTACAGTAAAACTCTGCATAAAAAGAAACAAAAAAAATACATCTTAAAAACCCCGATACACAAATAACCGCATGAAAGAAACACTCAAGCAAGCTCTTCTTCTTGGAGGAGAAATACTACAAAAAGAATTTGGAAACATCCACAGCTATGAAGTTAAAGAAAATCAGAGTAGTATAGTAACAGTAGCAGATATACAAGCAGAGCAAGCAATACTCAAGCATATACAAGAAACGTATCCAAAACATAACATTCTTGCTGAGGAGAGCGGGTTTGTAAATAACAACTCTGAATACACGTGGATAGTTGATCCTCTTGATGGAAGCAGCAACTACCAAGTAGGCATCGGCTGGTTTGGAGTAATGATTTGTGTTCTTAAAGAAAAACAACCAGTACTTGCAGGAATATACCTTCCTATAAGCAACGAACTATACCTAGCAGAAAAAGGCGTGGAAGTAACAAAAAACGACAAACTAATACGCGTTAGTAACCAAAACAAGCTAGAAAACGTGTTGTTTGCGTACGGGCTAGACGCAGGAGATAAAGAAAAACTTCATACAGACATACAGAACCTCTCAGAGATTCTTCCGCGAATACGAAATCTTCGAGCAACAAATAGCGCAGTAGATTTTTGTTACGTAGCAGACGGACGACTAGGAGGGTTTGTTAATCAAACAACAAAAATTTGGGACGTAGCCGCGCCGCAACTCATTATTGAGGAAGCAGGAGGAGTAGTAACTGATGTTCACGGAAAAGCTCTTGTATACGATTTTTCTCAAGTAGAAAAAAATTATACGTTTGTAGCAGCAAACCCTGTGTTGCATAAAGAAATCATTAGCTTACTAAAAAAGTAAGAAACATTTATATATTGAAAACGCTATACCTATACTGATATATCGGTAGCGCTATGAATAAACGATTACGACCACTCATCCTACGCCTACTTCTTAAAGAAGCACACACAGGCTACTCACTCGTAAAACACATAGAAGAAAATACGGGCTGGAAGCCTAGCTGGGGAAGCATCTACCCAGCACTAGAAACCCTAGAAAAAGAAAAGATTATCACAGGAAAAACGCAAGGAAGAAGCACGCAATACACTCTAACCAAGAAAGGATGTGAGCAAGCAAAACATGAGCACAACAAAAGCGATGAGTTACTTACAGAAATCATAAAACGAATACGTATACTTGACGAAATACTTGATGAAGACCTCAGCGTATCCATAGCGTACCTTGAAGAACTCAAAACAGGAACCAACCCGTTTCTTGCGATACAAGACGAAAGCGAGAAAATGAAAAAAGAACTGTACAGACTCTTTGAAGAACAAAAAATTACTACAAAGAAAAAAGAAATAAATACCATCCTAAGAAAAACAAACCAAGAACTAAGAAAACTATGAGCAAAAAACAACAATCACCAATCATCCAACTCAACAAAGTATGGAAAACCTACACCATGGGAGAAGCAAAAGTACACGCGCTACGAGGAATAAATTTTGAGGTACGAGAAGGAGAATTCATAGCGATAATGGGAACTTCAGGGTCAGGTAAGAGCACGATGATGAACTTAGTAGGAGCACTTGATGTACCAAGCAAAGGAACCATACACTTACAAGGACGCAACATCGCTGAGATGAGCGAGAGCGACTTAGCACAGCTACGAGGAAGAACCGTAGGCTTCATATTCCAAAAATTCAACTTAATAGACACACTAACAGCAAAACAAAACGTTACTCTACCACTCATGTTTCAAGGAATAAACGAGGAAGAACGAGACAAACGAGGAAAAGAACTCCTAACCATGGTAGAACTAGCAGACCGAATGAACCACCGACCAAACGAGCTAAGCGGAGGACAACAACAACGAGTAGCGATAGCACGAGCACTCGCAGCACAACCAAAACTCATTCTTGCAGACGAACCGACAGGAAACCTAGACACCAAAACAGGAGATACCGTTATGAGCTTTCTAAAAAAACTACATAAGCAAGGAACAACAATAGTTATGGTCACCCACGACAAACAAACAGCCAAGAACGCAGACAGAATAGAAGTTCTGCGTGATGGACAAATAATAACCCAGGAGAAAAAATGATGAAACAACTACTACCCCTACTGCTCATAGCACTACTCATACCAGTAGCAGCTATGGCGGTACCAGACGTACAGCTACAACGACACGACCCAACACCAGCGCAACCAGGAGACCTTCTATCAGTACAACTAGCGCTCACAAACCCAACAGACACTGCTATGAGAAACGTAGAACTAGAAATACTTGAGAGCAACACAGTACGAGCAGAAGGAAGAAACACTCTGCGAGCAGCAACAATAGGAGCTTATAGTAGCTTTCAAGGAACACTACAAGTACGCGTAGCAGCAGATGCTCCAAGCGGAGAAGCAACGCTACGAACAAGAGTACGAATACATAACGGTCAATGGCAGGAAAGAACACAAACAATAACTGTACAGACAAGCCAAGCAGGAATACTCGTAAGCAACGTACAAGTAACTCCTGAAGCTATCAGCCCAGGAAGAAGCGCAACAGTAGAACTTACTGTACAAAACAACGCAAACAGCCTATTGCGAGAAGTAAGCACACAACTACAACTCGAAGAAACGCCGTTTGTACCGACACAAACAACCACGAGACAACGAGTAGGGGACTTACCAATAAATCAACAACGAACAATAACGTACGAACTCACTGCGCAACCAGAAGCACAAGCAGGAATTTATCAAGTACCAATAACGCTACGCTTTCAAGACAGAAACGGAAACGTAGTCGAACAACAAGACATGATAGGACTCTCAGTAACGACACAACAAGTAACTACTGCAAACGTAGACAACGTCCAACGAGTCGATAAAGGAGTAGAAGTAAGTGTGCGCATAGTTAACAAAGGACTAAGCGAGATAAAATTCGTTGAAGCAAGCGTGCAAGAACAAGAAAGCGTTAGCATAGCAGCGCAAGAAAGAAACACCTACTTAGGAAACATCGCAAGTGACGACTGGCAAACCATGCGCTTTGTCATACGAAGCGATAAAGAACAAGTAGAGATACCGCTTCGATACACGTTTCAAGACGCGTTTAACGAGGAGCACACCCGAGAAACAACACTCGTAATAAACATACCTGAAGAACCAAGAAGAGGAGCAGGAACAGGAATACTCCTTCTTATCCTACTCGCAGGAGGAGGGTACTGGGTGTACAGACGCAAACACAAGAAGTAAACACTCTCTTTATGCTTCAAGACACCTTCACCTACGCGGCACGCAACCTCACGAAGAGACGCCTACGCAGCTGGCTAACCATACTAGGAATACTTATTGGGATAACAGCAGTAGTAAGTCTCATAAGCCTAGGGCAAGGACTACAAACAGCAATAACAGAAGAGTTTAGTGGGCTAGGAACAAACAGGCTTACCGTGCAAGCAGCAGGAGGAGGGTTTGGTCCGCCAGGAACAGGAGCAGCAGCCAGCATTACCGAGAGTGACCGGCGAGTCGTTGAGAGAAGCCAAGGAGTAGTAGGAGCAGGAGGACGAATTATTCGACCAGTAACTATTGAGTACCACCGACAAACACGAACGAACTTTCTTGCAAGCCTACCTATCAACCGAGACCAAAGAGCAATTATTGAGAGCTTTCAAAGCCTAGAACCACAAGAAGGACGAATGCTACACCCTACCGACAGAAACCGAGTCGTTCTCGGAAGTAGCTTTGCAAACCCTGACCGGTTTGGACGAGCAGTAGAAGTAGGACGAAGCATAACCATAGAAGGACGCGACTTTGAAGTAATAGGTATCCTCAAACAACGAGGAACTCCGCAAAGCGACCAAGCAGTACTTATGAATGAGCCAGACGTACGAGAAGTACTAAACAGCCCAGAAGAATACAGCATCATAATAGCACAAACAATAAACGCACAAGAAGTACCTTTCGCAAAAGAATCCATAGAAAAGAATTTGCGAAGCCACCGAGGAGTAAACGAGCGAGAAGAAGACTTCACTGTCTCAAGCGCAGAAGACGTGCTCGCCACCTTCACGAACATACTAGGAGTAGTTACTGGAGTACTCGTAGGAATAGCCGCTATCAGTCTTGTAGTAGGAGGAATAGGGATTATGACTACGATGTACACAGCAGTAGTACAACGAAAACGAGAGATAGGAATAATGAAAGCAGTAGGAGCAACGAATCAACAAGTACAAAACATTTTCTTAATAGAAAGCGGGTTGTTAGGAATGACAGGAGGAATACTAGGAGTACTCATAGGAGCAGGGTTTGCAAAAGGAGTGCAAGCACTAGCAACAATAGCACTAGGGCCAAGCGTGCTTGTAGCAACAATACCTCTCTGGCTTATACTCGGAAGCCTAGCGTTTAGTTTCGCAGTAGGAACCCTTAGCGGAGTGCTACCTGCACGACAAGCAGCAAAACTTCCTCCTGTGGAGGCATTGCGTTGAAAGAACTCTTTAGGTTAGCAACAAGAAACATTGGTTTACAAGAAAAAAGAAGCTGGCTAACCATACTAGGAATATTCATAGGAATAGCAGCTGTAGTAAGCCTCATAAGTCTAGGGCAAGGGTTACAACTCGCAATTGATGAACAATTTGAGCAACTAGGAGCAGACAAAATAATTATACAAAGCAGCGCGAACACGTTTGGAACAGGAGCAGGACAACTCACAAACCCACTAACGACGCGAGACGTAGAAGTAATTAGAAGCACAACAGGAGTAAGTCAAGTAACGTACATGCCTTTTCGCCCAGCACAAATACGATTTGGAGGAACAACACACTTCTACTTCGCAGCAGGAGCAGACATGGACAACTACGACTTAGTACGCGAGTTCTACTTCATGAAAGTAAAGCAAGGTCGAGAGCTGCGAAGCAACGACAGACACTCAGCAATCGTAGGAGCCGACTACACGCGAAGAAGCGTTTTTGAGAATCCTCTCTCAGTAGGGGATCGCGTAGAAATACAAGGGCAGCGCTTTACCGTAATAGGAGTTTTTGAAGCAGCAGGAAACGCTCAAGACGACCGAACAGTACTCATCCCAAAAGACGTGATGAAAGAACTCTACGGAATAAACGACACAGCAGACTTCATCATTGCTCGCTCAGCGCCCGGAGAAAACCCGCTCATAGTTGCTGAAAGAATTGAGCGCGAACTACGCCAAAACCGAGGACTACGAGAAGGAAACGAAGACTTCACAATACAAACCCCTGATGAGTTTCGAGAAAGTTTCGACACAATATTCTTAATAGTACAGATAGTCCTACTAGGAATAGCAGGCATTAGCTTAGTAGTAGGAGGAATTAATATTATGAACGCGATGTACACCTCAGTACTAGAGCGAACAAAAGAAATAGGGATAATGAAAGCAATAGGAGCAGCTCCTAAAGTAATACAACGCATCTTTCTTATAGAAAGCGCTGCTTTAGGACTTATAGGAGGAGGACTAGGAATAATCACGGGATTAGCAGTAGCAAAAGGAGTGGAGATAATCGGGCAAGAAGCACTCAACACACCCTACCTGCAAGCATACATCTCACTACCACTCATTCTAGGAGCGTTGCTGTTTGCAGTACTTGTAGGAATGATAAGCGGATACCTGCCCGCGCGACAAGCAAGCAAACAAAACCCTGTGGAGAGTCTACGATATGAATAAAGCACTTATTATCTTAGGATTACGCGTAACGATACTACCAATACTTGTGTTCGCAATAGCACTTGCTCTTATAGCAAAAGAATTCCTCCTAGCAACCCTACTTGTAGGAGTGTTTGGTAGCGTTTTGTACTGGCTGCGCATACAAAGAAGAGCAATAGCGCAAGAGTAGCGCACACAAAACCCTTTTAAAACACCTCTTGTTTACTTGCTGTAGCGCGGTAGAACAGCCAGGAGTGTTCGCGGGGCTCATAACCCCGAGGTCGTAGGTTCAAATCCTACCCGCGCTATTCTGAAAATCTTTCAAGACTACTCGTAAACGTTTCGTAAAAGCAGGGGATACGCACTAAAAAGGCATGCACAACAAGAAGTGCATGAACTTATACGCGAAAGCAAAAACCCTTCTTAGCCAACAACTCATCCCAGGATATGAGCAAGAAGAAATTCATGAAACACTACACACACTAGAAAACCTTCTTGAGCAACTACAACCACCAGAAACAAACAAAGTACTCAAACGACTAGAAGACGTGTACTTTATTGCAGAGACGCAACGACTAAACCCAGAAATTAGCTCACGCATACGAGAAGGACTAGAATACCTCACCATACACGCAAGTGACGTACTAGAACGATTCAACACACCAACAAAACAACACAAAACAGCAAAGCTACTCGTACACACCAACAACCTAACAGGAACGCACATGAGTTTTTTAGGAGCAAACAAAGAATTCACTCACATACCCTACATAGCAGTAACCAGCAACAAAGAAACCCTAGAAGCATTCAAGAAAAACAAACTAGAAGGACATATAGACAAGCTCTACAAAGTACGAACACGAACAAGCAACGAAGAAAAACAATGGAACCTACAAGCAGTAGGAATCCCGCAAGCGTGGAGTGTAAACGCAGGAGAAGGAGTGCGCATAGGAGTTATAGACACAGGAATAGATTATCGCCACAAAGAAATTCACTCCTGCTTTGAGAACAACAAAGGATACAACTTCGTAGAAAACAACAACAACCCACTAGACGATAACGGGCACGGAACACACGTAGCAGGAACAGTAGCAGGCATAAACACAGGAGTAGCGCCAAACAGCACGCTATACGCACTAAAAGTACTTAATGAGAGCGGACGAGGATACGAAAGCGACATCCTACGAGCAGCTGAGTGGGCGATAGACCACCAACTACACCTACTCAACGCGAGTCTAGGAAGCAGCAAGAGCAGCCCCGCAGAAGCAGCAATGATACAGGCACTCACAAAAAACAACATCGTACTCATAGCAAGTGCAGGCAACAGCGCAGACACCGGCTACATGTACCCAGCCAGTTACGAAGGAGTTATTAGCGTAGCAGCAGTAGATAAGAATAACAAACGAGCAAATTTTAGTCAAATAAACGATCGCCTCAGCGTAAGCGCACCAGGAGTAAATATTTACAGCAGCACACCAAACGACGGGTACAGAAGCTTTAATGGAACCAGCATGGCAGCGCCGCACGTAACAGGAGCAGCAGCGATACTATACGCGCACAACCAAGAAGCAGATATCAAAGAGACACTGATGAAAACCAGCAAAGCACTCGGAGAAGAAACCTTGTACGGAGCAGGAATCATCCAAGCACACAAAGCAGTACAATGAACAAACACTACCTAGCACTCGGAGAAGACATGGACGCGCTAGAGAAACGTCTAGAAGAGCACAACATACCAAACCACCGATACAAATACATTAACGCAATACACATACAAGCAAGCGACAAAAAAATGTTACAAAACATTATCGGAGAAGAATACCTCCTCTACGAAGAGCGAGAACGAGAACAACACACAAAACCATGATACCAACAGACACGTACGAGTACACAAGAAAAGAAGAGCACGTATACGATAGACTGCAGCGACAAAACAAGTACACGCGCTACGCACTAGGAGGAGTGCTCGCAGCACTCGTAATAGGACTAACAACACAAAAGTATCACACCCAACAAGCAATAGAAAACGTCACGCCAAAAATAGAGCTTCGCATGGACAAACCCTGCTACATAAACCGAGAAGAATACACCGAGGTGAAAGCATGTTATCACGCCATCAACGAGAACTCATAGAACAACTTCGCAAGAACTCACGAGAAAAACTCAGCGTACTCGCAAAAGAACTTAACACACCACTAAGCACGGTACACGACAGACTCTACAAACTCCTACGAGAAAAAACTATTCGCTTAGTAAGCCTAACAGACTTCAACCAACTCAACAAACCACTACAAGCATGGATAGTGCTTAAAGCAAAAAACAAAGAAGCAACACAAGAATTTCTTGAACAAACACCCATCATCAACACGTGCTACGCGATAAGCAACGGAGCAGACTTTCTTTTCGAAGCACTCTTTAGCTGCTTTAAAGAATACGACGAGTTCATAAACACGTGTAAAGAACACGGAAAAACACAAGCGCACCCAATACTAGAAGTCGTGTGTAAAGAAACAGCAAAACTATAAACACCAACTAGTTACTCGCGAATATGCTACGAGAAGAAGAACTCACCAAACTCAAAGAAACAATCACCAAAACAAGCAGACCAATAGTGTTCTTTGACGACGACGCAGACGGACTAGTAAGCTACCTCTTAGTAAAGCAAGCAAACACAGAAGCAATAGGGTACCGAGCAGCAAGAGGACCAGAACTCACGCACCACTTCATAGGCTTCGTAAACAAACACAGCCCGGACGCAGTACTCATCCTAGACAAACCACTACTAAGCGAAGAATTCGTACAAGCAGTAAAAACACCGACTCTCTGGCTAGACCACCACGACAAAGAAGCATACAAGAACCTACAACAATACCAACACCTAACCTACATCAACCCAAGTGTAAACGAGGAGAAAGACCACCGACCAACCAGCTACTGGGTGTACGAAGCAACAAAAGGACCTCTCTGGCTAGCAGCAGCAGGAGCGATAAGTGACTGGGATGAAACACTCATACAAGAACTACGCGCACAACACCCAGAACTCCTCCAAGAAGCACAGACAATACCAGAAATCCTTTACACAACACCACTAGGAGAAATCATACGCGTACTCAACTTCTGCCTGAAAGGAAGCACACAAGAAATCGCTACGTGCGTAGAAGCACTCACCAAGATACAAACACCACAAGAACTTCTAGAAAACACGAGCAAAGCAAGCAAACACATACACAAACACGTACAACCAATACTACAAGAATACAAGAAACAACTATCTCAAGCAAGCAAAGAAACAATCAACAAAGGAGTGTACACCTACGTGTTTGACAACCTCAACACAAGTCTCGTAACTAACGTAGCAAACGAGCTGCACACAACAACACAAGCAAAAATACTCATTATCGGGCGCAAAGACAAAACAAACATCACCTTTAGTATGCGCTCAGAAAACACGCACCTACCAGAAATACTGAGTAAAGCACTCACTCACGTGCGCGGATACGGAGGAGGACACAGCAACGCGTGCGGAGGAAGCATTCACGAAGACGACTGGAAAACATTCATCACATACATACAAGAAAACCACTAAAACTTCGGCATACCACCAGCGCCGCCCATACGCTGCATCATCTTCTGCATTTGCTTCTCAGAACCCTTACCCTTAAACTGCTTCAGCAACTTCTTAGACTGCTTATGCTGCTTAAGCAAACCACGAATAACCTTCTCATCCTGACCACTACCAGAACTAATACGCTGAATACGAGAATTACTCACTATCTCCGGCTGCTCAAGCTCCTGCTTCGTCATACTATTAAGCACGTGCTTGAAACGCTCAAGATTCTGTTGCTGCTGCTCAAGAGCACCCTTAGGAAGAGCAGAGGAGCTCATACCAGGAATCATCTCCAAAACCTTACTTAACGGACCCATTTTCTTAACAGCCTCCAACTGCTGATACATATCCAGAAGAGTAAAATCACCCTTCAACAACTTCTTTTGCATATCAACAGCCTCCTCCTCAGAAACAGCCAACTGAGCTTTTTCCAGCAAAGCTTCTAAATCACCCATCCCAAGCAAGCGACCAACAAAATTCTTTGGCTTAAACTCCTCAAGAGCATCAACTTTCTCACCAACACCAATAAAACGAATAGGAGCACTCGTAGCAGCACAAGCACTCAAAGCACCACCCCCCTTAGCAGTACCGTCAAGCTTGGTAAGAACAACACCAGTAACCCCAACAGTATCATGAAACATCTGCGCTTGCTTCTGAGCGCCCTGACCCATATCAGCAGCCATAACCAGTAACTTCTCATCAGCATTGACTACTGCGTCAATAGCAGAAATCTCCGCTACTAACTCATCACTAAGAGCGTCTCTACCAGCAGTATCAACAATAACCACATCAGAAGTTAGAGCTTCTTGTTTATACGTAGAAAAAATTTGAGAAGGATCTTTTTGCGAAGGATCCCCATACACAGAAACACCCACCTGAGCACCTAGCTGCTTGAGTTGCTCAAAAGCAGCAGGACGCCAAGTATCCGTACTAATAAGACTCACCGTCTTACCACGATTCTTAAAATACTTAGCCAACTTACCAGCAGTAGTGGTTTTTCCGTTACCAAACAACCCAACAAGCATAATCACAAACGGCTTCTTCTCAACAACAAAACCCTCACTCTCACCGCCCAAGAACTTCGTTAACTCCTCATAAACAATATTAACGAGGTGCTCACGCTTCGTAAGACCAGAAGGAGTTTTTTGCTTAGCACGCTGCTTAATCTCGTTAGTTAAGGAAAAAACGAGCTGAACATTCACGTCAGCCTGCAAGAGAGAGCGCTGAAACTCCTTAACAATCTCATTAATGAGCTTCTCATCAACAAAAGAAGCTCCGGTAAGCTTACTAAGAGCGCTCTTCAGGCTGTCGCCGAGATTGTCAAGAACCATACACTACAGAGAGCAACTGCTCGTTTATAACTTATTGGGTGAGGAAGAACAAAAAAATATGTTTATAAACTACTTGTTATTTGTACTCAACGCGCCTCTAACAGAAACGGCCAGCAGGAATCTGTTGTTCGTTACTGGTTTATGCGCTCATAGGCACCTGTGGTGTAATGGTAACACCTCGGCCTTCCAAGCCGAAGCTACGGGTTCGATTCCCGTCAGGTGCAGTTTTCTCGAAACACTCAAATAGTTAAGCAAACTCAACACTACATGACAATTCTTGTGTGCAGCCCTCACCCGGATGACGAAGTCATTGGTATGGGAGGAACAATAGCAAAGTACGCACAGAACGAGCGAGTAGTTCTGATTATTTTTAGTCTTGCTGAGCGAGTAAGCACACAAAAAAAAGATGCTATTAGTACGCGAAGAGAACGAGAAGCGCGACGAGCAGCGCAGATACTAGGAGTGCAAGAAATACTTTTTTTTAAGCTTCCAGACCTCAAACTCAAAGAAGAACTGCAAAAGAAGTACTGGAAAGAAGAATTCGCAAGTATCTTAGAGCAAGAACAACCAAGAGCAATATTTACTACAGCACTTGATGATCTACACACAGACCACCGAGCAGTCGCTGAGTTTACTATACGAGAAGCGTATACGAACAAGTACCAAGAAGCTATCTGGATGTATAGCGTGTGGAACCCGCTAGCACTGCTGTACCGAGACCAAGCACAACTCATCGTAGACATTAGTGACACGCTAAGCACTCAGTGGAGAGCACTAAAGAGTTTTGAAAGCCAAAAAATAGGTGTTTATCGCTTACTGCCAGTAGTGTTTCTTCGTCGCTTCCTACACGGACTACGGCATAAAAAACGATTTGTAGAAGTATTTCATCAAGCACCTAAAGCTGCAAAGAAGTTACTTGGCTAACACCATGCTCATTCATACTCACACCATACAAGCTATCAGCTTCAGAAATTACTGTGTCGTTGTGACTAATAATAATGTATTGTGCTTGGTTGCTGTAGCTGCGAATCATACTTGCTAGTCGCTCAGAGTTTTTCTTATCAAGAGCAGCATCTACTTCGTCAAGAACATAAAAGCTTGCTGGCTCAAACTCCTGAATAGCAGTTAAGAACGCAAGGGCTGTCATGGTCTTCTCTCCTCCTGAGAGACTGCGTATATCCATGAACTTATTTCCTGAGAGGCGAACACGAATATTAAGTCCTTCAGAAAGAGGATCTTGCGGGTTTTCTAATTCTAAAAACGCTTCTCCTTTCGTACTGAGCTGACTAAAGATGTTTTTGAAGTGCTCCTCAACAACGCTAAAGGTTTTCATAAACAACTCTTTTTTCTTTGTATCAATCTCATTAATCATTAAGAGCACGTCTTCTCGCTCCGTTGTTAAGACATCTTTTTTTCCTGCAAGCTTCTCGTACTCAGAGTGTACTTTCTCATACATATCAAGAGCTTTCATATTCACTGCTCCTAGGTTATCTACTAGTCGCTCAAACTCCTTAATTTCTTTTGCGATCACGTCACTTGCTTTGCTCGTGTACGCTTCTACACCGCTAAACACTTCTAGTTCTTCAGTAATAGCTGCTTGTTCTGCTCGCAGCTTTGCTAACTCTACGCTGTGAGCGGATAGTTCGTGGTCTTTTTTACGAATTTTTTCTTCTTGAGCAATCGTTTTTTCTTCAAGAACCCCTTTTTGTTCCTCTAGCTTGTTTCGTTTATCAAAGAGTGCTTTGAATTGTTTTCTAAACGCTTCTTCTTGACGCTCTTTTTCTGCTAATTCCTTCTTCATACTCACAAGAGCTTCTTTAATCGTGCTTTGCTCGTTTACGAAGCGCTTTTCTTCCTCGTCTTGTTGCGCAAGGATTTCTTGTGCACGAACGATTTCTGGCTCGTAAATACTTTGTATTTGCGTAACAAAACTCTTCTCTTCGGTTCGTATCTCAACGATTTCTTCATTAATACGCTGCTTTTGTGCTTCAAAAGCATTAAGTTCAGCAATTGCTTGTGGGCTTCGCATACTCGTAAGTTTATCACGCAGCTCTTGCTTGCGAGCCTTAAGAGTAGCGAGTTCTTTGTTGTTCTCACGAACAGCATCTATAGTGGAGTCTATGCGTTCTTCTAACTTGGCTGATTCATCCTGAAGATCGTTTTTTGCTTGCGAGCTAGCGTCCATGTCTGCTGAGTCTATATGAAGTTCTCGCTCAAGAGAAGCTATTTCGTCCTGAAGTACGTGACGGCGCTCTCGTTGCTCATCGATACGCAAAGTGAGTTCTTCTTGCTCGCTTGTTAGTCGAGAAGTAATTGTTTGGTAATTAGTTGTTTCTTGCTCTGCTGCGCGTACTTGCTTGGTGAGTTCTTCTTCTTGAAACCCTCCACCACCTGTTTTAGGCTTTCTGTATCCTCCGCTCATAGAACCACCTGCTCCTACGAGGTCTCCATCCACGGTGACCATGCGCGTCTTGCCAATACCTACTTTTCTTGCTGCTGTTAAGTCAGTTACTATAAGCGTGTTAGCAAGTACGTGTGCAAACGCTGAGCGAAACTTCTCCTCAAAACGCACTAAGTCAATGGCTAGTCCTTCTACTCCGCTTAGAGAAAGGTTTTGTAACTCGCTACTTACAGGGTAGCTTTTTATTTTGTTTAGAGGAAGAAACGTAGCTACTCCTAGACGGTTTTGTTTAAGGTACTGGATGCATTGCTGTGCTGTTTGGTCATCCTCTACGACGATGCTGTTAAGACGGCTTCCCGCAGCTATTTCTAGTGCTGTGCTGTACTCCTCAGCTACGTTTCCTAGCTGAGCAATAGTTCCGTAAATTTTTTCGTTAGTAAGTTTAAGGACTTGTTGTACTGCGTGGCTTCCTGCTGCTCTCTCAGCAATACTTGCTTGCCTGGTTTGTAGCTTCGCAAGGGTTTCTTGAGCTTTGGAGAGTTTTGCCTTGGCTGTTTGTAACTCACTTGCTACTTCACTTGATCGATCAAGTGCTTGGCTGAGCTGGTTTTGTGTTGTTTGGAGTTCTTGGCGTTGCTTCTTAAGCTGCTCGAGAGCTTCTTTCTGCTCGCTTTTTGCTTCTTGTACTTTAGCAATTTTTTCATCAATCGTGCTTATCTGATAGTCTACGCGGTCTTTTTGTCGCATAAGCTCTTGTTGCTCTTCGCGTAAGGCAGTAATTGTTTCTTGAAGCTTTTCTGCTTGCGCGTCTATAGACGTTATTTCTTCATCTAAACTCGCTGCGTCTGAGAGATCATTTTTTTCTTGTACAGCAAGGATTTTTTTCTCAACGGACTCCTTATCTTTTTCTCGTACAGCCACTCGCTTCTTTGCTTCAGTAACTTGTTGTTGTAGCTGAGAAACTTTTTTTTGTGTTTCTTCTTGTTCTTGCTGCAAGTCTTTTCTTCGCTCCTGAATACGTGTTATTTCTTGAGCGAGTTGTTCTTGGCGTTGCTTCTTTAGTGCTAGGTCTACTCGTAACTGCTCGGCTTCTTTAAGAATACTTACTTGGTCTTTTTCTCCTTTCTGCTCTACTTCTCGGTTAAGCTCGTCAAGAGACTTCTTTTTCTCAAGGATTTGTTCTTTTAGCGCATCTATAGCTTCTTGTTGTTGCTGAATAGTTTCTTGTAATGAAGAGCTTTTTTCTTCTAAAGAAACAATTTTTTTGTTCTTCTCTTCTTCTTCACGTACAAGAACCGTTTTTTTGTTTCGCTTAATCTTCTCATCAAGCTCCTTGAACTTGAGTGCTTGGTCGCGCTCCTTTTTTAGTTCGTTAAGATAACTTTTTCTTTCTGTAAGAACAATATCTGCTTCTTTGAGTTGCTGCTCTACTCGCTCAAGCTCGCGCACGGCTTTATCCTTTTTTTCTTCATAAATATTTATTCCTGAAATTTCTTCAATAATTCCTCTCCTGTCATTAGGGCTCATTTCTATGAGGCGAACGATATCTCCTTGTAAGATGATGTTGTAGCCGTCAGGATCAATTTTTGCGTGCGCTAATAAGTCTTGGATGTTAGTTCGCGTGCTTGTTTCGTCATTAATTTTGTAGTCGCTTTGGCCGCTGCTTTTTACTATTCGAGAAACTTTTATTTCTTCGTTATCACTAGGAAAGACGTTGCTTTTGTTACAAAACCAGATGTGTACTTCTCCTTGTTTTGCTGGCTTCTTACTTTTTCCTCCGTTGTAGATGAGGTTCGCGGTTTTCTCTGCTCGTAGGCCTTTACTACCTGCTTTTCCTAGTACGAAGCATAGAGCGTCTAAGACGTTGCTTTTTCCACTCCCATTAGGGCCTAAGATACAGTTGAAGTCGTCTTGAAACTCAATAACTGTTTTGTCCGCGAAGCTCTTAAAGCCTTTCATCTCCATGCGAAGAATGCGTGTTTGTTGCTGCGAGTCCATTTCTGGAATATATCGGCAATTAAACGTTTATAAGCGTTGCTACGAAGAGCTGCTTACGTTGTTTGCTCAAGAACCCACTGCCCGTACGCATCAGTTACTTCTACAAAAAAAGAAGCTACGTACGCAGTCTCATAGGAATGTATATTGAGGATTTCTTTTCTTGCTTGCTCTACGAGTTCAGGAAGCGTTTTGAGAAGTAAAACAGTTTCTTGTTCTTCTTGAAGTTCTTGCTTCCAAAAGTAGTTGCTTGTTGCTGAAAAAAAGTTCGTGCAAGCAACTAATCGTTTATCTAGTAATTGTTTGCTTATTGTTTGTGCTTCTTTGTCATCTTTGCAGAGGACGTGAATAAGAGCTAGTCGCATATAGTCTGGTACGGGTTTGTTTGTTAAAAAAGTTTGTTTTGCTCGGAATCAGAGACTCGTTTCTTATACGGCTTCCAACTCTTTCTGTAGCCAGAGAAGTCTTTATCGAAGTGGTTGTTAAGAAAATCCTGGGTTTTTGGGTCAGTCAAGTAGCCGCTTCCAAAGTCAAAACCTGCTAGTTCGTGAAGTTCTTTGACTAGCCGGTCACGAACTACTTTTGCGATGATACTTGCAGCGGCTACTACTGGGTGTTCTTGATCAGCCTTAAACTGCACGTGAACCTCTACTCCTGGGCATCGTTCTCGAAGAAACTCTGCGTACGCTTGTAAATTTCTTGACGGACAATCAACAACAGCTCTTGTTGGTTGAAGCTCGTTAATGAGACTTGCTGTGTGCTCAGCCTCTAACCAGTTAAGGTTATTATGAGCTACTGCTGCATCAATTTCAGAAGGATCAACTACTCGTATTGCGTGCGGGAGCTTAATGAGTTCTTCATAAAACGCTTCTCGTTGCTTAGCACTAAGCTCTTTTGAGTCCTTAACACCAGAAGGAATTTTTATAGATTCATCTACTGCGAACGCTACCATTACTAGAGGTCCGATGAGAGGCCCTTTCGGAGTTAGAAGGCGAACCTTACTGAACTCTTCCGCTCTCATCAACACCCACTAGTAAAGCACGATTATTCTTTTTTTTGTGGGAAGTCTCTTCCATTTGTTATTCTCATCCTGTCTTACAATACCAAATCGGGTAAGTTTTCGAAGATGCTTACGAATAGTCTTGTGCCCGACATTCAAATACCTTACCATTTCAGGAACTTCTTGAAATCCTGCTTCTACGAGTTGTAATACCGCATTGTTCTTCCCAGAGAGTATAACAACTTCCTGTGATGAAAGTATCCAGTATACAGTACTTCCAACTCCGTATTTCTGTATTTTGTCCTCTGCTTGAAGCTCATAGAGAATATCATAAATCCTAGCAGGTGAGCGAGAATACTTTTTTGCAAGAAAACGAGTAGTACAAGGAAAGATAAGCTCTTGCTCAACACAGCTCTTCAAATAGCCCTTAGGGTAGTGATATTGTTGAAAGGTTTTATACGCTAATACAAATTGCTCGTGTTTTTGAGGATGTAAGGAACACAAATTAAGTGAATTCGCAAGATCCCATTGATTACGTCGAGATATTTCGTAAGTTCTGTTATTACTACTATAGTTAAATTGAAAACCACATGAGGAAAACAGCCACTCAATAAGAGAAGAGCGAAGTTGTGCTAGACGAATAATCCGACGTCCTAAACCATCAAACTGTATAGACCCTTCTCCTGCAAATATCCCTCTAAGTATTGCCGGATGAAGCCTTTGATACTTCTTTACAGTGTCCACGAAGTATTGCCAAGCGATTCTGCAATCAACAGAAGTAAGCCTCACAATTCCATACGGCCTCGTTGCTCTTATATCAGAATATAATTTTATAGTAGGGGGAGAAATGTTAAACGGCTGCTCAGAACCTGAGGCGCTATACACATAAAGCCTTATTCTATTACTATAGCTAGGAAATAGTTCATATAACAATTCATAAAATGTTTTTATAAGCTTAGGCTCTGAATTTGTAAACGTAATCTCTTGAGTAGTTTTTGAATCTCCTTCGGCCAACCACAACCCTACACCTTCAGAAATAGTTTCCCAAGACACAAACCATCAAAGTAAAACAAATATATAATAGCTAGGGGCATATGTCCAGTGAAGAACATGATTACAAAAGTACTTGAACTCATTGGTTTACAACCTGAGGAGAAATTATTGTTAGTTGGTGATGAGACGACTGACTGGGCAGTAGAGCAGCTTGCTTCTTATGCAACTGCTACGTATCTCTTATCAGCAGATACAAGACCACTACAAGCAGTTCCTAAGGATTTAGAGGCGTTAGTTAAAGGAGTTGATGTGTTGTTGTACATTATTTCTAAAGCAAGCAGTGATGAGCGAGTGTTTCGTGACAGTCTAAACTCGTTTGCGGAAAGCAGAGGAGTTCGCGTAGCAAACTTACTTGACGTAACACCTGAAATTCTTGTGAGCGCTTTTCGAGAAGACCCGCAGAAGATACGAGCGTTTACTGAAGACTTATGTGAGCGTATGCGCTCTGTGCAAAACGTTCGCGTAACGAGTCCTTCAGGAACAAACGTTACTGTGTCGTTTAGTAAGAAATACTTCTGGGTAGCAAGCACAGGCTACGTGGAGTTTGCAAAGACAAGAAACGCCATGCCAGCAGAGATATACACGCACCCAGCAAACGTAGAAGGAGTAGTTGTTGTTGATGGAGCGTACGCAGCACTCGTAGGATTAGAGGATAGTAAGGAATTACTTGCTGCTCTTAAAAAACACCCGCTTACGTGGGAGATTCAGAACTCGCGAATAGTTAATGTGCGTTGCACGCATGAGCGTATACGAGAACTTGCTAGTAAAGAAATCTTTGAGAAAGACCCTGAAAACGGCAACCGAATAGGAGAATTTGGTATAGGAACAAACCTAGGGATGAAAGAGCTCTTTGGTAACGTGATGCATGACGAGAAGTTTCCTGGAGTGCACATCGCTCACGGACACGGATACAGTAGCGCTACTGGAGCAGAGTATAGTTCGAGCGTTCATAGTGATGGAGTACTCTTAGAAGCATCTATTGCGGATTTGGATTCTGGAGACCAAATACTGCTTCACGGGCATTTCTTACAGCCACATACGTATTAAGAGCTGAGCCATAAACACTTATTTTAGGGTTTTTTGCGTGAAGAGGGTTTCTTGTGAACAAAAAGTCTTGGTGAGCTTGAATGTTATGTTTCTCCACACCAAAAAGTGCGAAGTCAGTGAGAAGTGCGTACTTAACAAAAGCCTCTTCTGCGCGTCTTAGCGAGTTTGCGTTATTAGACGTGGAAAGAGCGTGTATTCTTGTCCTCTCAGTAAAGACGTGCTCAGCAAAACATTTTGCTCTTGGCATATGATACGCATCTGTTATTACAAGAACATCTTTTGCTCCTTTTATGAGTGGCTGAGAAAAAACCATGTTTGCATACGTATCACAAGCCTCTTCTTCAAGAGTTACTCGTTCTTGCAAGGAGTCGTTTAAGTAAGAATACAAGTTCTCTGCGTGAGTAACTACTTCCTCACCACCCCAACCATGTTTTCCACTAACGACTACAGGGATTTCTTTAGGCAATAAATCAGATATCGCATTTGCTACTGCTGCTCTGTTAGGAGCATCAATCTGTGCTCCTCCAAGGATAAGAGCTGCTTCTAGAGAGGTAAAAGGAATTTTTTGTGTCATTAACAAGAGCAAAGAAATACACATATATATTACTTTCTAGTAGTTAATTCTTGGTATTTCTTTGCAAAGAAGTCTCTTGACTGAGCTTTTTCAACTCCTTCTAGCATGCTTGTATCTGCTTCATCTACCTCTAGGAGTACTCGTACGTGCATAACATCCTCTCGTAAAAGCATTCTTGATTCAGGAGTTATTTCTAGAGTGCTCCAGCGACGAAAAAAGTTTTTTAGTAATTCGTAGTGCTCCTCATCCATACGGCTTTATAGAGGTTAGTCTTCAAGAGTGTTTCGAAAAGTAACGAGTAAGTTTTGTAGTTGCGATAAAGAAGTGCTTCGTACGAGTTCTTGGCGCAATGACTTACTGCCTCGAATTCCTTTACTCATACTTACTGCGTGGTTTTTCATGCGAGTAAAGTCTAGCTCGTACCTAAGAGCAAGTTCTATGTACTCATCAATGTAGTCAAGTTGTTTAGTATCAGAAATTCCTTCATAGCTTCCTGTACTCAGGAGTTGGTTTGCTTGCTGAAAAATAAAAGGGTTGTTTCTTGCTCCCCTGCCTATCATTACGTAATCACAACCTGTTTCGTGAAGCATCCGTACAGCATCTTCAGGAGAGAATACGTCTCCATTACCAATAACAACAGTGTTTGGAAGAGCTTCTTTAAGCGCTTTAATAGCACTCCAGTCAGCTACTCCTCCGTATCCTTGCTTGGTTGTTCGTGCATGAAGAGCTACCGCTACTGCTCCTGCAGCAACGCATCTACGAGCAACTTCTACATAGTTTTTTGTTGAGTCAGATAAGCCTAGACGCAACTTTACGGTAAACGGAGTGTTTAAAGCGCTACTTACTTCGCGCACAAGAGTCTCGATTAAGTCCGGGTTAGCAAGTAACGCGCTTCCACAATTATTTTTGAGCACGTGCCACGCAGGACAGCCCAAATTAAAATCAATAACGCTCGCTTGTCCTTGCACCTCAAGAGCAGCTTCTCGAACCGTTTCAGGAGTGCTTCCAAAAAGCTGCACGCCAACAGGCGTTTCTTCAGGATCAAGAAAAAACAACTTTCTAGTTACGTCATTACCCTGCACGATACCATCAGCGCTACAAAACTCTGTGTACGTCATAGCAGCTCCTAAACGCTTGCAAAGCACCCTAAACGCTACGTCAGAGACGCCACTCATAGGAGCAAGAATGAACTTTCCACTTAGAGAAGGGTACTTCATGAAGGGTAAGCAACAAGGATACACATAAAAAGACAGCGTTTTACCAAGAAGTGTATGAGCGTAATACAAGAAATTATTTTGTCAATAACCTCTCTTGAAGAAAGCATTATCGAATATTATAAACGAGAAAATATCAGAGAATTCATTAGCATACTTGAGAATGCAGAGGAGTTTATTACAAACAAGAACATCCAGAGAATTCACAAACAACACAATATAGAAATAGATAATCTCGTACAAGCACTTAAGCAGCTACGTGAAGAAGCAGAGCTATTTAGAAAGAAGCCTTCAGAGTTTGGAGTAGATACAAAAATCTTTTTTTATAAGACAATAGCCGATAAAAGATCTGTTCTTCTACAGGAGTTTGAAGCAGTACACAAAGAATATAAGAAAGTACAAATACGAGAGCAGTAATTTATATAGGAGCAGTTACTTGCTATTCTTTGAAGAACGATAACGTACAGAAGCGTGCACCGATTCGCGTGCGAGCATCTTAGCAAGTGAGCAACGACTCACACAGAAACCTTTCTTCGGACACAGACATGAAACACACAACTAATAAGACATTTACCGACATAGGAGTATCTCAAGCAGTAGCTGATACTCTTGCGAAACAACAAATCATTCACCCTACCGAGATACAAGCAGAAGCGCTTCCTTACGCACTAAAAGGAGAAGATATTATCGGCCGCAGCATTACGGGAAGCGGAAAAACCCTTGCGTTTAGTATTCCTATCATAGAAGTACTTGCAGGAAAAACTGGTCGAGGAGTGCGCGCACTCGTACTCGCTCCTACGCGAGAGCTTGCTAAGCAGGTTGATGAAGAATTTTGTATGGCAGCAGCTTCCACAAAGATTAAGACAGCAATTATTTATGGAGGAGTAGGTTATGAGCCACAATTTGAGGCGTTAGAGAGCGCTGATGTCGTTATCGGTACTCCTGGACGAGTAATTGATCATATCGAGCGAGGAACGCTCAAGCTTGATGATATCGAGTTCTTTGTTCTTGACGAAGCAGACCGCATGCTGGATATGGGTTTTATTGATGACATGAAAAAAGTCATTGCTCTTATGCCTCCACACAAACAAAACTTTTTCTTTAGCGCTACCATGCCTCGAGAAGCAAGAGATTTAGCAGAAAGCTTCATGCAGGAGCCAAAAAACATTGCTGGAACGACGATGTATGTAGCTAACGACTTACTAGAAGAATATTACGTTAATAGTATGAAGCTGCACAAAGCAGATACTCTGCGAGAACTAATTAAACGAGAAAAACCTGGTTTAGCAATTGTTTTTGTGAATACACGAGTATTTGCTGACGGACTAACAGATTATTTGAACAAACAAGGAATTAAGGCGCGCAGCCTGCATGGAGGACATGCTCAGAACAAGCGAGAGCGTATCGTAGAAGATTTTGATACAGGAAGCGTTGAAGTACTCGTAGCTACTGACGTAGCAGCTAGAGGCCTAGATATTGATAGCGTAACGCACGTATTTAATTTTGAAGTTCCTAAAGACGAGCAAGACTACACGCACCGCATTGGGCGAACTGCTCGTGCAGGAAGAAAAGGACGAGCATTTACTATTCTTGAGCCTGAAGAACACCACTTATTTGCTCGTATCGAGGGCGATAGTCTTCGTGAAATCAGCCATTATCGTCTAGATAATTTTCGCAGCAAGAAAGTGTATTTGCTTCCTAAACGAAATAATCATCGAGGAAGAAGCAGACCAAGAAGAAGAAATTAAACTAGCATTTCTTGGTTTGGGTCGTAAAGCAATAAATCTTCTTCTCTTGGAAGAGTTGGTTTGTTAAGTACTGCGTAGAGATTTCCTTTTTCTGCGAAGAGTAATGAGTAGCTCTGAATAGCAGGTATTTCATAAAAGTCTTTCATCTCTTGTAGTCGTGATTCTAAATTAATTGGTTCTCCACAAAAGGCTCGTGTATATATGCGCGTGTTATCGTCTTGTTTAAGAAAACCTAGGATGCTCGCGCAGGTATGCTTCTGTGTATAAGTAGCAAGCCCTTCGACACCTATCTTAGTAAACCACTGAAGAAAAAGCTCGCCAAAAGAAGCGGTTGGTTGCTCCTCTACAGGTAAGATTACTGGTGCAAGAAGATTTGCGTTCGACATAACAATTCCTTCTTTAAAAGATTCTGCATACACGTCTATTACTGTTTTGTACAGAGGGTCAGGAAATGCCATGAAAAGAGAAACGAGGCGTTTAATAAGAGTTTTTGTATGTATAGAAGTTCTTTCTAAAAAGAGTTTTTAGCCCATAAAGCCCTTGTTTTCCATTTATGAAAAGAGTTTTCAAAAATGAAAACTTTATATAGAAGCAGCCAGAAACCAATAAACATGCGAACAGGAGAAATACTCAAAAGTCTTTTTGATGAGAAAAAAATCTCAGTTCTCCAGTACTTCATATACAACCAAAACCAATCAACACTCAGCGAAGTCGTTGAAGCAACCAACATACCCCTTGCAACAATGCACCGAATACTCAAAGAACTCACAGAAAAAAACCTGCTTCAAATACACCAAGTAAAGCACATAAAACTCTACACACTAGCACAAAGCGAAGCAGCACAGACACTAGCAAAACTCTTCTACGAACACCCAACACCAATCATGGAATTCATCAACAAGACACGCTCACTAGAAGGAATACAACAAATCCTTATGCACGGAGAAGCAACGAATAGACGAGCAAATATTGTGCTGATAGGAGAAGGAATTAACAAAGAAATAGTAAACACAGAAGTAGCTAATATCCTAGAGAAAGACCGCTTTACAATCAGCCACTTGATCTTAGAGCCAGAGCAGTTTACTATGCTTGAGAACATGGGACAATTCTCAGATAAACGAGCAGTATTATACAAAAAACCTATGGAAAAATAAATTAAAAAACCATAAACTTTATAAGTAACCTCGTAGGTTTTCTGTGTAGGTAACACCATCGTGGTGAGGGATGCTAAAAAACGTGCATGTGGCGTGCACTGACAAGCAATTCATAAAACCTAGTCATTCGCAACAAACAACACATAGCGATAGCTAGAATCATCCGAAGGGAACGAGAAAAAAAATAAGACAATGGATTTCATAGTAAACAACGCACTCAAAGGAGCAAACAACGACAAGTACGACGACATCGAAGTAGGTCACGCAAACATAAAAGTGATTGGCTGCGGAGGAGCAGGAGGAAACATGGCAGACTGGCTACACCGAAAAGGAGTACAAGGAGCCGAAATAATCGCCTGTAACACCGACATGCAACACCTCAACATGACACAAGCAGACAAGAAATTCTTGATCGGAAAAGACGTCACGAGAGGACTAGGAGCAGGAGGATACCCAGAACGAGGAGCAGAAGCAGCACAAGAAAGCCTAAGCGAAATCAAAGAAAGCCTCAAAGGAGCAGACATGGTCTTTGTATGCGCAGGAATGGGAGGAGGAACCGGAACAGGAAGCGCACCAATAGTAGCAAACGTAGCACGAGAAACAGGAGCAATCGTCATCGGAACAGTAACCATGCCATTTAAGATTGAAAGAGCACGAGTAGACAAAGCAGAATTTGGCCTACAACAACTCCGACAAGTAAGCGACACAGTAATAGTCATTGACAACAACCGACTCGTACAAATAGCAGGAAACCTACCAATCCAGCAAGCATTCGCAGTAGCAAACGAGCTAGTAGCAACAATGATAAAAGGAATCGTAGAAACAATCGCAGTACCAAGCCTCGTAAACCTCGACTACGCAGACGTAAAAACAATCATGACAAGCGGAGGAGTAGCAGTAATCGGAGTAGGAGCAAGTGATAACAGCAACCGAGTAGAAGAAGCAGTACAAGGAGCACTAAGCAACCCACTACTAGACGTAAGCTACCAAGGAGCAACAGGAGCAATCATCCACGTACACGGAGGACACGACTTAACACTGGACGAGATAAGCCGAGTAGGTGAACTCATCACAGAAGCAATGGACGAAGACGCAAACGTCATCTGGGGAGCAAGAATTTCAGAAGATATGAAAGGAAAACTCACCGTAATGACAATCATCACAGGAGTCAAGAGCCCATGGGTACTTGGCAGAAAAAACGAGGCACAACGAGCAGAGGAGCGCCAACAAATGAGTGATGAACTAGGCATCGAAATAGTCCATTAAACAGACCATTTACTAGGCACGAAAACAGCAAAGCACAAGACTTTGCGCAAAGCGTGCAATCCCGTTCCTAACGGAAAACCCCCCCAAACTGGTCTCCATCGCCAAACGCCATATCAACCCCCCCGATAGCAATCATTTTTTTGCCCGGTGGAGACCAATTCTTTTTTCTTAATTCTTAACAAAAAAAAACGTTTACTAATACAGAATACACATATAACAGATACTTACGCTAATAACTCCAAAAAAATAATTTATTTCTTAGGCTTCTTAGCAGAAGACTTCTTTTTAGAGCCAACTACTTTTTTTGAAGAAGCAGCCTTAGGAGTTTTTTTCTTTGCACCAGCAGGCTTAGCAGAAGACTTCTTCTTAGCAGGCTTTTTTGTAGCTTTCTTATTAGAAGAACCAGATAGTACTAGCTCCTCAGACCACAAATCATACGCAAGAAGACCATTTGAAGAATCTTTACCAAGCAATTGCTTAACTGCACGCACATACATAAAACCAGAAGTTATACGAGTCATAGCAGGAAGTAGCCCTTCTGTTTTCTCAAAAGGCAAATCCTCTAATTGATCAAGAACAGACTCCTTAGCAGTACTAGAAATAACGATGCACTTATTATCACGAACGCCACCAGCAATACAAGGAATCTTTTTAGAAAAACAATAATCGCTAATAAGAGGAGTAAGCTCGTGATCACCAGAGCAATCAAGAACTAAATCAGCATCCATCAAAAACAAGCTCTGCTCAGTAATCTCCTCATTAAAACTTTTTACCATCACTTCAGGATTAATCTTGTTAAGAATCTTTTTTGCCTCAGTAGCCTTAAACTTACTAATGTGCTTGTGCTCAAACAAACTCAGCCTATCAAGGTCCTCTTCAAGAACACGATCTTTTTCAATAACACGAACAGAAATTCCGCTACGAACAAGTAACTCAGCAACACAACTGCCAATACCGCCAAGACCTATAACAGAAACAGTCTTTTGCTGTAGCGTGCTGAAATCATCTTCTCCAAGAGCATCAATTAAGTGTTGGTATTGCATAGAAAAAAAGAAATGAACGCTTATTTAAATGGCTTCTGGAGAAAAACCCGTAAAACGCCAGTACACAAAAATAACAAGAACAACAAAAGAAGAAAAACCGCTCCAATACAAGAGGTACGCAACCATAGTAGCTGCTAGAGCCATACGAATCATCCAAGAGCGACCAAGAGACTTAGCAAGGCCACCAACAAATAAGCTAGAAACAAAAAGAACAAGAGGAAATAACGCAAATAATAAGCTAATAAACACATCCGAGTAGCCAAGAGTAGCAAAATACGCAGCAAGAATAGTAAGCACCATAGAAGCAGAAAACAGTTGCGCAAGAGTAATTCCTGTAAACCGCCAATACTGAAGAGAGTTCATACAAACAAACCCAGTAAAAAACTACATAAGCGTTACGGATATAAACAAAGACTAAATCAAGAAGTGCATGAAATGGGAGAGCTTTGCAACACTCATCGAACACACAACAAACAAAAACGCCTCGCTACTCGCGTTTATACACTGCAAAATACGTTACTCAGGAAGAGCAGAAGCAGAACTTGACTGGGGAGACAGAATGCTAGTAATAAAACAAGACAATACCTTACTACTTCACCAACCAGAAAACGGAAACCCAATTAATTATTTACGAGCAGGAAGCAAAATCGATGTACGAGTAGAAAAAGAAGCAATCATTCTTGAAGCAGAAAACAGCCAATCAAAAGACTACATACTCGTCGAAATAACCGAAGTACACGACGCAATGACCAGACGATTAGAGGACGGAAAAAAACAAGTGCTTGCAGGAACAGAAGCAGAAATGAGTGACATGATACGAGACAACCCAGAACTCATTAGCAAAGACTTCACACCACTCAGCAGAGAGGAGCATACCAAGTACGGATTCATAGATGTCTTTGGCCACGATAAAAACGGAACAATAATAGTAGTAGAATGTAAACGATACGCAGCGAGTCTTTCATGCGTAACACAACTACGCAGATACGTAGAAAAAATTAAAGAGCTCAAAGGAATAACAACAGTAACTGGAGTCATGGCAAGTCCAAAAATTACTCCGAATGCAGAACAAATGCTACACGACTGGGGATTTACTTGGAAGAGAGTAATACCACCAAAAAGACTTGTCAGGTACAGAAAAGGACAAAAGACTCTGGATAGCTGGTAAAAGTCGAAAACCTTCTGAGAAACAACAAAAAATTTTCAAAAAAACACGAGTAACACATCTAAAAACAAGCTCTTAGAAATACTGTATGCTAAGACTCTACAACCAACAACGAGAACAAGAAAAACTAGAGAAAAAACTCTCACGAGTAGGAACACCGCTGTGGTACACAACACAAAGCCTACGAGGACTAGGAAAACTTGCAGTAATGCTGTACGCACTCAACGCAGGAGTACAAACAATGACACTCCTACAATCAGAAGCGTATCAATCACGAGAGCGAATAGCAAAAAACGCGTACGTAATAGCAACAGACCTACGAGAAGACGAAACATTTCAGAAAGGAGTAGAGACGTACCTGCAAGCAAAAGCACTCATCAAACCAGAGCTACGAACAACAATAAACCAACTAGAACAAGACATAGAAGTAGCCAGCAAAACACAAGACGAATTCATAAACAGAGTACAAAAAATCTACAACCCACTAGCAGTAATAGGAATGAACTAACAAGAATAATCCAACAAATCGCTTAATCTTTTAAAGTAAAACCAACCTTAACTATTATGCAAAAAAACAAGGTTGATGAGAAAGGAGAGCATTACAAGAAAAGCCTAGTCTCTACAATTAACCATTTAAGAAAATCTGAAAGTCTTAATCAAATGATATCAGAAGGAAAAATGTTAATTTCTTTAGAAGAAGGTAAACAAGGAAATTACACTGGTTTTGTTACACCCATTCATACACTAAGTAAGCAAGAACGAAAGAATATTTATTCAGAATTAAAGAAAGTGCTAAGCGAAGGAGGAGTAAATTACTTGGTAAATGGCGAAGCAGAAATAGGCGATAACGGTAAAGAATATACTTGGAAAACTAATCACCGTACGTACACGTTTCAAAAAGTAGTTAATAGAAAGTTTCGTCAAATGAACGCTAGCCGAAGAATGAGAAATCTTGAGCAAGGAAAAAGTTTAGATGCTCCTTTTGATCCTTCTGACGGGTTAATTTATCGCCAGAAATACTTTAAACAATAAAACCTTCATAATAATACATGGTTCACGTAAACTTTGCGTACGCAGGAAAGCAATTCATTAGATACATGCTCTCAGAAGAACAAGAAGCAGACGCTATTATTTTGTATAGTGGTTGGCCAGGAGAGATAGACAACAAACAAACCATGGAGTTTCTTGTTTCAGAAGGCTTTCACGTATTCAACCCAGTATACCCAGGACTGTATCAAAGCCACGGAGCATTCTTAGAAGACAACATCATAGAAGAGCAAGAAGCATTCTTTGAAGTACTCAAAAGCGGAATTATTGATAACTTATACACGCAAAAGCAAGAAACGTTTCGCATAAATAAAACAATCGTTTTTGGCAGCAGCTTTGGAGGAAGCATAGCACTAGGAGTAGCAGCAAAGCAAGAAATAGACAAGCTCGTACTCTTTGCGCCGGTGTGGGATTGGAGCAAGCAAGAAGGATTAGATGAAGAACTTGCTTTTGCGAAACGAGCGTTTAAGAACGTGTACAAAATACAAACAACCAACTTACAAGAAGCACTTCTAAAACTACCAGAGATTCAGCCAACGTACTACGAAGAAAAAATTACTTCAGACATACTTGTTCTTCACGACCCACAAGACGAGATAGTACCGTATGAGCAAACAGAAGAGATAACACTTCCAAAACAAGTAATTACTCATCCCTACGGGCACAGCATGAGTGAACCATTAGAAGCGTACTGGCAAGAAATACTTAGCTTCCTCTCCACTCATCTAAGAAGCGCTTAAGCGTTTTTGGCAAGTGCTCCTCTTGTGTCTTAACACTAGCAGCTGCTTGTGAGAGAGGATCAGAAACTTCGCTAGCAGGAGCAGATAACTCAAGTAAATCTTTAGGAATTTCTTTGTTCTTTTTTCTTAACTTTTTAACTTTCTTCCATTTCTTAAACAACTCCTCGGTGCGAGAAACAAGCAAGTTCTCATCAGTAATACCAAGTAACTGCATACACTCCTCTAACAACTCCTCTCTAGCACTTCCTACGTTCCTAGCAGCTCCTCCAGCAACAAACTCAATACGAACAACACCATCCTGAATCTTAGACGTCTTCAAAATCTTTACTTCCTCAAGCTCACTAGTAGTCTTAACATGAGTACCTCCGCACGCCTCAACATCAAAGCCAGGAATCTCTACAACACGAATAATGTTACCAGGAACAGCACCACCCTGGTACAAACGAAAACCCCACTCGCTCTCAGCAACACTCTTCTTTATTTGATGAGACAAAACAGGAAGACTATCAGCAATCACTCGAGAAGCAACCTCTTCAAGAGAAGCAACCTCTTTATCACTAAGAGCCTCAAAATGAGTAATATCCAAACGACCCTTTTCCAGCGTCTTAGCAGCACCAGCTTGCCAAACATGATTACCCAACACTTCCTTAGCAGCACCGTTAATCACGTGAGCAGCTGTGTGGTGTTGAGTGAGTTGAATTCTTCGAGAAGCATCAACAACTAAACGAACCTTCATACCAACTTCTAGCGAGGAAGCGTCTTTGCATACATGAACAACACAGCCTTGGTGCTTAAAAACATCAACAACTTCTGCATCATTTATTGTTCCTGTGTCGTGAAGTTGTCCTCCACTTGTCGGATAAAAAATTGTTCTATCAACAACAACGTTGTTATCAACGATTTTAAGAATAGTAGCTTGTGCCTCCAGTAAGTCATACGAATCATAATACAATATGTCCGTATCAGGAGTTTCTGAGAGGTCAACGAATTCTCGAGAAGAAGAAACATGCGTTTTTTGCTGCTGCTCATGACGCTGACTTACTAAACCATAAAAATTTTCAGGAACAACAACGTCAATACCAACTCGTTTTGCTTCTTTACGAACAAACTCAGGACTAATACCATTACTATCATACAACTCTAAAAGAACCTCCGTACTCACAGGTTTTTTGAGTGCTTGCTCAACAATTTTCTTTGCTCGCTTCTTATTCTCCTTAAACTTATCGTACTCAACACCAAGAAGTTTTTGCACATCAGAAAGATTTTCTTGAAGCTCAGGAAACTGCTCTGAGAGCTCTTGAGCATGCCAAGAAACGACATCTCGCATATCAACAGCCCAGCCGTACTCCTCAATAAAGTTCTGTGCTCGACGATAAATAACTCGCAAATTGTAATACCCTCCTGCGTTACCAGGAAGCGCTCCGTCAGCAAGAGCAACAAGAAGAGCACGCGCGTGCTCAGCAACACTATAAAGAGCTTTCATAGGCTCAATCTTTGTACGCAGCTCAGAGACAGAAACACCTACTTTCTCAGAGACAGTTCTCCAAGCAGCTACTATGTCATCGACTTCATCAAGATTTAGTAACGTAGCGTACGGAGCAAAGCGAGTATACAACTCTGTATCAAACGCTACACCAGTAGCTTCTTGTAATTTCTTAATAACAAACGGAAACGTAGCGTCGTACAAAGTAGGAGTAGCTTGCGTAAACCAAGCAACTCGTTCTTGGCCAAGACCCATATCAAGAACTTTAATAGAAAGCTCCTTTCGTCCAGAAACTGTTTGCTCATACAACATATACACTTGGTTGCACAACTCAACTCCTCTGCTAAAAAACTCCATGCACGGACCAAAATTTCCTCCACCAGCCCAAGCGTCTTCGTGAAGAGTAAGTTCTTCTTTAGGAAGACCAACAACATCGGTAAGGTAAGTAAATAAGTCTTCAAACGCTTTGTTTTGATCCCAATCTGTAGGTGAGACGAACTGGTGCTGGCCAATCATCACAAAGCCTGTGCAGTGACTGCCCGTAACGCCAACGTTATCTACGTCTCCAAAACGCAAAGAAAACTGCGGAATAACGAGTTTATTAGCAGGAGGAGCTACTTCTCCAGAAACCACGTACGGCTGAAAAGCAGCAATACTTGCCATAACAAAATCAGTGGTAGGATTCCATCTCGCAACGACAGGGTAACGAGAAATTTTTGTGTACCCACGAGCGCTCATGTGCTCTGCAAACGTACTCCACACTTCTTGAAAGCTAAGCGCTTTCTTTGAAGGGTTGTTAGTGAAGATATCTATTCTTCCCTGACAAGAACTATCCCCGCAAACATCTTGGTCTTCGTGAACTGTCCAGAAAAAGCGCTGACAAGAACTGCATTGTTTACGAGAAAAACCGTACGCGTCAAGAACTTCTGTTGCGTAAAACTGCTTCGGGTTTTGAGAAGCTTGTTTAAGAAAGTCTTGTTTGATTTCTTTGTCTGTGCGCATAGAACACATAAAAACTTGTTATTGTATTAAAGTGTATTCCTCATGAGAAGTCACACAGACTTTATATAGGAGTTTATGAAAAAAAAGCAATAGTATGGAATTAGTACTTGGACTTGTAGTGCTGCACGTAATAGGAGCAATTATTGCTGTTGGTGGGGCAACGATGAATGACGCACTCTTTTTTCGCATGATAAAAAACCGCCGCATCATCCTTACTGAGTACTTATTACTTCACCAAGCAGGAAAAATTATTTGGGGAGGACTTGCTTTGGCAGTTCTTGCAGGACTAGCGCTTCTTCACGTAGAACTAGCAGTTGCAGGAAGAATTGCTCGTCTCGGATTGCCGTTTTTTCAGATGAAACTCCTCTTAGTAGCAGTGATTATTATTAACGGAGTAGTTTTTCATACACGAGTACTCCCGTTTATTCGCCAACACCTCGGTGAGAACATGCAAACAAGAGTATTTGTAGAAAAGTACTGGTTGTTTGCACTTACAGGAAGTATTAGCATGGTAAGTTGGTGGGGTGTTATCTTACTTGCCCTCATCAACCCGCAACTCCCGTTTCTGTACTTACTCACGCTTTACTTAGCAGCAATAACGTTTGCTAGCGTTCTTTCCTTTCTCTTGTTTACGCAACAACTCTTTACCAAAGATACAATTCCTGACAACTACGGAGTTCTTCCTAGCGTTCTCAAATTCGCAGGAGTAGGAGTTCTTATTATCGCAGCAGTATTTCTTCTCAGCAGCATCAATACTGATTCACCAACGACACATTATGTTTGTGTTCTTGAAAGCCCTCCTTGGTTTGATCCTCCAGTACTGAATATCCAGCCAGGAGATACGGTTGTTTGGCAGCACTGTGATGAGCCTTCAGGAGCTCACAACCCAGTCCATACTCATCCTATTGAGCAAATAGCTGGTCCCGAGTATTTCAGTAGTGGTTTTGGGCTTGTAGGTCAAGGCCATAACAACCATTCTGCTAGCGCTCTTCCATATGAGTATACGTTTACTGAAGAAGGCGAGAACACCTATATTTGTCCAACGCATCCGTACATGATGGGAATCGTTTCTGTAGGAGAAGTCTCTGAAGCTACTGTTTGGCCAAAACCTTCCAGTATTAACCAAAGCATTGTACGAAACCCGGAAATTGCTGGTGTTGGAGAAGTGTGGTTGAATGCACAGTTTAGTATTATTGAAGGCCAAGACTTTCCAGGAAGCATTTCTGTACTTAATACCGAGACGTGGAAGGTTGAGAAAGTAATTACTCATGAGACATTTAACAACCCACACAACCCTTGGAACACGTATGATGAGCGATACGTTTTCCAAACACAATGGCACGCAGATACTATTAACAAAATAGACGTTGAAAGTCGAGAAGTAGTTGCTAGTAAGCAAGTAGGAAACGCCCCTGCTCACTTGTTTGTTCACCCACATGAAGAACTTCTTTATGTTACTATGAATAACGAGGACCGAGTAGGTGTGTATGATTTTAATCTCACTCACTTGCGAGATATTCAAACGAACTTTGGAGCTCACGGAATATGGATTGATCCACAAGGACGCTACATGGCAGTTGCTGCTACGCTCGCAGAAAAACTTGATATCGTTGATTTATCCACTGAAGAAGTGGTTGCTAGCTTTGAGGCAGAAGGATTTCCTTTAGGAGTACAAATTACTCATGACGGAAAATACGCGATGATTAACTTATTACTTGAAGGAAAAACTCGCTTTGTTGATTTAGACACGTTAGAAGTAGTTGCTGATGTAGACGTTGGAGAATTACCTATCTGGGCTATGCCTGACCCAAATAATGAGTACGTGTTTGTTACCAACACTGGAACAGCCGATATTACTGTTATTGAATTAGCAACGCTTGAAGTAGTAACTACTCTTGAAGCAGGAGCAGGAGCTCACGGAATCATCTTTGGAGAAAACGCAGCCGGAGGATATTACGGTTATGTGAGTCATAAGTACGAGCCCTACATTGGAGTAGTTGATTTGGAGTCTTTAGAAACAATCGCTTATATCAAGCTTGAAGAACACCTCATCGGAGGAAACGGAATTCTTGTTCTTCCTAGCACGTATACGAGGTGGATTTCATGAGTAAACAAACAATGCCTTCACTACGGTTTCCTATCGTTATGGCAGCAGTGTTTGCAGTGCTTCTTGTGCTCTTAGGAGTGCAGACAGTACAGCTCTTTGATCAAGAAGTAGTTCCTGTTGAAAGCGAGTTGTCTGTAGAAGCAGATGTTGTTGTGTATATTGGAGAGATGTATTTTCGCCAGGAAGGAATGCCAGATAACCAAATAGAAGTTTCTGTTGGCGATACGATTGTTTTTGTTAATGAAGGAGCTCTTCCTCACACAGCAACAATACCTGCTCTTGGAGTGGATGAATTTCTTGAGCCAGGGGATGAAGTAGTTGTAGAAGTTACTTCTGAGTTACGTGATGAGTTACTGAACTGTCGCTTACATGCTCAGCACGAAGCAATTATTCGCACAACATAAGCAATACACATAAAAACGCACTTTGGGTATCTGCTTGTATGAGTACTTGTCCTCCGCAACAATTATGGCATGAGCTAGGACGTACGTGGATGCTTGCACTTATTGATAGTTTGCGTAGTGGTAAAGAAGGATTTAATGAACTACAAGCAGGTCTTGGTATTAGTAATAAAGTGCTTAGTGAGCGACTTAGTAGTTTGGAGCGTGAAGGACTAGTTGTTCGTGAGGAGTACGTAGAGCAAGATCAAAGAAGAACTCGTTATTTATCTACGCAAAAACTTGTTGATTTATACCCGTTACTTGATGCGTACAAAACCTTCAGTAAGAAGTATGGCGAGGAGCTTGTTTGCGGAGATGTTTCTTGTACTGAGTGCCCGTATATTCAGAAGCAGAAAGAAAAATAATAAACACGAGTTATTTATAAAAAAGCATATAAACACCTATGGAAAAGAAGATAGATTTATATATGAAGACTTAATCTTGTTTTTAAGCATTACTGTGCTTTAACAAGCACATTGGGGGACACACACATTATGACGGTAACAAAAAGCACCCGCTACATGAAAAAATGCCCTAACTGCGCAAGCATGAACTTGTCAGTAAACAGGGAACAAGGTGAGATCATCTGTAAAGACTGCGGATTCGTACTCGAAGACAAAATGGTCGATTTCGACCAAGAATGGAGAGAATTCTCAAGCGACCAAGGAGCAAGCAGAAGAAGAAGCGGAGCACCAATGAGCTTTCGCCAATTCGACAAAGGACTAGGAACAGACGTAGGACAAGCAGCAGACCTATACAGACTAGGAGGAAAGAACAAAAACAAGTTCTTTAGACTAAGAAAATGGCAGCAACGAGTAAGCACAGCAATAGAGAGAAACCTAAAACTCGCACTTAGCGAACTAAAAAGAATCTCCAGCTTTCTAAAACTTCCAGAAAGCGTAGAAGAAGAAGCTTCACGAATATACGCCATGGCAGTACAGAAAGGACTCGTAAGAGGACGAAGCATGGAGAGCGTAGTAGCAGGAGCAGTGTACGCAGCATGCAGAAAACACGACGTACCAAGAACACTAGACGAACTCGCAGAAGCAAGCTCAATTGATAGAAAAGAAATAGGAAGAACATACCGCTTTGTTATACGAGAACTAGAAATCAAAATACTCCCAAGCAACCCAATAGACTACATCCCACGCTTTGCAAGCGAGCTAGAACTAACAGCAGTAACGCAAAGCAAAGCAGTAGAGATAATAGAGGAAGCAAGAAGAATAGCCCTGACCTCAGGAAGAGGACCAACAGGAATAGCAGCAGCAGCACTATACGTATCAGCACTAATCAACGGAGAGAAGCGCACCCAACGAGCAGTAGCAGACGTAGCAGGAGTAACAGAAGTAACGATAAGAAACCGCTACAAAGAACTACTGACAGAGCTTAACCTAGAAGAAGAGCTCAAAAAGAAAAAGAAAGACTAGAGAACTTTCAAGAAAATATTTTTTTGCTTTATTCTTAACAAATCATTCACTGGACATACGCACAAAAACGTTTAATAGCAACACTCATTCAAGGATAAATAATGAGAAAGACCACAGTTACTGTTGAAAACATCAAAGTAACTATTAGAGATATTGATTCACACAAATACATTTCATTAACCGATATTGCTAAGAAAAGAAATCCAGAAGAACCTCGGTTTGTAGTTATTAATTGGCTAAGAAATAGAAATACTATAGAGTTTCTTGGAATTTGGGAGTCAATGCATAACTCTGATTTTAACCGTGTCGAATTCGATACGGTTATTAGGCAATCCGGACTAAATTCATTTTCGTTATCTCCTTCAAAATGGATTGAAGAAACAAATGCTAAAGGAATTATAACTAAAAGTGGCAGATATAGTGGCGGAACATATGCTCATGAAGACATAGCCTTAGAGTTCGCTTCTTGGATATCCCCAGAATTCAAACTCTATTTTATCAAAGAATTTAGAAGACTTAAGAATGAAGAGAGTAAAAAACTTCAAATAAGCTGGGACGTAAAAAGAGAACTCGTAAAGATAAACTATAAAATACATACAGATGCAATAAAAGAAAACCTTCTCCCGCCTAAAATAACAGCAACAGAAGCAAAAAAAGTTTATGCAACTGAAGCAGACATACTAAACAAAGCTCTTTTTGGCAGTACAGCAAAAGAATGGTCTAACAAAAATCCTGAAACAAAAGGAAACATGAGAGACTACGCAGACATCAGACAACTAGTCGTCTTAGCAAATTTAGAGAGTCTAAACGCTGAGTACATTAAAGAAAACGTCTCTGCAGAGAAGCGAGTAATAAAACTAAACACAGTTGCAATCTCTCAGATGAAATCACTGCTTAATAACAAGAACATAAAAAAGCTTGAAGACAAGAAAAGAGATATATGAAGATACGCATACTCGGAGCACCAGGAAGCGGAAAAAGCACGTACGCAAAAACACTCAGTAAAGAATTAAACATAGTAGCGTATGATCTTGACGAAATAAAATACTACACGCCAGAGTACACAAGAAAAGAAGACAAACAAGTACAGCAAGAACTCAAAAAAATACTCAAGAAAGACGCATGGATTCTTGAAGGAGCGTTCTTAATTGACTTCACACAAACATACGCAGAAGCAAACAAAATACTGTATCTTGACACACCAAGAATACAGAGCTGTCTACGAGTAATAAAACGACAGATACGCAACAAACAACCGCTAAAAAGCCTGTACGCACTACTCAAGAACACGTGGAAGTTTAAGAGAAGAGCACAGAAAACCATCCTAAACAAGAACCACCCAGAACACCACAAAGTACAACTCATCAGACAACAACACTTAAAAACCCAGCACTCATCCCAAACACCACGATGAAGCCTACGGGCTGAGGAAGTTATTCTCATAATTTCCCAAGTACACATAAGACAATGGAAGACGTATTACAAGCAATAGAAGTCGCACGAGCGACAGGAAAGATAAGAAAAGGAGTCAACGAAGTAACCAAAGCAGTAGAGAGAGGACGAGCAAGCATCGTAGCAGTAGCAAATGATGTAAGCCCTAAAGAGCTCATACTACACCTAGAACCACTCTGTAAAGAAAAAGGAGTGCAGTACGTAGCAGACGTAGCAGGAAAAGAAGAACTAGGAGCAGCAGCAGGAATAGCACGACCAACCGTGTGCGTAGCAATAACACAAGCAGGAGACGCAAAAAACATCTTAAAAGACGTAAAGAAAGCACAAAAAGAAGAAGCACCTGCAAAAGAAGAGCCTAAAGCAGACGACTCAGAGAAGAAATCAGAAGAAAAAGAATCTGAAGACAAGAAAAAAGAGGAGTAAGCATGGCAGAAGAGAACAAAGCAGAGCAGACATTCGGAAAAGCAACCCCAGCAGAAATAGAAGAAATACTGGGAAGAACCGGAACACGAGGAGAAGCAACGCAAGTACGCGTAAAAATCCTTGACGGACGAGACAAAAACAAAAGCATCCGAAGAAACGTGCGAGGACCAGTACAAGTAGGAGACATCCTCATGCTGCGAGAAACAGAAATAGAAGCACGACCACTAAGCAGAGGACGATAAACATGAGAAAAAGCAGTTTTAGCGGAAAAGACATCCCACCAGGAAAAGGAATCACGTACGTAAAAAAAGACGGAAAAATCCTGTACTTTCTAAACAGAAAAGAAGAAAAAAACATGATTAAACTCGGACGAAAACCACGAAAAGTAACCTGGACAGAAGAATACAGAAAAGAAAAAACTCAACGAGAAGCAGCAAGAAAACACGCAGAAGAAGCAAAAAAAGAACAAAAAAAACCAGCTGCAAAAAAGAAAACTAAGAAATGAAAGAAAAAACACTAGTACTACTCAAACCAGACGCAGTACAACGAGGACTCATAGGAGAAATAATTAGCCGCTTTGAGAGATGCGGACTAAAAATTGTGGGTATGAAAATGCAATACGCAAGCCCAGAACTCGCAGGAGAACACTACGCAGAAGACGAAGAATGGATGAAAACAGTCGGAAGCAAAATGAAAGAATCCTACGCAAAAAAAGGAGTCGAGATTAAAGAAACAGAAATGGAAATAGGAGCAAAAGTACGCAACCAACTCATGGACTTCATCAGCATGAGCCCAGTAATAGCACTCTGCCTAGAAGGACACAACGCAGTAAAACACGTACGAAAACTCGTAGGAGCAACCGCACCAAGCGACTCAGCACCAGGAACCATCAGAGGAGACTTTAGTTTCGAAACATACCAAATGGCAGACAACCTCAAGCGACCAATACAAAACCTCATACACGCAAGTGGAGAAGTAGAAGAAGCAAAAAGAGAAGTACCAGTATGGTTTGATGAAGAAGAAATCTTTGAATGGGAACACCTAGAAGAAGTACTCTTGTACAGAGAAGGATAAACACTTCACAAAAAAAATATTTTTACCCTTATTTTTTTACAAACTCATCAACAGAAACAAGCGTACCATCAACAAACAACCCATTCTTCATAAACCGCTCACACTCCATAACAAAAAAGTTGTTGTTACCAAGTACGTAATCAAACAACCAATTACCAGGAAAACGAGTTTTTGCTAAGTACTCATCAACAGATAACCACTCATGACTAGCTTTGTGCGTCTTGCTAACTAACTCACCAGAGCAATTAAACGCCTCAAAAATATACATGATATGATGATGAAGTAAAACTTCCTCCTCAAACGTCTTCACATGCTCAACACAACGAAGAACAACACTTTCAGCAACAAGACCAGTCTCTTCTTTTAAATCACGCACAGCACGCTGCTGAGGATTCCAGCCAAAATTAAGTTTACCAGAAGGAAAACCCCAATACCCAAAAAACGGCTCCTTTAAGCGCCTTTGAGCAAGAACTCTATTCTTATCATCACGAGCAACAATAACAACAGTAGGAGTAGGAAAACGAGTCTTAGAACCAGTATCACCCTCAATCTCAGTAACCAAGCTACGACCATCAGCAGACAAAGAATACAACCCATCTTCTTTGACAACAACACCCTCATCAACTAACTTACTCAAATGATACGCAAAAGCATTAGACTCGCCCTGCTTATCCCACAACTCATTAAAAGAAGCCCTAGGAGAATGAATAAGCTTAAGCAAAATATCTTTACGTGTTTGATGACTCATACAACAAAACAAGAAGAACTCATATAAATACGTCTATGTCAAAACTTTTTGAGAGAAAAACAGCATAAGAGTTAAAAAGCACACACAACTCTCAACCAACACAAAAACACCAAATTACGATTACCATGGCAAAAATGAGTGAAAAGGTTGTCAGCATCGCTGACAAACCAGAACAAGTAAGAAACATCGCAATATG
>JBLKOP010000002.1:0-146873 GCA_047602905.1 Candidatus Woesearchaeota archaeon | reverse complement strand
CGGAAGCGAGGAAGCAAGAAAAGCACTACAAAAAAAAGCACCCATACACGAAGTAGTACTAAACGCAGTAGTAAAACACCTACCAAACCCAGTACAAGCATCTCCATACAGAATACCAAAAATCTGGCACGGAGACGTAGAAAGCGAGTTTGGACGAAGCCTCATAGAAGCAAACCCAAAAGGACCAGCAGCATTCGTAGTAACAAAAATCACCATCGACCCACAAGCAGGAGAGATATGCGCAGGAAGAATCTTTAGCGGAACAATAAAAAGAGGAGACACCCTCTACCTAAACAAAGCAAAACAAAACAACCGAGTACAGCAAGTATTCATCTACAACGGAGCAAAAAGAGAAATCGTAGATGGAAGCGTAGCAGGAAACATCATAGGAATAGGAGGACTCAAAGACGCGTTTCCAGGAGAAACAGCAACAACAGGAGAACAAACACCCTTTGAAGCAATAAGCCATATCTTTGACCCAGTAATTACTAAAGCAATAGAAGCAAAAAGACCCCAAGACCTACCAAAACTCGTAGAAGTACTCATACAAGTAAACAAAGAAGACCCAGGAGTACAAATCGAGATTAACCAAGAAACAGGAGAACACCTCATGAGCGGAATGGGAGAGTTACACCTAGAAATCATAGAGAACAGAATACTCACTGAGAAAGGAGTAGAGATAGTAACGAGTCCACCAGTAGTTGTGTACAGAGAAGCAATCATGAAACCAGCGCCAGAAGACGCAGAAGGAAAAAGCCCAAACAAACACAACAGACTCTACTTCACCGCACAACCAATACCCGCAAACATCGCAGAAGCAATTAAATCAGGAAAAGTCTCTCAAGGACGAGTAAAGAACAAAGACCGAGAAGTCTGGGAAGCACTCGTAGAAGCAGGAATGGAAACAAAAGAAGCAAGAAGCGTACGAGACATCTTCAACGGAAACATCCTCATAGACGGAACACGAGGAATAGTACAAATAGGAGAAATCCAAGAAATGGTAAACGACATGTTTGAAGACGTCATGAACAAAGGACCAATAGCACACGAGCCATGTATTGGAGTAATGGTAACGCTCACAGACGCGAAACTACACGAAGACGCAATTCACAGAGGACCAGCACAACTCTACCCAGCAGTACGAGACGGAATACGAGCAGCAATAGCTAAAGGACGCCCACTCCTGTACGAGCCAATACAAACACTCATGTTTGACACACCAGAAACGTACGTAGGAGAAATCAGTAAGTTAATCAGTAACAAACGAGGACAACTCCTAGACATGCAAGCAGACGGAAGCATGCAACAAATAACCGCAAAAATACCCGTAGGAGAAATGTTTGGGATGAGTAACGACCTACGAAGCGCAACAGGAGGACGAGGAAGTAGCAGCGTAATCCAACAAAGCTACGAGAAACTCCCAGAAGAGCTGCAACAAAAAATTATTGAACAAATAAGAAGCAGAAAAGGCCTCTCAGCAAACGAATAATTACCTAAAACAAAATATTTTTTTTCTTTTACTCATAAAACACGCATAAACGCTAAGAACAACGAAAACAAGCATATAAGCGCAAAAACAAGTGTTTACACAAAAAGCAAGCATGGGTAATATTTATAAATCGTCTCGAGTTCTCACGAACTACCTATCTATACCAACGGAGGGTACATTACAATGGCAAGAGAAAAAAAACACATGAACTTGGTGTTCATTGGACACGTAGACCACGGAAAAAGCACGTCAGTAGGACGACTCATGTTTGACAGTGGAAACATCAGTGAACAACAACTAAGAAAGTTAAAGGACAAAGCAGCAGAGCTTGGAAAGAGCGGATTCGAGTTTGCGTACGTTATGGACAACCTCAAAGAAGAACAAGAACGAGGAGTAACCATCGACCTAGCGCACAAACGATTTGAAACAGATAAGTACGACTTCACAATCATCGACGCACCAGGACACAAAGACTTCATTAAGAACATGATCACAGGAGCAAGTCAAGCAGACGCAGCAGTACTCGTTGTAGCAGCAAACGACGGAGTAAACTCCCAAACAAAAGAACACGTCTTCTTAAGCAGAACACTAGGAGTAGACCAACTCATCGTAGCAGTAAATAAGATGGACATGGTAGACTACAAAGAAGCACGCTTTAACGAAGTAGTAGAAGAAGTAACTAAACTCCTAAAAAGCGTAGGATTCAAGATGGAACGAATACGATTCGTACCAATAGCAAGCCTACCAGGAGACAACGTAGCAAAGAAAAGCGAAAACTTACCATTCGCAAAAGAAACATTGCTACAAATGATTGACGGCTTTGAAGCACCAGAAAAACCAACTGACCTACCAATGCGTATGCCAGTACAAGACGTCTACAACATAACCGGAATCGGAGTAGTACCAGTAGGAAAGATCGAGACAGGAATTATGAGAGTAGGACAGAAAGTCATCGCAATGCCTGGACGAGAAGGAACAGGAGTCAAAGGAGAAGTAAAAACTATTGAGATGCACCACTCACAGCAAAAAGAAGCTGAACCAGGAGACAACGTAGGAATTTCTGTGCGAGGATTTGGAAAAAAAGACCTTGCACGAGGAGACGTACTAGGACCAGAGGAAGCACCTCCACCTGTAGCAGAAGAGTTTGACGCACAAATCGTCGTACTAAACCACCCAAGTGTCATGACAATAGGATACACACCAGTATTCCACATACACACAGACCAGAAAGCGTGTACCATCACTGCAATCAAGAAAAAGCTAAACCCAGCAACTGGTGAAGTACTAGAAGAAAACCCTGACTTCATCAAAAACGGAGACGCAGCAATCGTAACGTGCAGACCAGTACAACCACTGGTTATTGAGTCACAAAAAGACAACCCACACATGGCACGATTCGCTATCCGAGACAGCGGAAGTACCGTTGCAGCCGGAATGGCAATAAGCATCAAGAAAAAATAGGAGTTAAGAAGATATGCCGAAAGCGAGAATCAAACTAGCAAGTGCTGACATCAGTAAAGTCAACGAAGTCTGCGACTACATCAAAGACATCAGCACAAAGACAGGAGTCGATATGCGCGGACCGATTCCGCTACCAACCAAACGGCTACAACTAACAACAAGAAAAAGTCCTGACGGAGAAGGAACCGCTACGTGGGAGCGCTACGAAATGCGCATACACAAACGCCTCATCGACTTAGGTGTTGATGAGCGCGCCCTCCGATTGGTCATGCGAGTCCAAATACCAGAAGGACTCAATATCGAGATAGAAATACTCGATTAGTTGATGCAAAAAAAAAAATATTTTTTTCTTTTCTTTAAGTTACCCATACACTTATAACTAAACAACTCATCTCTAGCTGTAGTAACAACGTTTTTTAGTAAACATTGTTCGGAAAACAATTAGTATGAAAGGTACAGTAAAGTTCTATAACAGAACAAAAGAATTTGGCTTTATAGCCGGCGAAGACAACAAAGAGTATTTTATGCACAGCAGTGCAATTGAGGACGGGTTTGTTCCAGATGAGAACGACAAAGTAACCTTTGACGCAGAAGAAAGCGACCGAGGACCTCGAGCAGTAAATGTTAAGCAAGCAGCAAGTGAATCTGATGAAGGCTTAGCATCACTAGACGAAGCAGCATAAATACAAACAAAAATAAAATATTTTTTTTCTACTTATTCTTTATCAGTAACGATCATTGAGTTACCAGTCTTATCCTCAAGAGTAATTGTTAAGGACTCCTGACCCCACAAGACCTTCTGTAAACGCTTCAAATGATTCTTTGCTTTCTTCGCAACCGCTTTATCATCATCTTGCTTAAGCTCCTCGAGAACCGCTTTAAAACGATTCAGCAAGCCCTCAATATTTGTTATGTACCCCTCACTATCTGTTTGTCCACCCTCAATAGAGACCATACGAGGAATCTTAATAGTAGCAGAAGAACTCTTAATAACACGCACAGACAAATCAGCTTCTGACTCAATAGTAAACGATTGCTTAACAGGCTTTCTTTGCTCATCACTCTCCACATCAGCAACGCGATACCCGCAATTAGAGCAATCCATACTAAAGATATGCGTGAGACCAAAATACGGTATATCCATTGATTGCTCGCGCAAAGTAAGCGTTTCCTTCATACAAATAGGGCATCTTTCTCCTTCTAAAACCTCAACGTCTGAACTCATAGTATTAACACAGAGACTTGTGTTTAAATGCGTTGTGGAAAAAAAAGTTAAGAAAAAAAATTTATTCGAAATCTTCATCCCCAGCAGCAGAAGCACGATAAATCTCTGCGTAGCTAGGAGCGACGATGATGTAATCATCACTAAAACCAGCGATATCCCCATCAACTGCATCAACAGTCTTTTTGAGTTTGTTAATAGCGCGCTTTAGCTCAACAACGTCCTTCTCTTTTAAAGGAGCGATGTTAACAAGAGCGATAGTGTATCCTTCTCGCATGACATCAACAATAGCTTTAACGTCAGAGAAATCTTCTAAGACGAATGGACGAACAATAATTTTTGAGTTCGCACTTTGCCTGCTGCCAACAGAAGAAAGCTCTACGTACTGCTCCTCAACGCCAACGACGTCTTGTGAAGACACATCAAATTGTTTCTTTATGCTTGAAAATAGTTTTCGTACCATTAGGGGCTCTCCTAAGAACAACACCCACACAGATATTTATAAAGGTTGCTCTTTTTCGGTAGGTACGAAAACATATGAAAGTACATATCAAAACCTACGGCTGCAGCCTGAATCACGCAGATAGCGAGACGATGATGGGAAACTTGCAAGCAGCAGGTCACGAAATAGTAGAGAAAGAAACACAAGCAGACGTGATCATCTACAACACGTGCACCGTAAAAGACCCCTCTCAAGACAAGTTTTTAAGCAAGCTCAAAAAACAACAAAAACCCGTAGTCATAGCCGGCTGCATCCCACAAGCAGACAAGCAAGGACTCCTAAAAGACTACCCATTACTTGGAACAGAAAACCTACAACAAACAGCAGAGATAGTCGAGCACGCAGCAAGAGGAAACAAGATACACTTCTTAGAAGCACAAGACGAAGGACGCCTCAACCTCCCAAAAAAACGACTCAACCCACTTGTAGAAATAGTTCCTATATGCGCAGGATGCCTCTCCGTGTGCACGTACTGTAAGACAAAACAAGCACGAGGAAACCTAACTAGCTACCGACCAATGGACATACAAAAACAGTGCGAAGAAGCAATAGCACAAGGAGTACAAGAACTCTGGCTAACCAGCCAAGACAACGGAGCGTACGGGATGGACATACAAACGAACTGCGCAGAACTCCTAACAAGAATAGCCAATTTAGAAGGAGACTTCATGATACGCTTTGGAATGACAAATCCTGACTGGACGAAGGTTCACTTAGAAGCACTCATACAAGCGTATAAACACCCAAAAATCTACAAGTTCCTACACCTACCCATACAAAGCGGCAGTGACGCAGTACTCAAACACATGGGAAGACGCTGCAGCGCTGAGGACATCAGACACATAGTCAAACGCTTTCGAGAAGAAATACCGGAAATAACCATAGCAACAGACATTATCTGCGGCTACCCAACAGAAACCCAAGAAGACCACCAAGCAACCCTACAACTCATCAAAGAACTGCGCTTTCCCGTAATCAACATTAGTAAGTTCTACGCGCGCCCAGACACAAAAGCAGCAGAACTCAAACAACTCCCAAGCGAAATAAAAAAACAACGAAGCAAAGAAGTAACAGACCTCTTTGAGAGCGAACTCTTTACACAGCAACGAAAAAAGTACGTAGGAGAAACAATACTTGCTCGTTTCGTAGAAAAAAACCCTTATAGCTACGTAGGACGAAGTAACAACTACATACCAGTCATTGTACAAACAAACAAAGACCTCCTAGCAACCACACAAGAAGTGCTCGTAACGAGCTGTACACGAGACGATATACGAGCAGAGTTACGAAATACTTAAAACAACAAGCGAAATACGATAAGGTATGAAAGAGCGAGTGACCTTAACCATAGAAGCATCAGTACTACGACAAGTAGACGCTCGAGTAGACCAAAACACTATTCGCAACCGAAGCCACGCAGTAGAACTACTGCTGCGAGAAGCGCTACGAGGAAGCATACCAGAAACAGCAATAATCCTTGCAGGAAGCAGAGAAACACAAATACAACGAGTACTCAGCAAACACAAAGAACAACCAATACTCCAACACAACATAGAACTACTCCTACAAGCAGGAGTACAAAACATCTACATCATCACCAGCAAACCCCAACAACTCCAAGAAACAATACCCGAATACGAAGAAATACGCTACCTCACAGAAACAACTCCACTAGGAACAGCAGGAGCACTACACCTAGCAAGCCCCTACATAGAAACAAGCTTTCTTGTACTCAACGCAGACGACTACAAAGAACTCTCCCTACAAGACATGTACGCCTTTCACACAAGCCACGCAGGGCTATGCAGCATAGCACTAACAACAACAAACAACCCAGAAAAATACGGAGTAGCGCTACTAAACGGAAACAAAATCATTACGTTCATAGAAAAACCAAGCCAAAAAGCGCCCAGCAACCTCATCAGCGCAGGATGCTACATCATGCAACCAGAAGCACTAGAACTCATACCAGAAGGGTACGCAACCCTAGAAACAGACCTCTTTCCCAAACTCACACAAACAGACAACCTCTACGGATACCCGTTCTCAGGAGAATACAAGCACTTATGAAAAACGTCGACAACATATTCAAAAGCTACGATATCCGCGGAATCAGCGGAGAAGAAATCACAGAAGAACTCGCCTACGCCATAGGAAACGCGTACGCACAACACCAACAACTACAGACATGCGTAGTAAGCAGAGACGTACGCAAAAACAGTCCTGAACTCGCACAACAAACAATACAAGGACTTCTTGACGCAGGCTGCAACGTGATAGACGCAGGAGTAACAAGCACTGCACAACTCAAATGGATAGTAGCAAACAACAACCTACCAGCAGGAATTATGATAACAGCCAGTCACAACCCAAAAGAGTATAACGGATTCAAATTCTATCTTGAACAAGCAAAACCATACGCACAAGCAGACGGCATGCACGAACTAAAAACGTACCTAGACAAACCCGTACAAACAACTCCAGGAACACTACAAACAAAAGATTACACAGAAGAATACATTACCAACGTACGATTAGCACTTAGTAGCAGCGAAAAAGAAGTGTTCTTAGATCCTAGCGCAGGATCAGCATGCAAAGAAGTACGCGCACTCGCAGCAACAGGAGCGTACAACTTCACACTATACAACGACCAAGAAGACCCTTCTTTTAGCGAGCACGAACCAAACCCTCTAGAACCAACAGCCACAGAAGCAGCCAGAGATTACTGCGCGATGAACAACTGCGTAGGCTGCGTACTAGACGCAGACGCGGACAGACTCGTACTTATAGATGAGAAAGGAGAAGTAGTAGAAGCAGACTTCTTACTTACTCTTCTCACACAAAAACTTCCTGCAAACAGCGGAGTAGCAGCAACACTTAACTGCAGCAACGCAGTAAAAGAAGCTTGCAAACAACACAACCACACATACCACCGAGTAGCGGTAGGAAGCGCTAACGTGCAACGAGCAATGAGAGAACACAATCTTGAATTAGGAGGAGAGAAGAGCGGACACATCATGTTTAAAGAATTTCACGGAGCAGAAGCGCCGCTGTACTGCTTACTACGAGTACTAGCAGAGTACACAAACCTACACGAAGCAATCACTCCAATACGAGAAGCGTATCTAGGAAGTAACGAGCAAAACTACCGCGTACAAGACCCAGAAGCAACACTGCAAGCAGCAAAAGAAACGTTTAGCAAACAAGGAGAAGTAGACGAGCTAGACGGAGTATTCATACAAACACCCAGTTGGTGGCTTTCTATTCGCAAATCAAACACCGAACCACTACTGCGCTTTACGTGGGAAGCACAAAACCAAGAAGAATACACACGAATAAAAGAAGAAGTAGAGACGTTCATACAAGAACACCTCTAAAAAGAAGCGTTTAGGAAGAAAAAAAACACGCACAACAACCTTTTTAAGTGCAGAAGTGTTTCTTCGGGATTAACGAGAAGAAAAAAAGCAGAGGAAAACAAGCAATTCTCAATGACAGCACCGTTTCAAAACACACTCAAAGAACGCAAAAGGTACATCCTATACGAACCAGCAGGAGACGAGGAAGTACAACAAAAGCACAAAGAACTCTTTGGAATACACGGAGCAGCAAAAGCAGGAATAATACCTGTAGAGCAAAGAGAACAAAAAAGTATTCTTCGCGTAGCACACAACAGCGTAGACGAGCTCAAAGCAGCACTGGTTTTTAGCAACAAAAAAAGCATAAAAACAAGTGGAACACTACAAGGAGTAAGAAAACTTCTCAAACAATAAAATCACGATGCAAACACAACACCAAATGATGGGATACGACCGGGCAATCACAATGTTCTCGCCAGACGGGCGACTACTACAAGTAGAGTACGCAAAAAAAACCGTTAAGCAAGGAAGCACAGCAATAGGAATAAGCACCAAAGAAGGAGCAGTCCTACTCACAGACAAACGAGTACACGACGACTTAATAATTAGCAGCTCAGTAGAAAAAATCTTTGCAATAGACGACCACATCATAGCAACTGCGAGCGGAATAATCCCGGACGCACGAGTACTCGTGGAGCGAGCACAAGTACGAGCACAACAACACAAAGTAACTTTTGACAGCCCAACAGACGTTATCAGCATAGTACGAGACCTCAGCAGCTTAATGCAACAAACAACACAAGGAGGAGGCTGGAGACCCTTTGGAGTAGCCATGCTCATAGCAGGAGTAGATAAAGACGGAGTAAAACTCTACAGCACAGACCCCGTAGGAGTATACCACCAATACAAAGCATGCGCGCTAGGAGAAAAAGCAGAAGAAGCAATGCAATTACTAAAAGAAAAACACAAAGATAACATGAGTTTACAGCAAGGAGTAGCGCTCGCGTTTGAAGTGCTTAAAACCGTACTAGGAGAAGACCTAAGCGTAGACCGAGTAGACTGCGCGCTAGTAAGCAACAACATGGAATCAACGTTTCTTACAGATGAAGAACTAAAAAAACACTTATGAGAGGAGGACCCACGTACGAGAAAGAACGAGTAAGCCTAAACGTTGCTCGCCTCAAGAAAGGAGGAGAGAACTTCGAGGTAGTCGTAGACCCAGACAAAGCAGTCGAGTACAAAGAAACAACAACCACTGAGTTACGAGAAGTACTGCGAGCACCAGAAATTTATGCTGACGCAAACAAAGGAGAGCTTGCAAGCGAAGAACACATGAAAGCCGTTTTTGAGACAGAAAACAAAGAAGCAATCGCAAAAATTATTCTTGAGAAAGGAGAGATACAACTCACCGCAGAGCATCGAGAACGAATCAGAGAAAACAAACGCAACAAACTCGTACACATCATCCATATCAACGCCATAAACCCCCAAACAGGAGTTGTGCACCCACAAGAAAGAATTAAGAACGCACTACAAGAAGCGCGCTTTCGCATAGACGAGTTCAGAACAGCAGAAGACCACGTACAAGAAGCACTCAAAGCACTTCGACCAATCATACCCATTACTTTCACAACGTTCATAGCAGACATCCACCTACCCAGTGAGTACGCAGGCAAATGCTACGCGACACTCACCAAGTACGGAACGCTACAACAAGAACAGTGGCTAAACGACGGAACACTAGCAGCAAAAGTGGAGTTACCAGCAGGAAGATACAACGACTTAGTTGACGAACTAGCAAGTAAAACCCACGGAACAGTTGAGATAACAAAAATAGAGAAAAAATAATTATGACAGCAAAACTACATACACAAGATCGGGCAGTTGTCGTCCCCGGAGAAATCCTCGCAACAGGATTAGAGTACCTACCAAGTAAAGGAACGTACAGACAAGACGACGCTATTCGAGCAAACAGAATAGGACTAGTACAGATAGACGGAAAAGTCATTAAGACCATACCACTTGCAGGAAGATACCTGCCAAAGAAAGGAGACACAGTCATTGGACGAATCAGCGACGTGCTCATGAGCGGATGGAGAGTAGACTTACACACAATGGTAGACGCAGTACTTGGACTAAAAGAAGCAACTAACGAGTACATCAAACGAGGAGAAGACCTAACAAGATACTTCGCCCTAGATGATTGGGTAAGCGCAAAAGTAGTGCAAGTAACGAGTCAAAACCTCGTAGACGTAAGCGTTCGAGGACCAGGACTGCACAAACTCACTGGAGGAACAATCATCCACGTAGACGCACAAAAAGTCCCTCGAATCATCGGAGCAAGAGGAAGCATGGTACGCATGCTAAAAAAAGGATGCGACTGCGACATAACAGTAGGACAAAACGGCGTAATATGGATTAAAGGAGCACCAGCAAAAGAAGTGCTTGCAATACAAACCATACGGCTCATAGAAAAAAACAGCCACTTACCAGGACTCACCGAAGAAATCAAAAGCCTGCTTGAAGAACTCACAGGTAAAGAGGTAGAATAAAATGGCTAAAACACTAACAAGACACGACGGAAGAAAATGGAATGAAACAAGAAAAATCACTGCAGAAGCAGGCATCATTCCTAAAGCAGACGGAAGCGCACGCTTCACCATAGGAGACAGCACCGCATACGCGGCAGTGTACGGACCACAAGAACTACACCCACGCTTCATGCAAGACCCAAAAACAGGAATTCTACGCTGCCACTACAACATGCTCCCGTACAGCGGACCAGGAGGCAGAGGACGCCCAGGACCAAACCGGCGAAGCCAAGAGATCAGCATGGTAACAGAGAACGCTTTAAGCCCTGTAGTAGACCTAACAGACTTTCCAAATACCGTAGTTGACGTACACATCGAATTCACCGAGACAGACGCAGGAAGCAGATGCGCAGGTATCTGCGCAGCAGCTATCGCGCTTGCAGACGCAGGCATAAAAATGAAAGACCTCGTAAGCGCAGTAGCAGTAGGTCACCTAGACGGAGAAATCGTTATTGACTTAGACGGAGAAGAAGAGCACTTTGATGGAGAAGTAGCGGACATACCAATAGCAGTTATTCCTAGTACAGGAGAGATTACTCTGCTACAAATGGACGGACTAACAGACCAGAAGCTCATCGTAGAAGCGATTAAGAAAGGACGAGACGAGATTGAAGCAATCGCTAAAGTGCAGCGAGAAGCAGTCAAGAACAAGTTCGTAAACAAGATCACAGGCATCAAAGAAACAAAAGAACTACTTAAGAAGCGCTTTGGAGATACACTCAAAGAAAGCACGAGTAGTGAAGAGGAGGAAGAACAATGAGTAAAACAAGCCAGAAAGAACACCTTGAAGAAGCACTTGCACAAAACATCCGCACAGACGGACGAGAACTTCTTGAGTTTAGAGAAATAACTATTGAGAAAGGAGTTAGTAGCACCGCTCACGGAAGCGCACGACTAGTAGCAGGAGAAGCAGAGATCATCGCAGGAGTAAAAGTAGATGTAGGAACACCGTATCCTGACAGCCCTGACGAAGGAAGCCTTATGGTAAGTGCAGAAATGCTTGCTATGAGTAGCCGCCAGTTCGAAGGAGGAAGACCAGGAATGGAAAGTATCGAGCCGGCACGAGTCATTGACCGAACGATTCGAGAAAGCAAAAGCATTGATACCAAGAAGCTATGCATAAAATCAGGCGAGAAGATATGGATGGTCATGGTAGACATCAGCCCAATAGCGTATGATGGAAACATGATTGACCTAGGAGCAATGGCAGCACTAGCAGCTCTGCAAGACGCGAAAATGCCAGAACTTGATAAGGACGCAAACCCTCAGCTTGAGAAGCTTAGTAAAAACCCTATACCAATGAATCACGAGCCAATAGCTGTGACGGTATTCAAGTACAAAGACATGCTCTTAGTAGACCCTACAGAAGCAGAGGAGAAGTTCTATGACGCACGACTCACCGTAGGAGTGCTTGAGGACGGAACTCCTTGTGCTCTACAAAAAGGAGGAGCAGCTCCTCTTAGCGTGGATGAGATTGATGAGATCATCAAGATAGCTCAGAAACAAGCAAAGAAGCTTCGAGGACACTTCAAATGAAGTACACTGTGTATGAGAGAGCACGACTTATCGGTGCACGAGCACTACAAATAAGTCAGGGAGCGCCACTACAAGTACAGCTCTCAGAGGAAGAGCTAGAAAAAATAGCGTACAACCCAATAGAAATAGCAAAGATTGAACTTAAAGAGGGAGTGCTTCCTCTTGATGTTCGAGAATAAGCTCTCATACAAAACAAATACTTTTTTACCTTTTTTTATAATCCTTGCAAATGAATTCTTGTATAGGCATCCATGAGTTGCTGATACAGTTCTTGTCGTTGCGACTCAGAAAGCTCAGCCTCATAAAAAGATGCTCTTGCATCAGCGTAGCCTTGCTTAGCTGCTGATAAACGACCTGCTTGTACGTCCTCATAAACGAGTCTGACAAGCTCTTGTACGTGACTAGCAGAAGGAGTGTATCTTTTAGGAGGAGTGGTGGGTTGCGAGGAATTAGTTTTTTGCAGTTGTTCTCGTAAGTACTCGCGAGCTTGTATTAAAGAATCGTTTTTTTCTCGTAGCTCATCACGAATACTCAAGACTGCTTGTTGTACTTTAGCAGCTTCTTCTCGCTCACCAGAGAGCTCTTTATTTGCTTGTTTAAGAGAGGCTATTTCTTCAGAAAGCTCCTCTTGTTGCTGGTGAGATACGCGTATTTCTTCTCGCAGAAGAGCTTCTTGTTCTTTAAGGGATTCCTCACTTGTTCTTAGCTCGTCACGCAATAACCGTATACGATCTGCTTGTGAGCGCAGAAGTGAGATGCTCTCATCAATTTCTTGGTTTATCTCATCACGTAAGCGAGCGAAATGCTCTCGTAAAGAAACCACGTCTTCAGGATCCGTAAGAACAGAAGTCGTTTCTTGTATGCTAGGAAGCGCTTCACAGTGGTCTTGTAACGCTATAAAGAGCTCTTTAGGAGTTGTTGCACTACGAGCAATATCTGCGAGTTCTTGGTTGTTATGAACGTCTCGTATCCAAACAGCAAAATCGTTTTGTTCTTCTCGCACGTGATGAGCAAATACTTCTGGACTCATGTGCTCTGCGTAGGAGAGTAAGTCATTTAGGGTGAAGAGCTTTTCTTGTGTGCACAGAATAAACGCTTGCTTAGCAGTTGTTTGTTTGCTATCAGGTTCTTTACTGAGAAGTTCGTGTATCGCCTTAATAGTGTGTTCTTGTGCGACGTATTCTGTACTCATAAATTCCTCTATCCCCTTATGTACTGGGAGGCGAGCAGCACTCTTAAAGCTTTGTCTCTCTTAGTTAGTGGGTACGAAACACTTAATTGTGTTTGTGAATTATACTATTGTATGCAAGAGGATTTAGATACGCTGCACAGAATACATGAGGGAATTGGACGTATAGAAACGGATCACAACACCATTCTTGATACACAAGCAGCTATACGCTTGCGCATTCGCGAACTTGATGAGGAAGTGCGCGAAGAGTTAGTGCGCGTTCGTCAGAGCTTAAGAGTTCTTCGTGAAGATGTGCGCTCTCGTTTGTACAAAGCAAAAAAAGCCACTACGCTTCTTTCCTTGCTTGCACAACAAGAAGAGCTTGTTTCTGTGCAGACACGCGTAGATACGCAACCATACGAGCTATACGCAACTACTGAGTGGTTTACGTTATTTCTTAACGACCGCTTTAAGAGCCGCAAGAGCGACTCGTAACTGCTGATCACTTGGTTTTCTTACAGTAAGTCGTTGCACCCAATAGCCTGGAGTGAGAAGTGCTTGTACAAGTAAAGAACTTTTGTTCGTGTGACTTAAGCGCATAAACTCGTAACTAAGAGAAGCTATTGGTATGAGCATGAGTACGCGCAGAGTAAGAAGTTGCATAAAAGGAAGGTTTATTGGCGTTAGGCTGTAGACAAGGATAGCTACGAGAAGAACGAGCACAACAAAAGTTGTTCCGCAGCGAGCAAGAAAAAGAGGTTGTTTACGAGCAGAAGCTAAGGTGAGTGTTCCTTTCTCGTACGCATGAATTACTTGGTGCTCTGCTCCGTGATAACCAAAGAGCTTCTTAATATCTGGTAGTTGCGCGATGAGTGCTACGTAGAGAAGAAATACTACTATGCGTACTGCTCCGTCAAGAAAGTTAAAGAGTAACGGGTTGTTTTCAGAAACGAGTAGCGTAGTGATGAATAAGGGAAGTACAAGAATAAGTACTGCTATGAATGCAAGAGTAATAGTTGCTGTTAGGATGAGTGTTGTCCAGCTTAGATCGTCTTCTTGTGTGCTTGCTTGCTTACTTGCGATAAGCATGGAGGAGAGACCTAGGTATGCCATGATAAGAAATGCTATTGGTCCTCTCAGAAAAGGGATTTTTAGGAGCTTACTTCGTAAAAGCCAAGTGCTGTTCTTGGTTGTTTGTATGCCTGTGGGTGTTTGTACCGCTACTGAGTACTCGTCCTCAAAGACCATGAGTACTCCGTCAAGGACTGCTTGTCCTCCTACAAAGGATTGTTTCATGTGTTGTTGTAGAAGGCGTCGTATTTAAAAACGCTGTTTGTTTCTTCTTGTTTATGCAAACAGTCTCTGAAGAACTCTTCAAAAAATATCATGCTCTCAGCTCACAAGCGCTTGTTCTGGCAAGAAAAGCTCCTATCTTAGATGCTTCTGCTGCAAAAGAAATTTTTGTTATGGTAGAGAATTATTTGTCTGACGCAACATATTTTTTTTCTCAAGAAGATATTGTTCGTGCGTTTGCCGCGGTAAACTACGCTCATGGATGGCTTGATTGCGGCGCTCGTCTAGGAGTGTATGAAGTACATGATAACAAGTACTTTACTGAGGATTAGTTTTCTAGGTGATTTATTGCTGTTTGTACGTAAGCAACTGCTGATGCGTGCACTTGCAGGATTCCTTCTCCTTCATTATCAGCAAGCACTTCTAGCACTGGAAAAGATTTTTTTCTGTTTAAACGCTTATACTCTGCTGGTGTGAAGACCTCTTGTTCTTGTTCTTGTAGGAGTGCTAGGCGAGCAGCTATTTGTTCTAGATGCGCTTGTAAAAAAGGAGTTTTCTTATCTGCTCGCAACTCGTTGTATAATTGGTTAGGAATCTTTATCTTGTTTCTCATAGCAGGACTTGCTTCTTTGTACACGCTATACGTACGCCCTACCGCGATGTTAATTCTTTTTGCTCGTTCTTGGATGTCAATAAATAAGCTTGCGAGATCTCGTTGTTCTGGCTTGGTCTCTGTCACTACTCCTAGCACTACTTCTTGTTCGTGGTGCGCGTAGCTTTGCTGCAGCAGAAGAAGAAAAATTCCTGATAAGAGCAGGTTTAGACTCATTACTGCTAGTACATCAGTTTGTGGGGATACAAGAAAAATAATTACTGAAAAGACGATTACGAGTATGAGCAGGGCTGATACGAGGTATTCGTTGCTGAGATGGTCGCTGTGAGCAAGTGCTAAAACGGCAAGTGCGAAGACGAAGCTTGCTGCGAAGCTGAGAAGCACTACTCCAAAGGGTGCGTTAGTAAGTATTCCTAGTAGGCACGCAAAGAAAATGATTGTTAGCAAGAACACTCCTGTCATGCGTAGAACAAGCGGGTGGTGCTCGTGGTGCTTTCTTAACGGATGATTATCCGGGTGCTCTGGGTGGTGCGGGTGGATTTTGTGGTCAGAAGGTAACTCACTCATACAGGTATTAATACAAGGAGGTGTATATAAACGTTTTTAGGACATTCGTGGATACACGCTTGATTCCATGAATACTTTGTCTATTTTTACCGCTACTCCTTTGTCTTCTGCAAAGTATTTTTCGTGTAATCTACTGGTTCCTATTCCAATAAGTTCTCCTTTAGGACTGAGTAGACGTACTTGGCTGTTTGCGTTAATTCCTGGGCTGTACGCACTTATTCCAGGCACTTTTAGCGTTGCTCCTTGTGTTAGGCTGTGAATTGCGCTTTCTAGAACTACAATTGCTGGTAGGTGCTCTACGTAGGTTTCTGCTGGCAGAAACACTTTTCTAAACGCCTCTTCTCGTCCTGCTTTTGCTTCTGCGTATACATCAGTGAGTTCTTGTAGCGTTATGGACTCTTCTTCGTTACAAGGACCTGCTCGTGTTCGTCGCAGCTCTGCCATGTGAGCTCCTACACCAAGTTTTTCGCCAAAATCATGACATAACTTTCTGATATACGTTCCTGCTTCTACATCTGCTACGAAAAGAATGTCTCTTCCTTGTATTTCTAAGAATTTAAACGAATAAATTGTTCGTTTACGGTTTTTTCTTGCAACAGCGCTTCTTTTTGGTGGTAGCTGCGTTATTTGACCAATGAAGTCATGAGCCATTTTTCTGATTTCGTACTCCTCAACGTCTGCGTGTAGGTGCATGACTCCTACGTACGTCTTTCCTGCTTTAAGCCCGTACTCCATGAGACGAGTTGCTTTTAGGGTTGCTACGGGAAGAACGCCAGTAACTTTTGGGTCAAGAGTTCCTGAATGACCGCTCTTGGTTATACCAAGAATTTTTTGTACATACGCACTCACTTGGTGACTCGTAGGACCACTAGGCTTGTCAATAACAACAATACCAAACTCTATAAGGTCTTGTAACGGTCGCTTAAACGGGTCGCAGCCGTACTTCTCACTTGGAGTGGTTGCTTCTCGAATAATAAGTTCTTCTGGGAGCATGTCGTAGAGGAGTTTGTGCGTCTTTTTAAGTTTCTAGGTTGTAATACTCTTTTGCTAAGGTTTTTAGTTCGTAGCGAGCATCGTTGTTGAGTGCGTGTTTTATGCGGTCTTGTGCTTCTTGCTCAGAGGCGTTTGAGAGGACGATGCGGTCGAGCAATTCATAGGTTTGTCTTTGGTTAATTATTCCTTTTTCGTGCATCATCGTAGCTGCTGATGCGTAAAAAGAGTTTTCTTCAGAAAGAATTCTTGCTTCTGTATCACTAACTACTCCCAGTCTTGTTGTTCCTCCTACTCCGTCAATACGTTTTGCTTTGTTTGTTGCTTTGATGAGTAGTTCTAATCCTTTGTTTGGGAAAAGATGTTTTCTTGAGTTATTAACACAAGGATGAAGTATATCTATAGCTGCTTGCTCTCCTATTCCTCGACAAAAATATTCGCTTTCTTGATTACTTGAAAGAAGCATTGGTGTAGCTGGGAAGGGAAGGCTTGAGTACACGCGTATTTGTTCGTCTGTACGTGTTTTGTCGTAGCCTATTGTGAGCATAGTTGTGTCTGCTTGTTCTAAGAAAGCGAATTCTTGTCTTTTCTTTACGAGATGTACATAGCTGCTTGCGAGTTGCTTGTTGTGTTTTTCTAAGGGGCTGTCAAGTGCTGTTTTGATTTGTTCTTCTGACTGCTCATACATGCGTTTAAGACAATCTACAGCTAAACTATGCAAGTACTTGTTTAGGCTTGATGAGAAAGAAGTAGCTATTTCTTGCGTGCTCTTTTCTTGTCCTGTTAATCGTTGTTGAGCAAACGGTACTGCAAGAGTTACTCCTGTGTATGCTGCTAGTGCGTTTACTGTTGGTGTTGATATGTCAAGAATTTTTTCTTCAAAACGAATGTGTTCTTCTTCTGTTACTTGCATGTCTGTTGCTATGAGTGCGAGTTGGGGGTTAATTTTGAGGATATTAATTGCTGTCACGTGCTTGTTGTAGGGTTGCTTACTTTAAAAACATATTGATTTGTAACTACTATTAAGTAACTATTTATTTGTTGTGTACCTTTATAAGCACACAAACAAAACAACAAAACACATGAAAATCGTTGTTATCATACCCACCTACAACGAGCGAGAAAACATCGCTACTGCTTTACAAGGGGTGCTTGCTCACAAAAACCTACACGTCTTAGTAGTAGATGATAACAGCCCGGACAAAACAGCAGACGTAGTTAAACAATTCATGAAACAAAGTAAGCGAATTAGTTTGCTTAGTGGAGAAAAACAAGGCCTAGGAGCAGCGTATATTCGTGGCTTCAAACACGCTATAGAAACCTTAGAAGCTGATGTTGTTATTGAGATGGACGCGGATGGGAGTCATGACACAAAAGACCTGCCTAGACTACTAACCCCCATCCTCGCTGGAGAAGCAGACTTTGTTATTGGCAGTCGCTACGTACAAGGAGGGCGCGTAGAAGGATGGAATTGGTATCGCTACCTCGTAAGTTACGTAGGTAACTTCTTCTCTCGCGTTATTGGAGGAATCCTTTCTGTAAAAGACACAACAGCAGGGTTTCGCGCAATAAAAAAAGAAGTAATAACCAGTATTGATTGGGACGCATTTGCTTCACAAGGATACAGCTTTCAGATACGCCTCCTGCACGAAGCACTCAGCAAAAACTTTAGAGTACAAGAAGTCCCTGTTACGTTTATTGATAGAAAAATAGGAGAAAGTAAGCTTGGAAGAAAAGACATAGCTGAGTTCATGAGCACCTCAATAGTTCTTGGTTGGAGAACCTACAAACGACTCATCATTTTCTTACTCGTAGGCCTAAGCGGAATAATCGTTAATATAGGCGCTCAGAGCATATTGCTGCGAGGAGTAGGTATTGGCTCGTACGCATCCTTAGGTCTTGCTATCGAAGCAAGTATTCTATGGAACTTTTTGTTTCATGACAAAATAACCTTCGCTGACCGAAGAACAGGAAACTGGTTTTCTCGGTTACTTAAGTACCACGTAACAAGTGCTGGAGGAGCAATCATTAATTTCTTCGTTGCAGGAACACTCATCCACGCCGACGTATTCTTTGATGAAGCAGCAAACCTCTTTGGTATCCTCATAGCTACTGCGTGGAATTTTTTTCTTAGCTATTTTTGGGCTTGGAAGAAATAATTGCTGCCACAAAAACTATCGCAAACAACCCTGCAAGAATGTAAAACACCACAGGGTTTCTTGTTGTAAGTATACGGCTTTCTTCTTCAAATACTTCTTCATCCATCATAGGTGTAGGTGTTTCTTCTTGCACTACCTGATCTTCTTCAACTATAACAATAGAAGGTTCTTCTTGAGGTGATTGTGAGAGCGCGAAGGTAGAGAACACGTTAGTTATGAAGTACTGCGTTGTTTCATTAACGCGAGTAACAGGTAAACGTATGCCACTTGCACGAACAATCATTTCTTCTTCTGAAAAAAACTGTACGCGCAGTTCTTCAAGCTCAAAGCTAGGAGCTGCTTGAAACGTAAAGGAGTCCTCTTCGTTTCGCGTTATCGTTATCGTGCTGGTAAACACGTTACTTGCAGGAGTTATGCGTACCTGCGTTAGTGGTTCAAGACTGACTTCTCGTAGGTGCAGCTCACCTGCTTGTAAGTTACGAATAGCGTAGCTTGTTTGATTCGGATTTGTTGCAGTCATCGCTACACCGCCACCGCCACCACCGCCTCCGGATCCTCCGCCAGAACCACCGCTACTTGAGGGAGGAGGGGTTGTTTCGTCAGCACTTGCTGCGTACGTTGAGAATTGCGAGACGTTCGCCCATACGACGCGGTTAGTCGTGTCCACACCTACTTGGTGCACGTACGGCAAAGCAGTTGTTAACTCAACCCACTGATTACTTGACTCGTTATAGCGAGAGATGCGCAGCGTTGATTCATCAAGGCCATCAACATCTTCTTCGTCGTAGAACAAACTAATATTCGCCCAGGAAAGGTTTTGTTTGATGTTCTCACTAAGAAGAATAGTTGTGTGTGTTAGCGCGTTAGGAAGAGCTGTTGATATCGTTGAGGGCTTTTTCTTGCTTGAAAGAATCGTTACGTTACCAATAACTGACTGTGAAGTTCTTAGTCGAAGCGTTGTTTTCGTAGTGTTCTTCGCATCTATAGGAGTATCATTAATTTCTTTGTTTATTTCTTGTTGTTTATTATATGCAGTAAACGTAATAGTTTGCTGTACAGAGTTGCCTGCTTTATCAACTGCTAGAAGAACTGCTTCGTACACATCATTTGTTGTTGGAGTAAAGTTTGCTTCGTAAACGCTGCTAGTATTTGTAAGCGCAACTAACTGATTATGTATTGTTAACGTAACGTTTTCTAAGTTCGTATCAGTAACGTTTGCTTGCAAAGATATTGAAGTGTTTATCTGCGGACTTGAGTCATTAATCGTGAAAAAAGAAATGTTTGGCGGAGTCTGATCAATAAGTACAGTAATGGTTTGGTTATCCTCCTTGTTATTAGCATTATCAACCGAGAAGAACTCTATTGTGTAATTACCGTCCTCACTTAACGTAACGTTAGTTACATTAACCGGTGCTTCTTCGTTAATACGAGCAGTAGTGTAATTTACACCAGAAAGAATATCAGTTGCGTTAAAAAGAATAGTTACGTTTTCAGTATTCCAGCCCTCGTTATACAGTGCTTCTGTGATTGGCGAGGTACGGTCGAGAAGAACAGAAACGTTTTGAGAAACAGAATTATTCGCGTTATCAAACACTTGCACAAAAACAGTCGTATTCCCTTCCTCAAAAACAGTTAAGTTCATTGCTTCTGAGCTGTTGATGAGTGTTCGGTTAACTCCAGAAAGAGCATCAGTAGCGTTCACGACAAGAGTAAAATTATCTGCAGACAACCAAGAAGCAGTTGTGGTTATGTTTAGTGCAGGAGGAGTTTTATCAATAAGCACAGTAATTGTTTGGTTAGCTTCTTTATTACCAGCGTTATCAACCGAGAAGAACTCAACAGTATGATTGCCCTCCTCAGAAAGCGTAATGTTCGTTGCGTTAATCGGCGCTTCCTCATTTACGTAAATAGTAGTGTGATTTATTCCTGATAGCGCATCAGTAGCGTTGAGAACAACAGTTACGTTAGTGCTTTGCCAACCAGAGGAGTAATTAGCGCTCGTAGCAGGAGCTGTTGTGTCAAGAAGAACAGAGACGTTTTGAGAAACAGAATTGTTCGCGTTATCAAACACTTGCACAAAAACAGTCGTGTTCCCTTCTTGAGAAATAGTAAGATTTGTTTGTTGAGTTTGGTTAATAAGATTTCTATTAATCCCAGAAAGAACATCAGTAGCGTTTATGATAAGAGTGAAGTTAGGAGCAGACAGCCAAGAAAGAGTAGTAGTAATATTAAGTTCTGGAGGAGTCACGTCTACACGAACAGTCTGGTTGGTTACGTTCTCCATGTTACCAGCGATATCAACAGAGAAGAACGAGAGGTTATAAACGCCTTCTTCCTCAATAGTTATTGTTGGCGAAGAAATAAACGCCTCTTGGTTTAGTGAATAATTCGTATAATTAATTCCTGATAGCGCATCAGTGACATTAAAAGAAATGTTTGTTACGTTCTGATACCACGTAACGTTACTAAGAGGAAAAGAAGTAATAGGAGGCGTCTTATCAATAAGCACATAGATGGTTTGGTTAGCTTCTGTATTATCAAACACATCAACAGAGAAGAACTCAACAGTGTGATTACCCTCTTCACTAAGCGTAATATTAGTTGCATTAATTGGTGCCTCCTCATTCACACGAACAGTAGTGTACGCAACCTCAGAATCATCAGACGCGTTAAACGTTACTGTAACATTAGTATTCTGCCAACCAACAGGAAAAATTGCTACTGTTGTTGGGGCAGTAACGTCAAAAGAAGAAAGCGCAGCGAACACATCAATACGAGAATAGTTACGATCACTAGCAGAATCATGAATAAGAACAGCAGTACTAATTAATGCATCAACAAGGTCTTGAGAAGAAGCAGAGATTCCTGTGATTTCTTTGTATTGGTTAAGAAGAGCAAAAGCACCAGCGACATGAGGAGTAGCCATAGAAGTTCCTGAATAAGAATCATAACTTCCTCCAATTACAGTAGAATTAATTTCTGATCCCGGGGCAATAATATCTACAAGAGAATTTCTACTACTAAAACTGCTCATCTCATCATTTTTTGTTGAGGAAGTAACTGGAATTACGTTACTTATGCATGCAGGAAAACTAATATACTCTGCTGTTGCGTAATTTCCTGAAGCAGCAAAAACAGCTATTTCTTTATCCCAAGCAGCAGCTACTGCATTTCTAAAAGGATCATCAACTACATCACAAATTTCTGAATAGTTTCCTCCGCCTGAGCTCATACTTATAACAGATATATTGAATTGTTCAGCATTAGAGATGCACCAATTAATTCCTTCAATAATATCTTCTTCAGACCCTGAACCTAAATGATTAAGTACTTTCATGGCAATTAAGTTTGCTTGAGGAGCAACTCCAATTATTGAACCATTTGCAGCCACTATTCCTGCAACATGAGTTCCGTGACCATGATCATCCATTCCATCAGAATGGTTGGTCACTATATTATGTCCTCCAGGAACTTTCTTACACTCCCCTGCAAGAAACTCTTCTTGACTACAAGCTCCAAAGTCTGGATGCGTATAATCAATTCCTGTATCAAGAACACAAATAGTTTGTCCCTTTCCTTGTACAAAAGTTTCATCTATACTAATTTTATGAACTTCATCTGCTTGTATAAGTGGTAGCGTATCTTGCATAAAAACACGAACCTCCCGTGAAGAATGTATACTTTTTATGAGCGGGTTTTGTTCAAGCTCCAAACGTTGTTGAGTTGTTAGTGATACTGAAAAACCGTCAATAATAGCATAATCATGCTTTACATCTGTATTATACTTTGCGAATTCACGTATCGTTTTTGAAAGACTCTCATATTCTTCAGTATTTAGCGATTGAACAAGACTTTGAATCGCTTCAATATCTTCTGGTTTATGAAACTGAACAATTACTGGTTCTGGTTCTTCAAAGCTCATTGAGCGCATCATCATTGGTTGTGCTCTTGCTTGTTCTGGTAGCGCTATTTTTGCTATTTCTTCTGCGAAGGGCAGGTCTTTGAGTTCTTGGGGTATGTTTGCTGTTGCTAGTGGGATAAGTAAGAAAAGAAGTATTATTGCCGCCCAAGCTCTCATTGTATTTGTTGGTTGTGCGTGGTTTTTAATGTTATTGGAGTTTTTTGTCTATGTCTTTGGCTACTGCTCTCATTAGTGCTAGTGTTTGTTGGATTTCTTCTTCCATTGCTTGTAGGCTTTCTTGTATGCTTGTTGCTGCTAGGCTGTATCCTTGTGTTGCTGGTGCTACGAGTCCTGCGTCTCGTAGTTTGTTTAGGTGATGTACTACTGTTCCTCTTGTTAGTCCGCATCTCTGTGCTATTTCGTCTGATGTGAGTGGTTGTGAGGATGAGTTAATTATGGTTATGAATACTCTAAAGCAGCTTGAGTCTTTGTCTCGTTGTCCAAAGAGTCCTAGTGTTGCTCCTAGCCATTGCAGTTCTTGGTTTATGTCTGCGTTTCTTGGTGGTTGTACGTTTATGAGGGTGATGCGATCAAAGGGCATGGTTGAATTAAAATAAACAGAGTATTTAAATGTTACCAACAAGTATTTAAATGATTGCCACATTACACTTATTCGTTGACGTAAAGTCAACAGGAATTGATTCGTATGGAAAACCAAATACACCTCATACAAACACCAAAAGCACTACTCGCACAAGCAACACTACCAGAAATACAAACAATACAAGCAGACGTGCAAGAACACGAAATAACACTCACCCTACAAGCAGGAAAACACCAAGCACAACAAAAAATACCCCTACCACGAGCAATCAACACAGAACTCACAATCATCACCTACCAAGACAACAAACTACGAATGGTGATGCCATGGAGGAATGAGCAATGAACACAGAATACACATACGAGAAAGAAATAGACTACATCGAAAACATCTACAAAGACACAGAAACCCTCATGGACCACGACCAAATAGAAGACTGGGAAGAAGGATTCATGCAAGGGTACGCACAAGCATGAGCAAAAAACAAGAATTAGAAACCGCACAAGAACGCGTGCAAGAGCTAGAAGAACAGCTCGCACGCATAAGTGCGGACTACGCAAACTATCGACGAAGAACAGAAATACAAGCAGAAGAAAACAAAAAATTAGCAAACAAACAACTCATCACAGAAATACTCGCAGTAATCGACAACCTAGAACTTGCAATCAACCAAGCAAAGAACAAAGAAGACAGCCTATACCAAGGAGTAGAACTCGTACTAGGCCAACTCATCACAGTACTAGAATCACACGGAGTACAACGAATAAGCACAGAAGAAGGCTTTGATGCACACAAACACGAAGCACTACTGAGCGAACACAGCAAGCAAAAAGAAGGAACAATACTACAAATCCTACAACCAGGATATGAACTCGCAGGAAAAGTCCTGCGAACAACAAAAGTAAAGGTCAGCAAAGGACCACAGGAGAAAAAAGAACATGAGTAAGATAATAGGAATAGACTTAGGAACAACATTTAGCGCAGTAGCAGCAATGGAAGGAGGAAAACCAACCATTATTAGCAACGCAGAAGGAAAGAGAACAACGCCAAGCGTCGTAGCAGTAAAAAAAGACGGTGAACGAATAGTAGGAGACGCAGCAAGAAACCAAGCAGTACTCAACCCAGACCAAACCGTACGCAGCATCAAACGACACATGGGAGAAGACTACAAAGTAAGTATTCACGACAAAGAATACACGCCACAAGAAATCAGTGCGATAATACTTGGAAAACTCAAAAAAGACGCAGAAGACTACCTAGGAGGAGAAGTCAAACAAGCAGTCATCACCGTACCAGCATACTTTACCGACGCACAAAGACAAGCAACTAAAGACGCAGGAAAAATTGCTGGCCTAGAAGTACTACGAATCATAAACGAACCAACAGCAGCAGCACTCGCGTACGGACTGGACAAAGAAGATGAAAACACCATCTTAGTCTTTGACTTTGGAGGAGGAACCTTTGATGTAAGCATACTAGAACTCGGAGACGGAGTCTTTGAAGTAAAAGCAACCAGCGGAGACAACCACCTAGGAGGAGATGACGTAGACGAAATACTCCTCAACCACCTAGCAGAAGAGTTCAAAAAAGAACACAAAGTAGACTTGCGAGAAGACAAACAAGCACTGCAACGACTCAAAGAAGCAGCAGAGAAAGCAAAGATAGAGCTCTCAAGCAAACAAACAGCAAGCATTAACCTGCCGTTTATAACAGCAACAGAGAGTGGACCAAAACACCTAACAGCAGAGATAAGCAGAAGTGAGTTTGAAAAACTCATCGACGACATCCTTGAGCGACTAAAAAAACCCACTCAGCAAGCAATCAAAGACGCAAAAGTAACACCTGACAAGATCATCTTCGTAGGAGGAAGCAGCAGAATACCAGCAGTACAGAAACTCGTCAAAGACCTCACAGGAAAAGACGGAGACAAAAGCGTAAATCCGGATGAAGCAATCGCTATGGGAGCAGCAATACAAGCAGGAATTCTTGGAGGAGACGTAAAAGACGTACTCTTGCTAGACGTAACACCACTAAGTCTAGGTATTGAAACCCTTGGAGGAGTGTTCACGAAACTCATAGAAAAAAACACGACAATACCAACAAAAGAAAGCAAGGTCTTTAGCACAGCAAGTGACAACCAAACAGCAGTAAGCATACACGTACTGCAAGGAGAGCGAGCAATGGCTGCAGACAACCAAACACTAGGGCACTTTGACTTACTAGGAATACCTCCAGCAGCAAGAGGAATACCACAGATAGAAGTAACCTTTGATATCGACGCAAACGGAATAGTAAACGTAGCAGCAAAGGATTTAGGAACAGGAAAAGAGCAAAGCATCAAAATAACTAGCAGCACAAACCTATCTGATGAAGAAATTAAGAAGATGCAAGAAGAAGCAGAGAAAAACGCTGAGAAAGACAAAGAACGCCTAGAAGAAATAGAAGTAGTTAACGAAGCGGACAGCCTCGTCTACCAAACAGAAAAGACAATAAAAGACTTAGAGGAGAAAGCAGACAAGAAAGAACTAGAAGGAATTCAGAAACTTGCTGATGAACTCAAAGAACTACTCAAGGCTGATGAGAAAGACGTAGAAGCAATAAAGAAGAAGAAAGAAGAACTGCAAGAACAATTCGCAGCAGTCTCTCAGAAACTCTATGAAGAAGTCGCTAAGCAACAACAAGCACAAGCAGCAGAACAAGAAAACAAGAAAGACGAAGAAGAAGTTGTTGACGCAAAAGTAAAAGATGAAAACGTAGAGGAGGAAAAGAAAAAATAGTCTCTACAAACAAAATATTTTTTTCTATTCTTCTTACGAAGAGTTATAAAACAACACAGAATAGCAAGCTACCATGAGTGACCATTACCAAACATTAGGAATTACCAAAAACGCTAGTCAGGAAGAAATAAAAAAAGCGTATAAGAAAAAAGCAAAAAAATACCACCCAGACCTTAACAAAGACAATCCAGAAGCAGAGGAGCAATTCAAAAAAGTAAACGAGGCCTATAAAATACTTAGTAACGAGCAATCACGAGCGCAGTACGACCAGTTTGGTCATGAAGCGTACACGCAAAACAAGAAAACAGGAGGAGGACAAGGAGGGTTTAGCGGCTTTGATACCAGTGGATTTGGAGGTTTTGAAGACATTTTTAGCGAGTTCTTTGGAGGAGGCTTTAGAGGAGGAAGACAGCAATCTAGACGAGGAGCAGATTTACAAACACAAGCAACGATTACGCTAAAAGAAGCATATACAGGCACAGAAAGAACAATAGAGGTAAACAAGTACGACGCGTGCAGTACCTGTAAAGGGACAGGAGCAAAAAACCAAGAAGTACGTACTTGCAGTACCTGTAACGGGCAAGGACAAGTAATACAGCAACAACAAACACCATTTGGAGCGTTTAGAACACAAACGACGTGTCCAAGCTGTAAAGGAAGAGGAAGTATACCAAAAGAGACGTGTAGTGCTTGTCAAGGAGAAGGACGCGTAAAGAAGAAAAAAACGCTTACTATAGACATCCCAGCAGGAGTAGAGAACGGACAAACCATTCGTGTAGCAGGAGAAGGAGAAGCAGGAGAAGCAGGAACACCACCAGGAGACTTATACATCGTTGTGCGCATAAAACAACACGAGTTCTTCACACGAGAAGCAAGTACCTTACACGCACAAGTACCCATTAGCTTCTCACAAGCAGCACTCGGAGACGACGTAAAAATACCTACCTTGCAAGGAAGCGCAACACTAGAAATACCTGCAGGAACACAAAGCCACACAACCTTTCGTCTACGAGGATACGGAATGCCCACTATACGAGGAGGAAAAGGAGACCTGCACGTAAAAGTAATTTTAGAAACACCTAAGAAACTTAGTAAAGAGCAAAAAGAAGCGCTTAAAAACTACACTAATCTACGCGGAGAAAGTACCACACCACAGAAAAGCTTCTTTGAGCGCATAAAAGACGCGTTCTGAGAAGAACATTTAAATACAAGCAACTTGTATCTATTCACAAGTGGAAACTCTTATGGGGAACTACCAATGAACAAACAAGCAATACTGTTTGGACTAGCTATCCTCTTCGTACTCGCAGCATGTACCCCGACTGTACCTGTAGGCGAGAACGAGACAGCTACGTTCAACGAAACAGACTACAGCCCAGAAACACCAGTAAATGGAGAGGAGATTGTAGAACCAGTTGAGAACAACGAATACGCAGCAACCGTACGAGGAGTAGAAGGAGACTTCATACAACTAAACACTCGAGCAGTTGATCCAGACGGAGACGAAGTAACACTATACTTTGGAGAACCATTTAGTACAGAAGGAACCTGGCAAACAGATATTGGAGACGCAGGAGAATATGACGTACGCATAATAGCAAGTGACGGAATCGAGAACACAAGCATAACAATACTTGTAGTAGTAGACGCACTAAACCTTCCTCCAAGCATCCGAGGACCAGAAGTTATTGAGGTACGAGAAGGAGAAGTAGTTGACTTAAACATCTACAACATCACAGACCCAGAAGGAGATGACATCATCGTCAGCTACAGCGGATGGATGAGTAGCGCAACGTACAGAACAACCTATGATGACGCAGGAGAATACAACGTACGCATCATTGCTGAAGACACAGCAGGAAACGAAGTGTTCAAAGACGTAACAGTCATTGTAGAAAACGTTAACCGACCACCAGTGCTAGAACTTGCACAAACAAGTATACAAGCAGTGGAAGGAGACAGAATTAATCTACGAGCAAACGCAACAGACCCAGACGGAAGCGAAGTAACGATTACGTACACAGAACCAGTAGGTACTGACGGAATCTGGCAGAGCAGAGTAGGAGACGCAGGAGAATACGTCATCACAGTCACCGCAAGTGACGGAATTGATGAAGTAAGCCAAGAAGTCACCGTCGAGCTAGCTATACGCAACCGACCACCAGTCATCATCGTTGAAGACGAAATCGTCATTAACGAAGGAGAGCACTTTGATCTCAAGAACTGGGTAACGATAAGTGACCCAGACGGAGACGAAGTAGTAGTTCGGTACAGTGGATGGATGAATACAAGCACACGATACGTTGATTTCGGCGAAGCAGGCGAGTACGTCGTTGAAATAGAAGCAAGTGACAGAGTATTAACAACCACTAAAGAAGTACTAATTACTGTACAAGCAGTAAACAGACCTCCAGTGTTTGTAGTACCAGCATAAGCTGAACAAAAAAAAATATTTTTTTTCTTTACTTTTTTATACATAAAACAAATTATTATATCATGAAAGGATACCAACAACACATCGCAGCCATACAAAAAGATTTACGTCAAAGCATTATACAACATAAAAAAAATATTATAGAGAACTTTTCTGATCAAGAATTTCTTGCTATAACAAATGAAATAACAAATATAATCAATTTAATAGAAGAATCGAAAACACTTGGAGTAGATGGTTACGAAGACTTGCTACGGGTATGTAAAACTATACGACAAGCAGTTAATAACAACAACAAAAATCAGCAACTCAGCGACGAATGGAACAATAAGATGACTCAAATACACCAAGAGAATATTATTAAGATAATACACATATTAGAAAACATCTGATGTTTTCATTAAACAAGAGTAATAAACCCTTTTAAACGTCAAGGCAGCATTCACTCCTATATTCCGCGTCAGGAAAAGAGGAGAAAACAAGTTACTATGGGATTATTCGGATCAAACAAGAACGATGATACACGCTCAAAAATCGAGGAGTTAAAAGCAAAGATGCAAGCAGGAGGAGCACAACAACCCCCTACGCAGCAACAAGCTTGGCAAGGACAACCCCAACAACCACCCCAAGGATGGCAGCCGCCAAGAACTGAACAACAACAAGCACCGGTTCAGCAACCAACTCCTGCAGCTCCAGTAGAGCCAAAAGTGGAAGAGAGCGTTTCTGAAAAAAACAGTATTTTGTTAGAGCTAGGAGAAGGAATGAGCCTGAACCTACCTATTCGAGAGAAGATGGAATTAGCAGAATTCTTGCGCATAGCTGATCGCGTTCGCGAACTAAAAAAACTTGATCACAACTAAGAACGCAGTTGCTCTTGTAAATCAATAAACTCCTGAGAAGATAAACTCACTTGTTTTCCTACAGGATGAAAGTGTTTTCCGTCCTGTTTGTAGCGAGGAAGAAGATGCATATGCACGTGCATAACTTCTTGACCAGCACTTACTCCGTCAGCAAGTAAATGATTAACTCCATCACAAGAAAGTTTGTTTTTAAGTAGCTTATTTACTTCTTGTACTGCATGAATAAAACCAGCAGCAGCTTCAGGACTTAAATCAGCAATACTCGCTACGCGCTCTTTAGGAATAACTAAGGTATGTCCTGTAACAGAAGGGTTTATATCAAGAAAAGCTAAAGCATAATCGTTCTCATACACAGTATAGTTAGGGATTTCTTTATCAAGAATTTTATCAAACACCGTGGCCATACACCTATAAGGAAAAAGACGTATTTAATGGTTCTTATGTTTCCAAAGTAGTTTTCTTCGGTGTAGTTATAAAGAAAGAAATTAATAAACTGGTTTGTGAATCAATATCGAGTGTTTAAAATTGACAAGTTTTCTAAAATAATTAGTAAGCTCTTAACAAAAAAACAGCAAGAAGAACTAAATAGTTTTATCGAAGAATTAAAGCAAGGAAAGATTATTGGTCAACCATTATCTTATGAGTTCTTTAGAGAAAAAAAGATTGGAGATAAGCGAGTGTATTTTCTTGTCTATAAAGATTTGAAAATCATTTTTCTTGTCAATGCAAGCAATAAAAAATATCAGCAAGAAACTATTGACGAAATTAAACTCATGTTCTCAGATTTCAAAAAAGAAGCTCAGCGCATAGCTAGCACTCTGTAAACCGATCTGCTCGGAGATCATCAAGAGCCTCTTTGAATTCCCCTACAACTTCCCATTCGATTTTTTCTAGTACTTTTAAGCGACGATACTCTTCTTTGGGAATTGTTACAGTTTCCATATGGTAAGTACTGTAAGTATAGTAATTAAAGTTTTGTTTTTTAATTTATAAACTATCTTTGATTTTTTAGCTTTGTTCTTTGATTAACTTTATTTGAGACTACGCTACTTGAAGTTGTTCTGTGCGTACACCAAAGCGCTGAGCATAGGTGCGTACGAGTTCTTGAGCTAAACGTATTGCTTCATCATACTCGTGGCCAAACTCGTGTAGACGCGCTGTTATGAGTTCTTGTGCCGCTACGAATTCATCACAGGATTCTTGCGCGGTTGTTTGTACGTGCGCGTCAAAAAAGTCTTTGTCTGACTGATGCATGCTTCCTGTGTGCGTATGCCAAATTGCTAGGCAGTGCGTTACTATTGTTTCGTTCATGGTATGTTTGTTGTTGTTTGCCAAAGCCAACGAAGTTACTGTAATGGTTGGTTTCTGTTGTTGGAACTTTGGGACTTGATGAGAAGAAACTGTTGTTTCTGCCTGAACTAGGCAATTATGTTACTGTATAAGATAAGCATCTTTGTGGGGGGGGGAGAGATTGTGCTTGTGGTTACTGTGGCGACCAAGATCACACAGAAACAACAGTGAATGTAAAAGTGCCAAAGCCCGAAGGCTTTGGCTGTTAGCTCACCTCATCCTGAATCGGCTGAGGAAATATGAGCAAGAAAACTCTGGGGGCTTATAATTGGAGAGTGGGTGAGAGAGTGGAGAGAAGCGCACCCAGAGTTTTGAAGGTAATTGTTCATTCACTTCGTTTGGCCTGCTATCGACGCTTCAAGGCTTGTGCTTGTGCGCCGTTTCAGTTGACTACTTTGAATGGAAAGGGTGGTTTGCGGGTTTCTTGCAGCCACATCAAACCAATTTTCATGAGGTTTTTGTTGAAATTCTCACTTATCTTGTACGTTTTTTTGTACATGTCGTACTGTATCATCCCCATGGTTTTCATGGGCGTGAGTATTCTGTCGTAGAACTGTCGTTTGTTATAGCTGATTTTTGCTTTTTTCTTGAGTGGTACGGGGAAGTCTTGTTCTGTTTCTATGGTGAATCCGTCGTGTAGCTGGGTTGCGAACATGCTCATCTCTGTTTTTCCCATTTCTCCATCGTGTTGCTTGATTTCTTCTATGAGGAGTTTTCCTACGAGTACTTGTTGCTCGGTTGCGAATATGAGCTCGTATACGTTCTCTGGGAGGTTGAATTGGTCGAAGAGGATAACCATACCAGATAAGCGACGCTCCTAGTATATAAATATGTCGATTAATGTGGTAATTTGTATACTGGACGGGCTTTTTCGTTTAAAGCGAAAATACTTGTATTAGTACTTATAAATAGTAAAAAACCACTAACACACAAACATGCAAGAAAACGCAACACCAACCAAATGGGTACAACAAAAAGTACTACAAACACACAACAAAACACTAGAAGACAGCTTCTTTCACAAAGAAGTACACGTGTGTGAAGAAGCAGAAAAATACTTCCTGCACGTACTAAACAAAGACTCAAGCCAATACCAAAACGGAATAATCATACACGAAAAAACAACACCCCTAGCACTCATAAAACTCTTAGAGAACAAAACAGCACTAGCACTAAACACAAGTAAAAAACACAACTTACAACAACAAGTTATTTAGTGGATAGACGCAATAACACACGCAGACATCACTAAACAATACAAGCGAACAGAACAATGGATATACATACCAGTACACAACACAACATTCTTTCCAGTACGAAAACTATACGCTTACCAAGAAGAAACAGAGCACCTACAAGAAGTATTCAAGAAAGAACTACCCAAAATACAGCAAGAACTCAACGCATTCTATGAGAACCAATCAGAAGAAGCCTTTTTTTGAGAAGAAACACCAAAGAACTCCTTAACAACATCCCCAGGAGAATCACTTTGCACTAACTGCCACGTCTGAGGAAAACACCGCTGATAATTAGCCCAAGCATAGCGCTCATCCAAAAAAATAAGCGCACCCTTCTCCTCTTCAGAACGAATAACCCGACCAGCACTCTGCAAGACCTTATTAAACGCAGGAAAGACGTAGCCATAATCCCAGCCGCGAGAAAACTTCTTATCATAATACTTCATCAACGCCTGCGTCTCCAAATCAGGACGAGCAAGAGGAAGACCAACCACAACAACCGCCTTAGCCAAATCACCCTTAAAATCAACGCCCTCAGCAAACGAGCCAGAAGTAACACCCAAAAAAACTGCTCCAGAAGAAGAATACGACTCAAGCTTAGAAAGAACAGAAGCCTTATCCGACTTACTCATACCCCGAGACTCACAAAACACCGGCTTAGAAGTCATTGTTTGAAAACGCTCATGAATCTCAGAAAGCAACGCGTAAGAAGGAACAAACACCAACACATTACCAGGAGTAGCCTCAGCAATCTCCGCAAGAACAGAAGCCTGCTCATCAAACATAGAGGAACTACGAGCAGTATACTTCGTAGTCGTCTTCGTAACAATAAGAGAAAGACGATTAGAAGAAGGAAAAGGACTCTGAAACGTGTACTCATCCGTACGCAAAGGAAGATCAAGCAACTCAGAATACATCACCGTAGGATGAAGCGTACCACTCATAAGAACAGAAGCGTAACACTCACGAAACAACGGACCAGAAACAACACCAGGATCAAGACACCTGCGAGACAAAGAAACAGAAGAATCAGAAACAGACAATATACGCGTAAAACCCTCATCCTCCTCGCGCCACTCATCCAAGAACTCAGCAACACTAGCAATATAGCTATTACGCCGCTCCTCACGAACATGATCGCCCGCAACAAGCAAAGCCTTCACATCAACCTCGCCAAGCAACTCAAGAACATCCTCGCGAGAAACAAACCCCTCACCAGCTTTCTTATCAACCTCCTTAGCCAAAGCCATCAACACCCCCTTAAGACGACCAATCTGAGGAAACTCGTACTCAAAATCAACCGCTTCCTGAACAGCACGATCAAGAACAAACGTAGAGAGACGAGAAGAAGCCAAATCCTTAATGCGCTCAGGCAAGTTATGCGCTTCATCAACAATAATAATAGATTCCTCAAGAGACTTACCTATCTTTGCCAAGAACGACTCACGAATACGTGGATGAAACAAATAAAAATAATCCGTAACAATAACTCTTGACTCCCTAGCAGCTAACAACCCAATCTCATACGGACACACAGAATGCTCGCGACCAATAGAGACAACAGAACTAGCAGCAGGAGCGCTCTTAGCCTTCTCAACAGCAACACGAGCATCAGGAGAAAGAGAACCAGAACGCTTTAAGTTCTCAAAATACTCACAAGAAGCGTTCTCTCGTAAACGACGACAATACTGCACGAACTCACCAGAATGCATACCAGAAACGCCATCCTGCAAACACATCCACTTCTTACCAATAAGATTAGCAACAGGAATCGTTTGTTCATACCGATCCTCAATAGCCTTAATCGTATCCAAAGCGATTTGGTGCTGGGTGTGGCGACTTGTCAAGAAAAACACTGTAAGATCGTTCTCAATAGCATACGCGACAGCAGGACCAATACTCGCAGCAGTCTTACCAAGACCAGTAGGAGCATTAACGACTAAGTGCTTGCGCTTACGAACAGACTCATCAACAGCAATAACTAACTCATCCTGAATAGGACGAACGGTTTCGTGAGGAAATAATAATAAGCGACGACGATTAGCATTCAGCAACATATACCAAGCAAAGAAGAAGCGCTATAAAAACGTATCTTGCACATGTCCAGTCAAGAAACTACTCTTTTTTCTTGCCCATCATCGCATCTAACTGATCACGAAAACGCTTAACAAACGGCTTTTTCTTCACACGAAAAGCAGCTTCAGAAGCAACCTCTCGAGCAGCAGCGCCGTAATCCATGGTGTACGTAGAGACATCAGTACGCTTAGCGCCATAAACATCAAAATACGTTATTTCATTCAAGCTCGTTACGTGCTTAGGAATAACATCCGCCTCAGCAGGATAGCCCAGAGCAAGTAAACAAACAATTTCGCAAGAAGCAGGAATCTTAAGCGTACCAGCAAGCTTCTCAGAGAAGAAATCCGTAACCCAACAAGAACCAAGACCCTTACTTAGCGCAGCATAAACAACGTTCATCGCAGCAGCAACACAGCTATCACGAGCAAAAACCACCTCTTCAGAACCATGATACGCTTCAAAACGAGAACGATCAAGAAGAACAGCAACAAGAACAGGAGCGTCAAGCAACCAACCACTATCCTTACAGCAACTAACAACAGCTTCTCGAGCAGAACCAGACGTTACGACAACAAACTCCCACGGCTGCAAATCACTCACGCTAGGAGCGTACGTAGCAGCGTGCAAGCAATCAACGACATCCTCAAAAGCAACCGTTTTTGTACTAAAATCACGAACACTACGGCGGTGCTGACAGAAATCAATAAAGTCATCCATGAAGAGCTTGTATACGTAGTTGGCTAAAAGCCTTACGGTTAAATACCAGCAAAGAATACCAGTATACATGCAGTATGAGAAGCTATGCTTAGCGTATGAGAACGTACAACAAACCAGTAAACGACTAGAAAAAACGCGTATACTAGCGCAACTACTCAGAGAAAGCAACCAAGACCTCAGACGAGTAACGCACTTACTACAAGGACGAGTACAAGCAGCTTGGCAGAAAGAAACCATGGGCGTATCAGCAAAGATAATGATTAAGTTACTCTGCCAAGTAACAGGAAGAAACAGCAAAGAAATACATCAAGCACTACGAAAAACAGGAGATTTAGGAATGGTAGCTGAGCAGATGAGCAGCACAAAAAACCAACAAACCCTCTTTGCAAAAACACTCAGCGTGAAATACGTGTATGAACAACTACGAACACTTAGCAGCATAGAAGGAGTTGGGAGTACAGGACAAAAAATGAAGATAATCAGCGAGTTACTCAGCCACGCACAACCACAAGAAGCCAAGTACATCACCAGAACAGTACTAGAGGATTTACGCATAGGAATCGCTTCAGGAACGCTACGAGACGCCATAATCTATGCGTTCTTAAGCAAAGAAGCAGGTATAGAAGAGGAAGAAATAATTAATCGAGAAGCGTACAAACACGTAAGCCAAGCAGTACAGAGCGCGTATGACAAAACCAATGATTTCTCAGAAGTAGCTGTGAACGCAAAAAAAGGACTAGAGCACGTACAACAAGTACGCATACAACTAGGAGTACCTCTAAAAGTCATGCTAGGAGTACGAGGAGAACTCACCGACGCGTTTGAGAAGCTAGGAGAAGAAATCCTACTGCAATACAAGTACGACGGTTTTCGTGTAGAAATACATAAACAAGAAGACAAGATAACCATATTTACGCGAAGACTAGAAAACGTTACAAAACAATTTCCTGACATCGTAGAAGCAGTACGAGAAAACGTTACGTGCAAAGAATGCATTCTCGACGCAGAAGCAATAGGAGTAGATGCAGAAACAAAAAAGTACAAACCCTTTCAAGAAATTAGTCAACGCATACGAAGAAAATACGCTATTAGCGAGACAGCAAAGAAACTTCCTGTAGATGTACGCGTATTCGATATTCTTTACAAAGACAAAGAAGAACTCCTAGAAACTCCTCTGAGTAAACGACAAGAAATCCTTGAAGAAACAATTACTGAGCAAGAACTCTTTGGAGTAGCGCAAACAACAATAGTTGCTACACTACAAGAAGCAAACGAGTTCTTTACACAAGCAAAAACTGCAGGAACAGAAGGGCTGTTTGCAAAAAAACTTGATAGCACGTATCAGCCAGGAACACGAGTAGGAAACTGGATGAAAATCAAAGACACCATGGAACCACTAGACGTAGTAATAATAGGTGCTGAGTGGGGAGAAGGAAAAAGAAAAGGGTGGCTTACCAGCTTTGAGGTAGCGATAATGGATGAGGAAGGAGCGCTTTTAGCAATAGGAAAAGTAGGTACAGGACTTAAAGAACTCCCTGAAGAAGGCTTTAGCTACCCAGAAATCACAGAACTCTTAGAAGAGCACGTAATAAGTGAAGAAAACAACGCCGTAACAATCAAACCAACAATCGTCGTAGAAGTAGCGTATGAAGAAATACAAAAAAGTCCTAGCTACGCGAGTGGCTACGCGCTACGATTCCCAAGAATCCTGCGCAACCGAACAGAGGAGAGAAGCGTAGAAGACATAACGCCACTTAGCTACGTAGAAGAACTCTACAACAATCAAAATTCGTAAGAGCGCAAAGCACTCTGCACTTCTTGTAAAGACAAATCTTTGTACTGCGCTCTGCGAGCAGCTTCTCTTTGATGAAGAGGAAGAGAAAAAATGCTTTCGTCAACAGGACCGCAACGAACACTATGAACAAAATTACACATGCTCGTCATCTCAGAAGCAGATAAACGATTCGTAAACCCCGTACTCGCCAAGTACTCATGAACTTCAGAAGAAGGCCAGCTCAGCACATGCTCACTAAGTAAGCGGTACTGACTAAGAGAATCGTAGAGAGGAACGTGCACGCGAGTAGGGAGGCGTCGCTTCATACCATGATCAATCTTGTGTGGTAAGTTACTTGTACCAATAACTAAGAAGTTACTGTAGCGAGAAGCACTAAAGCCACTTAGGTTTTGCATAAGCGTATTTGTCGTTTTTACACCGACACCTGCTCCGCTATCTTCTCGGGAAGCAAACAACATATCCACTTCTTCAAGAACAAGAAGACCCACTCCTTGAGGGTTAGTTAAGGAAGCAAACTTTTTTTGAAGCGCCTTCTCACTCTCCCCCTGCCACATACTATACTCGTGAGACTCAAATACTTCAAGAGTAAAAGGTAAGCCGCTCTTTTGAGAGAGGTTTTGTGCGTGCACGTATGCGTACTCACACAAACTAGACTTGCCTGTTCCTGGAGGTCCGTGCAGAAGAACACCTGCCTCGTCTTTTTCACGCTCAAAATGCGTTCTTGTTAACGGGTTGTATAAGAACAAGCGATTCACCGCTTCTCGCAACTTCTGGGTAGCGCTCTCAACACCAATAAGAGAAGGAAGCGTTCTTACAAGAGGAGTTCGCTCATACAAGCGACCAGCGAAATCAACAGGAATAGCAGAAGCGTTCTGTTCTTTAACACGCTCATACAACCCAGCAATCGCTTCTCCAGCAACTGAATCATCTACTTCTAACAAGAACGCATCAAGGCTTGTTGAAGAACCGCTTCTTGGAGTGTACCCGTTACGCAAAACCCCACTACTTGCTTCAAGAGCAGCAAGAGGAGGAACTGCGTTACTCACAGCCGCTTCGTAATACGTAAGCAAACTCTCAAGAAGAGGGTTTTCTAGCTCGTGAACCTGCAAGGTTCGCTGAGCTTTCTTCTGCGCTACACGCAAATCAACCTCGCTGATTACGGCCGAGGAATCTTGCTCCATTCCTCAACTGCTTTGTGCAGACCTACAGGTGTGTTGTACTCAACAGTAAACTTCTCGTTAATTTCTTTCTGAGCAGAATTATTTGTTGCGTCAAGAAACCGTCTTGCTTGTTGTATCGTAATAGCGAGGTTTTCGTAACTATCAATAATTCCTTTTGTAGACCCAGAGCCGTGCATCTCTTGTGCTAGTGAGAGCTCATCTAAGAAGACAGTTGCAGTGGATAGTTGATTAAGAATTCTGCTTCTGTTCTTACGAATACTTTTTAGGTTTGCTTCGTACGCAAATTCTTTTTGGTGCGCCATTTGCAGCTTCATAACTATCTCGCCAGTCTCTTGATACAGCGTGTCTACTCGTTTACTTACTTCAAAGAGCTCGTCACGCTTCTCATGCAACGCCATGCTAGAAGGGCTTGTTTGTGAAGTAAGAGACTCTAGTTCCACTTCTAAAGCGTCTCGCTTATCTAATGAGCGCAGATACAGTTCTTTAGAAGCTGCTTGGTATTGCTCAAACTGTCTTTTCTCATCTAAAGCACCTTTGTATTTCTGGGTTGTTTGCTCAAAAAGGTCTTCAAAATGATCTACTTTTGCTTCAAAAGAAGTAATTCTTCTTGAAACTGCTGTGTAGTGCTTATTGAGTTCTCGTTGTATACCAAAGCCAAAGAATTCTTTTGTTCCAACAAGGAGTTTCTCAATGCCACTAAGGCTGCTTGTGTATGCTTCTTTGGTTGCTTGTTCTTGTTCTTTCTTCACAGCTGCTAAGTCCAGCTCTTTTGCTTGCGAGGATTTCTTCTGGTCGCGGTAGCGATCTACTCGCTCCTCTAATTGCTTATCGCTGATTTCTTGTCCGTTGCGAAGCCGGTTAGTGATGGTTTCATCAATCATACGCTTCTTCTTGTACGCGTTTTAAAGGGTGTTTAGCCTGTGGAAGCGAAAAAGCTTTTTGCTGATACGAAACGATTTTGTTATTTACAGCACGTTTTCGTATACACCTACTGTTTTCTGAACGATACCCTCTTAAATCACGAGTTTTTTCGTGAGTATATGATTCGAGCTCCCATCTGCGCAGTAGTAGGCCATGTAGACCATGGAAAAACGACTCTTCTGGATACTATTCGCGGAACAAAAACCGCTACTGGAGAGGCAGGAGCTATTACGCAAGCAATAGGAGCAAGTATTGTTCCTATAGACGCTATTTTGAAGAAATCAACTGCTGTGGTGAAGAACACGCGTATTCCTGGGTTGTTATTCATAGATACTCCTGGTCACGCAGCGTTTACGGGTATGCGTGAGCGAGGAGGAAGCCTTGCTGACATCGCGGTACTCATAGTAGATATTAATGAGGGTTTTAAGCCGCAAACCGTTGAGGCACTGCAGATTCTTCGCAATCACAAAACACCGTTTGTCGTTGCTGCAAACAAGGTGGATCTTGCTAGTGGCTATGTGAAGCGCGATGAGGACATTGCTAAGAGCTTATCTGCTCAGACACCTAAAACTACTGAGTACTTAGAGAAGAAGCTGTATGAGCTTGTAGGAGTTCTTTCTGAGCACGGACTGAATAGCGAGCGCTTTGATCGAGTAAGTGATTTTAAGAATACCGTGGCTATCGTTCCTATAAGCGCTCTTGGAGGAGAAGGAATTAATACGTTACTTACGTTACTTGTTGGTTTAGCTTCTCGCTTCTTAGAAGCAAGTCTTGATAGTAACGTTGCTGGTCCTGCGAAAGGAACGGTTCTTGAGGTTGCTGAGGAGCAAGGAATGGGCCTTACGCTTAACGCGATTATTTATGATGGGGTTTTGCGCGTAGGAGACGAAATCCTTATTGGTACGTTGCACGGAGAGCCTATACGCACGAAAGTGCGTGCTTTGCTGCAACCAAGTAACGCAGGTGATTTGCGCGATAAAAAAACGCGTTTTCTTCCTGTACAAGAAGCAGTGGCTGCTACAGGAGTAAAGATTAGTGCTCCTGGCTTAGAAAAAGTCACTGCAGGTATGCCGTTTGGTTCAGGAAAAGCGGAGGAGTTAACAAAAGAATTCTCTCAAGCAATGAGACATGTAAGTATTAATACGGACGCTGAAGGAGTGGTTTTAAAGGCTGATAACGTAGGAAGCCTTGAAGCCCTTGTTATGTTGCTTCGCGAAAAGAACATCCCTATAGGAGTAGCTGACGTAGGCCCTATTAGTAAAAAAGACTTGGTGCGAGCAGCCAGTAATCCTGAGGAGTTCTCTGTTGTTCTCGCATTTAACCTTGCTGTAACTAAAGAAGCGCTTCCTGAAGGAGTGGTTGTGTATCAAGAAAACATTATTTACGCACTTATAGATCGTTACGAAGAGCACATGCGCTTACTTGATGAGAAGAAAAAAAGTGAAGGATTAGCTCACATGGCTTTACCCGCTCAAGTGCGCGTTCTTGCTAACTGCATGTTTCGCGCAAGTAACCCTTTAGTGTGCGGAGTAGAGGTGCTTAGAGGAGTTGTGAAGAGAGGAAGCAAGCTTGTGCAAGCAACTGACCCTTCCAGTGTTGTTGGGTACGTTAAAGACATTCAAGAAAAGCAGAAAAGCGTTGCTGAAGCAACGACAGGAAGCCAAGTAGCCATTAGTATTCCTGGAGCAACCGCTAATAGGCAGGTATGTGAAGAGGACGTGTTATGGGCTGTTATTAGTGAGGAGGAGTACTTGCAGTGGAAGGAGCACGCAAAGTTACTTGAGCCAGAACAAAAAGCGGTTCTGAAAGCGTTTGCTGAAGTGATGAGAGAGAAGAATCCTTTGTGGGGCGTATAAGAGTGGATTTTCTTAATAGCAAGCAACGAAAACAGTTCTTTAGACAATTACAAGAAACGTATGGGTATAGCGGAAGTACAGAGTACGCAATTTATCTAGGAGGAGACGATAAGTATTACGTTGTTAGTTCTGATATTGACAAAGTAGATTTTGTTGCTTTAGGAGTACGCCAAGGAGGTCTGTACGTAGCCAGTAAGATACGTGATGAGCTACGACTCACCATGGATGGAGCAATGCTGTTTGGGCCGAGCTGCTCAGGTTGCTTTGTAGAAGTAAATGAGAGCGAGAAGAATGCTTGGATGCGAGGAGAAGAACTAGAAACAAACATAGTAGAAGCGCGCTACGTACTCATCAAATATAAGAATAAAATACTCGGGTGTGGTCACGCAGCAAACAACAGTATTAAGCCATACATTAGTAAAGGACGAAGAATTAGTGATCCTCACTAAGCAGCTTTTGTGATGTCTCCGTCTATAGAAAAAAGTTTTTTGTATTCTTCAATTGAGGAAATAACTGAGTTATGAGCGATGTTTCTTTCTGCAAGCCCGTTAGCTACTGTAAGTACTTCGTAGATGCTCTGGTCTGAAAGTTTTTTACTCTCATCTTGAGCTAAAGAAATAGCTAGTTTACTAAACGAATCATATTTTCTTAGGTGTTCAGGAAGGTTTTCTGATTTAGCAGCCCACTGCTTACTATTAGGTGTTTGTAAGTACTCCTTAACTTCTTGCTCAATAGTTTTTGCTTGAGAGGCAGCTATTGGGTTGTAGACGAAGTGATGATTCATATCTAAGCGGCTTGATTCGCGTATTTGCTCTGATAACTGGACAGAAGCATGATACAGCGCTGATAATGTTATATCAGAAATTCCTATTTTTCTTCGTTTAGTCTTGCTAAGAGAAGCTATTCGTTTTGCCCAATCATAGCCTCGGTCGTTACGAACAGCTGACCACATAAGATGCACTGCTCGTTTCTTTGCGTAACGAACTTTTAGTTCTAAATCATCTTCAAAACCTTGTACAAGTTCTTTATTTTGTATAGTAAAATCTAGTTTTTTTAGTACGTACTTCTCGTTACTTTCTTGACTTAGTTGCTCAAGTTCTTTACGAGCAGCAGACAAGTACTCTGCAGAAATATTTTTCATGTACTTCTCTGCTTTTTTGAGTTGTTCTTGGGTGAGTAAATTATTTCTTTGCAAATACTCTGCATCAGGAAACTCAGAGGGAAGGTTGTCTAAGAAATCAACTGCTTTAAGAAGGTTTGCGTTCATGTTATCACGTATCGTTGTTTGCATACCCGCTATTTGTTTAGGCAAGTCCATTCCTATCATGTACGTAAAGTAATTATTTGCTTGGTATTTTACGCTATACGAGCCTCTCGTAACGAGTCCTTCACTAAGAATAACTGGTTTCCACACCTCGTTTAAGCGGCTTTTAGAAAGGGAGAACTCTTTACTAATTATGTGTGTGTACACTTCATAAAACTGTCTTAGCTTTCCAAGTTTACTTTGACGAATACTCGCTCGTATAGTGTTCTCGTTAAGCTCGTTGTTATCAAGTACTCGTTGATTAGTCTCGTGTTTTGCGATGTCTTCTATTATGTCATGGGGAGGAGTTGCTACGTAGAGTGCATGCTTACTTACCATTTCTTTTCTATTTAGTTTTCTTTTTGCGTGTTTGGTTGCTTGAAGAAAAATGTTGTCAAGTAGCAATACCATTCCTGCTGGATGAGCAATTTCTGGTCTCTGAGACATTAGCCGAGTACTCCCGTGATAAAACTCTGCTGCGCGCAAGAAATTTAGGTCAAAGAAGAGTCCCGAAGCAGCGTTTTCACTCCATAAGCGATCTCTAATAACAAGTAACTTCTGTTCTTCTTGCTTATTTAAATCTGCAGAAGAAATAGCTTCCTCTAAGGTGGAGAACTGGCCGTTTGAGTACCCAAAGCGGCTTAGTTGCTCTTGATGTATGTCAAAGAGGGTTTTGTTATTAGGTGAAAGCATACTCCCCATCAGTAATAGAGCGCTTTCAGATATAAAAGAGCTTCGGTTGTGACTACTCTTTAGTTACGTATCGTTTCCATTTCTCGTCTCCTACGTAATGAATATTCTTTATTACAGAACCCGTAGTTGCTTCTTGCATTTCTTGTGAAGACACGTTGTACTCTCCAACAGCAAACGGTTTATGATTGTTTTCGTCAACAACAGCAACTATCATACCTGCTTTTCCTTCTGGAATGCTGGTTATTCCCGGCCTCATAATATCCGCTCCGTTAGCAACGAAACGAACAGCACCCATATCAACAACTAAGTGAGGAAGTAACTCAGGCCGTTCTAGAAGAAGACGAACAGAAGCAACCCATTTCTCTTGATGCTTAAAAAAATAAAACGTGTCATTCACTAATAAGACGTCATCAACAAGTTCTACAGACGCTTTTTTATCAAGAGAAATAAGGAGTTCTTCATTTAATTCGCGTATCTCACTCTTGCGCAATCTTCTCGACAAGCTCTCCCACCTCAGAAACTTTATCCACTACGTAATCAACGTACTCATAACTACGCTGTTTTTGCTGCTCAGAAAGACCCTCAGTAACCCACACAGTAACCATGCCTAGCTCCTTAGCCATTACGTGATCAACTTCAGGATGATCCCCAACCATAACCGCTTGAGAAGTAAGCACGCCGAGTTGTTTGCACACCTCAATAAATCCCCGCGGGTGCGGCTTGTTAGCACCGACATCATCACTTGTGACGATAGCATCAAAGAACGAGCCGATATGCAGCTGCTTAATACGCTTTTCTTTCCAGTACCGATCCCCATCACTATCTGAGAGAATACCTAAGCGAAAGGAGCGCTTTAAATCAGCAAGAAGCTCAGGAACTCCTTGGTAGAGCTGAACTTTTGAGAGTAATAAATCCCAGTACATATCCACTAAAGAAGCAATATCTGCATCAAACACATCAAAATGCGCAAGTGTCTCCTTAAACCACACATCACGACCATAATCTTGAGGAAGACTGCGCGAGTGCAAATACCCCGTCTTAATCATATCAAAAATACGCACGAAACGAACAGGATCAATACCGTAGCGCTGCTGCAATAAAGAAGCCATTTCTTGCTCAACAACTTCTTCATGCTCAGTAAACTCCTCAAGAGTATTATCTAAATCAAAAACGATACCTTTAATCACAGAATATCTTCAATAGGCTTCTTATCTTTACGAATAACAGGCATCTCTTCTTGCTGAGCAGAAACATCAACACCAAGCGCCTTAAGCTCCTGGGTGTGCATCTGAATGAGTTGCTCAACAATATTAAGTATACGAGCAAGTTCTGCTTGTTCTTTAGAAAGAGTGCTTAAACTCCCTTTGTGAAAACCAATGCGCTCATCCTTAGACATCTCAGGTGCTTTATCGTCAGCCATGAAACAACATAAACAAACCCTCTTTATAAACGCTTCTGCAGCTACACATAAAAACCCCTTACACCAATACACACTACATGAGCGCGTACGAAGAACTCCTGCTACACAGCGAAGTAATTAACCAAGCAATCACCACGTACGTAGTAACACCGCTACTCATCTTCTTTGTAGGACTAGCACTCGCAGCACTGCTACGAAACACTCTACGAGCAGCTCTAGAAGCAGTACAGCTAGATACGCGCGTACGAGCAAACACGATATCCCTAACAAACACCATAGCAAACATCGCTTTCGTGCTCGCAGCAATCCTCGCAGCAATCCTCGCGCTAGCAAGCATAGAAGTACTAGGTCTTGTTCTCAGCAGACTAGCGTTTCTGATCTTCTGGCTAGGACTCCTAGCCCTCTTATTAGCACTTACAGACGCGATACGCAACCGAAGAAAAAAAGATGTAGCCACAAGAAAATACCCTCTTAAATCAACGTACAAAAAAGATTTTTTAGAAGGAGTAGTAAAGAAACACGCAGCAACGCACCTCGTACTGTTTAGTAGCGAGAAAGAACGAGTACACGTACCGTACGTTACAGCTGCTCGATAAGAGCAGAAAGATTCCATAACTGCGCACGCACAGACATGTCTTGTCCTTGCTCTAAGCACCTAAGGATGTCTCGGATACGATCCGTGCGTAAAGAAAGATCAATGTCTTCTTGAATAACCTCAGCAACAAGCAATAACTGCTTCTGTACAGAAACATCTGTTTGCGTAGCTGCTAACTCACAAGCAACAGCTCGTATCTCGTTAAGAATCTCTTCTTGCTTCATCATCTAAACTACTCATTTCTTGTTGAACAACAGATAAGCGCTTTAAGAGGCGCTTGCGAATACTGCTTGCCTCCTCACGAACCATAACTGAGCCAACAAGCGAGTAGCTTACAGGGTTTTTTTCTAATTGCTCAAGAGCACTTTCTAGCTCTACTTGTTCTCGTCGAAGTTGTTGCTTATGAAGTTGTACGCGCGGATTCATAAATCCTTGGAGTCCTCCCAAATACTTAATAGCTTCGTAATAGCATTCATTACTGTGCGCAAAGCAGTAGCGTCATCAGCAACAATAACAAAACGCAGCTCAGACTCGTCATGCTCTATAGTGTAGGATGCTCGGCCAATATCTTTGTCTTCCTGCACAAAAACCTCTAGTAAGCGAGGATCAAAATCAGTAGTAATAACTGCTTTCATCGAGCAAGAACTTTTGTGCTGCGCACGCGAGGCTTAAAAATAATCTTACTCCCACAGTACGGGCAACGAACCTTCTTTGCTAAGTAACTTGCATCAACATCTTTTCCACAGCTAAAACAACGATAATCAGCCATTTTTAGAAGTCCTCCTCAAGTTTTTGCTTAAGCGTAGGGAATTTTGTTACCGTGTATGCTTTACTAGCGAATTTTGCTGAGCACTTCTTACAACTCCAAATACCAGCAGCTACTCGCTTTGCTTGCTCATAGCCACAACTTGGACAAACGTGCTTCTTACGCGCTTGCGCTTCAAGAAGAGCGAAGCGATCTCTGTTTCGTCGACCATAACGACTACCAAATCGCTTTCCAGAAGCAACTTTTTTACTGCGTGCCATGACCAAGAGAAGCGATGAAGTGTTTATAAAAGCTGTGGTTGTGAGAGCACTAACGAATATTGAACTCTTCAAGCTCTGCACGCATATCATACATGCCACCTATGCGCGCATCATATTTGTTAATACGTAGAGAAGAAGGAAGAAGAAGCCCTTTATACAATACCGAAGTAAACACCTCTATTTCACCACTAAACCGCCCTATAGAGCCTGTACTTGAAGAAAACACGCGCTTATCCGCTAAGTGAGCGTTCGTAAACGTAGCTTCTTCAAGAGAATTTGCTGTGTCAACAAACGTAACTGCTTGATCATACGAGTTACGCATAATAAGTGCTGAGAGAGGATCGTGTGGTCGTGAAGAAAACGTACGAGTACCGTTGTACGAGTGAGTAACTTGGTTTTCAAAGAAGTGTAACGAGAAACGAGAAGAACCGTTCTTTGTTACGTGCATGCATTTTGGAGTAAGAAATAATTGTTCTTGATTACTATACAAAGAACCCGTAATACGTACCTCTCGATCAATATCCTCTGCAGTTGAAAAAATCGTGTATGCGCTAGTATCATGACGAAACGATAAACGCCCTTGTATTTGTTTTCTACGAGAAAAACGAGCACTAAGCCCTGCTCGCCCAGAAATATTGTAGAGAGCATCAAAGCCGCATGGAAGAGAAACATCCTCGCACTCTTCTTGAGAGTCTGAAGACAACTCAGCAAGAGTTTTTACAGGATTAATAACAGCAGCCGAAGCGATAAGAGCGCTTACTTGCAAAAAACGTTTTCTCTCCATACAGTCTCTACACCAATTATTTTGGGAGGGCTATTTATAGTTTACTCTGCTCTTAAAAAAAAGCAAGGTAATGCAATAATACTTGTTAAAAAAAAAGCATTACTTCTTACTACCTTTTCTAAACCCTTTACGAAACGAGCCTTTCTGAGAAGAACCTTTTGAGCCTTTCGAAGAACGTCCACCTCGACCGCCTTTAGTGCCTTTAAATGATCGTTTAGAAGACTTCTTCTTCGCAGGAGCGCGCCGAGCAGTTTCTGAGTGAAACTTGTGCTGCATAATCTCTATTTCGTGACCAAGAAGACTCTCGATCTGCTGCAACAATAACTTATCCTCAGGACCAGAGAAGCTATACGCAACTCCACTAGCACCCGCGCGAGCAGTACGGCCGATACGATGAACGTAGTTCTCCACATCCATAGGCAACTCATAATTAATCACGTGAGAGATATCATCCACGTCAAGACCACGAGCAGCTACGTCAGTACCCACAAGAACCCGAACTTTATCCTGAGAGAAGCGAGCAAGTGCTTGTGTGCGCTGATTCTGAGACTTATCGCCGTGAATAGCAACTGCTTTAATACCGTTTTTTGAGAGTAGAGTAGCAACTTTACTTGCTCGATGCTTCATCTTCGTAAACACAAGAACTTTGTGGAGTTGTTCTTGCTTAAAGAGATGTAGTAAAAGATTATCGCGCTTGTTATGATCTACAAACAAAACTTTTTGCGTGATGTTATCAGCAGTTGTTGATTCAGAAGCGACCTCTACTCGCTTAGGACTTCTGAGTATTGATTGAGCGAATTGCTCAACAGCTTTAGGCATGGTAGCGGAGAAAAGAAGCGTTTGTCGCTTTGGAGGAGTTTGCTTAACTACCTCCTTGATATCGTTAATAAAGCCCATATCAAGCATGCGGTCAGCTTCGTCAAGAACTAACAAAGACGTTTCTGAGAGAGTAATGTGTTTTTGCTGCATTAAATCAAGTAATCGACCAGGAGTAGCGACGAGAACATCAACGCCGTTATTGAGTTGTTTTACTTGTGGTCCTTGACTAACACCGCCAAAAACAGCGCAGAAACGTAGATTAGCGAATGTTCCGTACGTATTAAGACTGGCGAGTATTTGCGCAGCTAATTCTCTTGTAGGAGTTATTATGAGTGCGCGAGGACGCTTAGGCTTGCTTGATGAGCCCATAAGCTTACTGAGGATGGGAAGACAGAAAGCAGCTGTTTTTCCTGTTCCTGTCTGCGCAATACCTAAAACGTCTTCTCCTTGTAGAATAAGCGGAATTGCTTGTTGCTGGATAGGAGTTGGTTCTGTGTACCCTTGGCGAGTAAGCGCTTGTTGTAATTGTTTCTGAAGAGGTATTTGCGTGAATTTCATCGTTTTAGGTGTTCAACAACAACTGATAACACAAAACGTTTTTTTTGTGAGAACAAAAGAGTTGATAAAGGAGACGAACAAGCAGCTATTTATAAAACGCACTGGTTCGTATGTTAGCGAGTAACTAATATGTTATTCATTTCCGCAAGAAGATTTGCTCCTTCTTCACTACTAAAGTACTCTCTTGCAGGAGCAAGTAACTTAATGATTGCTTGCGCAACAGCGTTTTTTAAATCAACAGGGTGTAAGTCTTTGCTTGCAAAAGCGTCTCGTAACGACTCATAGGAGGTGTACGTTACGTCTCCACCAAACTTCTCTGGGCGCTTAATCGTTAATGAGGAAGTTTCTTCTCTAAACAACAAGTATTTTGTCCAGTCAAGGATGGGATTAAACGCTACTTCTCCTTCCATACAGAACGCTTGAGAAATCTTTTTGGTAATTTCTTCAGGGGAGTCATGAATATAGACTGAACTGTTTGGTTTAGACTTACTCATCTTCAAAGCACTAAGAGCTTCTTGAAGTTCTTCTTTAGGAATAGGCCAGGTGGGGGGTTTGAGAAGACCAAGGAGTAAGTGGTGGTGAACGGCTACAGGCTTAACAACTACTCCGTTATCATCTAAGAGGGGCTTCTTAATTTTTGTTGCTACGTCACGAGCGATTACTTGTGCTTTTCGTTGATCAAGGCCTGCGTGAGGAAGATGAATGTTTTGGGTGAATATATCCGCTACTTGCATAGGAGGGTACATGAGCTTAGCAAAATCTACTCCTTCTCCTTCTTTTCGGCCAAGAATAGTGATGCTTCTCATCATACGAGAAAGCGAGGTGTTCTTACTAATGTCAATTACTGTTTGCCAATACTCATCGTTATGATGGTATAAGTCGCTTCCTAGAACAAACGTGAGTTTATCAGGGTCTCCTCCTAAGCACTTCAGGCTTGCTTTTAGTCCGTTCATGAAGTAGCCAACAGCAACTTGTTTTATTATGTCTAAGTCTCCTCCAAGCTTGTCATTAATGTAGCTGTGCCAGTCAGCAAGGAAAACTGAGCAAGTAATTCCTGCGTCCATGAAATCTTTTACTTTAGACATGCACATAAGGCCTGTTCCTAAATGGATTTTTCCTGATATCTCAAAGCCAATGTAATGATTGATTTCTGAGACGTTTTCTAAAAGACTTTTAAGGTCTTCTTCAGTCATTATTTCTTCAGTATTTCGTGTAATCAGGCGTACTCGTTCATCAATATGCATAAGATATGCAAGGTTTTGGTATAGCTATAAAGGTTTCGTCTACAGATGGTTTTATGTAATAACAAGTTATACAGGTAGATAAACGATTTTTCTAAATCCTGTTGTTGAGAATTGACTGAAGTGATGTACTCCTCCGAAACGGTTTTTTATGTCGTTTAGTATCTCGTGTTTTCTTGCTGTTGAGGAGACTTCTATGTTTAGCTCTAAGTCGTATTGGTTTGTTGCTTCATCAACGTAGATGCTTTCAGGAATGCTTGCTGCGTAGCTGAGGAGTTCTTGGTGGTTTGTGTTCTTTGAGAAAACAAAATTGAGTTTTTCATAGATTCGCTGTAGTTGTTGTGTATTAATACTGCAGCTGTATCCTGCTATTACTTGTGTTTGTTCTAAGCGTTTTATGCGGTTAATTACTGTTTGTGCGTGTATAGTTAGTTGTTGTGCTATTTCTAGTGCGCTTATACGAGCGTTTGTTGCGAGGAGCTGAAGTATTTGTAGGTCTAGTTGGTCGTGTTCTACTATTTCTCGGGTGTTTCCTATCGTGAGTATTTCTTGGTCGTCTTCGTCTAGTAAGTAGTTTCTTTGTAAGTGATGTGCTTTGATGTAAGAGGTTATTTCTATGTGTTTAATGTGTGTTTGGTAGTGTTCTTTGAGTTCTTGTACGAACGAGTAGTATTCAAGGTCTGTTTTTGTCCAGCTAATACAGACGCAATCAACGTCTCCTGTTGTTTTTAACAGAACAGCTGCTTGTTTTTGTTTTTGAAGCCAAGAAAGAATTTCTTCTTCTTGATCAGGAGTGGTTGCTTGAAAGGTTATGTAAGCTCTGTATCCTACAAAGCCGAGTTTGTAAAGGTCAAGTACTGCGTAAGTGTTTTCTAATAGGTTATTTTCTTGGAGTTGTTGTATTCTGTACGCAGTTGTTGAAGGAGATAAATTGATTAGTTTAGCAAGTTCGTTAAGAGGTATGCGAGCGTTTTTTGTTAACGAAAACAAGATATTACGATAATATTTGTCTAATTTCATATTATTTATGATATAATAATTATATTTTATATATTATTCTATTTTTTTAAGAGAAAGATTTATATATTTTAGTAACTACTTATTAGTTATGAAAAAATACACTCCCTTGGTTATCCAAGCAAAACAAACAGCACTAAAAGACATCAAAGAAGAATACCAACTAAACCCCCTACTAGACACAAACATACAAACATACATGAGTCAATTCCCAACACAACCACCAAAAATAACTTGGGTAGGAGAAAGACCAACAGGAAATACAAGCACATACCACACAAGAACATGAAACAAAACATCAACATAATCTACCGAACAAACGAACTACTAGAACGATTCGTACCAGAAATACAAAACGAATTTACAAAAAACAATCTCCCTGTAAGTATACACGCATTCAAAAAAGAAACAGGAAAAGAAGAAATCGCGAAGTGGTATGAAGAAAACAGAAGCAAACTAGAAAACCAGATACTCATAACAGACAACACAACCAAACCATGGATTAATGGAGTAGACATAAAACGACAACCAAAAGGAGACATACCATTAGAAGAACTTGACTCAATAATAACAACAGCATACACCATTGCATTAACCTCAGACAATAAGCAAGAGAGAGAAATACGCTTTGACATACAAGAAGAATCAGATCAGTTCTACACAGATATATTCAATCAGCTTCAAGTAAGAAAACCACAAGAACCAATATATATCGTACAAGAACAATTAGCAGACCACATGGGCTCCCTAAACAGTCTTGCAGACACATATCTTTCTGAACGCGAACTAGAAGAAAAAAATAAGTTAGAAAACATCATGCAAGAGCAATACAACGGCGAACTAAGAAGCGTAACTGAAGACATTTACTACTCAGAAATCACTCCTGCAGCAAGAAGAATAAACGACATCATTGCTTCAAAACACTTCAAAAACCTTATTGAAAGAACAGAAAGATTCACCCCCATAGAAACCACTAGCGAAGAACACCGAGAACAACAACCAGAAGGATATGTACTTATAGACAGACACAACCAATACCATCAAGAATTACCTGCAAATAATTTGCTTGTTCTTCCGGAAAGCAACTTATTAGAAGGACTCGTGAAACAAAAACAACTAGATATTAATGAAAAAGAAGTAATACACAACCTACAAAAACTAGTAAACGAGTACTTCATACAATAATATGTTTTAATAACAACCACATACGCAACAACACAAGCACTTAAGAACAAACTTAATGATGGTGGTAAAATACTTACGTTATCAGGGCAAAGCGTAGACAATGGGCTACCAGCAGCTCCGTATATGAGTATGGTGTTTGCAGCACTACACAACCTTACCAAATCGCACAACAGCAAAAGCACAAAGAACATACACATGTGTGATGTACAACTCGGACCAATAGACACAAGAATGCTTAGACGGCTACCAAAACAAACAGAACAAGAATAAGACGCAAAAAAATCAATATTAAAGCCACAAGCAATAACGCCATACATCAACACCATACTGCAAGGAGCAACGCCAACAAAAATCGTATTAGATAATTTTTATAGCTTACAATAAAACAAAATATGTGTTTGCAAAGAGTAGTGTTTTGTAAAAGAAATTACTGTTAAAAACTACTAAGAAAAAATCACTTTTTTAGGCTTAAAGTTTCTTTTTCATTTTTATTGCATTCTCTTTAAAACCCCATTTTTTATAGGTAGAAATAGTTTTTTGATTACCATCAAAAACACTTAATTCGAGATGATCACAACGTTGTTTCTTAAACCAATCAACTAACGAATCATATAACTGTTTACCTAAACCTGCACCCCTGTACTTTTTTGTAACAAAAAAACTATGGATATAACCAGATTTTTTCATAACCTTATTTGGCTTCTTCTCAATAGAACCAACAATGTATCCAACTACTTCTGAATTATGATGTGCAATTAAGAATCTTGATTTTTTTAGTTCAACAAAAGAACTTAATAGTTCTTGAGCATACGTATCTTGTTTTGAATCAATATAGTTATCAAATTCAAGAACTTGCACACTATATGCTTCTCTAGTATACTCCAAGAATTCCTTTAACAAAGCACATATGTCTTCTGAGTACTTTTTATGAAATAATTCTACGCTCATTATATCAAAATAGAAAGTGAAGTATTTAAAGATAACAATAAATAATTATTTTTATAGATACAATAATAAATCAAGCAGCAGAAAAACTCACTAAAAAACGTTTCATGATAAAAAAATACCAACCAGAAGACTTAGAGTTAGTGCGCGAAAGCCTCGCACAAGAAGGAATCGACGAAGGAATAAAGTACTTCACAAGCGACCACTACACAAAGTACTTGTGCTTTAAGGAAAAAGAGCTTGCTGGATGGACAATACTAGAAAAAAGTGGTGATCGACTCATCATCAATTGGATACTCGCACGAGAAAAGTATCGCCGAGAAGGGATAGGAACACAACTCATGAACAAAATAAAAGAACACGCCCAAGAACTTGGTGTGCGAGGAATAAGCGTGAACACAGGAAGCCAAACAACCTGGGCTCGTAAGTTCTATGAAAAAAACGGTTTTGAAGAAGTAGGAAGCGTAAGAGAATACTTCGCGTTTGACGAGAAACACATCTTTTATTGGTATCCAATAGATAAGTAAACAACGCCTAGAGAACTTTTTTCATTGAAGTAAGTGTTACCTCAAAACCCCACTTCTCATACATCTTTTTTGCAGGGTTTGTATCAAGAACAGAAAGCTCAACGTAACCACAATTATTTTTTTTAAACCAAGAAAATAATTCATTTTTTATCTTTGAAGCAATACCTTCTCCTCTGTAGGATTTATGCACCCACATATTATTAATAAACCCGTACCTAACTGTTTTGAAAACAACGTGATCGTTTTCTTTTAGTGTAGCAAACCCAAAACCAATTACTTGATTACCTTCTTCTGCAAGTAAAAACATTCCTTTTGTATCAGTTATTTTTTTACTTACTGCTTGTTTAATTAAAGAAAACGGCTTTTTATTTCTTCTAAACACTTTTATGTCTTCAGGCTCATACGCAGTTAGTTCTTCTTTAAAATCAATAAATATGTTTGTTAGCTTATCTAAGTCATTTTTATTTGCTACGCGTATATTCACAAACACCTCGTATAATCTAACATATAAAAAGTCTTTGTAGACTAAAAAAAGTATTATTCAATTATAAGTACTTCTCCATCTTGTAGTGTTTTAAACGGGATGTTGTTTTGCTTGCAAAACAGTACTTCTTTATCAATGTCTTCTGATTCTGGGTGGTCTGATTTGTAATGAGGTAACAAAGCATACGGAAGTATTCCAAGACCCTGCCAAATTACTTCTTTTTGTTCTTTGTAGGGTGTTTGTGTTGCGTCATCTACTATCTGGTATGGTTTGAGGTTTGTGTATAGAACGCATCCTGCTGCGCTATATCCTGCGTAAAGAAATTCTTTGTTGTTGTGTAGCTGCAGAAGTATTTCGTCTAAAAAACTTAGCTTTATTGCTTGTCGTAGGACAAAAACGTTTCCTCCGCTAATAAAAACACCTCCTAGTTCGTGTATTTTTGTAAGTAACGCTTGTTTGTTTCCGAAGTAGTCTCTAAGGTCAAGTTCTTCAACAGCTAAGGAGAGTTCTGTTAGTGCAGAAATATCTTTTTGGATGTGCTGTTTTCTTTTAGTAAGATCAACTCCTGAGAAGTCTAAAGCATTTGAGATGTATCCTATTTTCTTTTTTCCAGCTAGTTCTTGTAATTTTTTTGTTTCATTACCTATTTTGTAAGAGGATAAGTACAGCTTCATCACATAGTTTTTTAGTTTAGGTGTTTATTAACATTAGTTTCTTAAGAACAGTTCGTATTTATTGAGAAATCCACAACATTTAAATATAATTACTACTTTTTAGTAGTATCATGAAAAAGCCTTCGTTATGGAAACAAGCAGTTGCAGGAGCAGCAATGATAGGACTCACAGGAGGACTAGAAACAAAAGTAGCACAAGCTCAAAACAAAACTTCTCCTGACGAGCCTGCCTGGAGAACACCAGACTACTGGCAACAAAAGGCAGACAGCCTACAAACAGTATACAACGATTTTTCAGAAGAAAAACAAGAAGAACTACAAGAAACATACAAAACAACACTATCAATAACACAAACAGCACAAGAAACAATTAAATACATCAATGAATTAGAGAAAGCAGGCATGCCCTCAGACATGCAAGAAGTGTTTCTTGAATTAGTCGATTCATACCACGCGCTGTTTGAGAGCCGAGATGAAGTATTCGGATACCTCAACCAGCTACACGACTTAAACAAAAACCTAGAAGGAATGAATGAACGCATCGGACGAATCAGAAAGCTACAGAAAGAAATGGATGAGATGCCAATACCAAACTACAGAAATCAATAAACAACCATAATTGACTTGATAAGCAAAATAACTTGCGTTACTAACTAGAAAAAACATTTGTTTGTACACAGCTTCATCATGGAGGTGTTGATTGCTCCCAAAGCAACTTGAAGTATTCTTCATAGCTTTGTGCTACTTGCTGATTTTTTACTACGATGCATAGCGGGCTTCCTCCGAATATGAACGTGCTTGATATGTCTCGTCCAATAACAAAAAACGCTGGTGCTTTCATGGTTTTAGGAAGTATGCGTGTTTGGGTAAGAGGGGTTTGTTTACGAAAACGTGCTCTGCTTGTTGCTTCTGGTAAGTACGTTGCAAGGCATGTGACTTCTTTGTGTACTCTTCGAGTGTGCCACTCGCTGAAGTACTCTCCCATGAGATCAATTGATTCTTTGTTTGCTCCAATGATGTACATTGTGTCGTTTGCTTGTAGTTCTTGTAAGAAATATTCAAGAAACGTCTTTATTCCTTGTATTCCTTGCAGTATCTCTGCGTATTGTGTTTGTTGTGGTCTGCTTTGGATTGCTTGTAATTCTTGGATGAGCTGTTTTGCTTGCTGCTTTTTTTGTTTAAGCTCAGTTTCTTGTACGTGTAAGAAATCAAGTATTCTTTGCGGAGCTTTTGCTTGAAAGTGTTTGGTGTTATTTTTTATTTGGATGCTTACAAGGCCTTTTTTTGATAGTCGCTCTAAGATGTCGTAGACTTTAGAGCTTGAAACACCGGATTTTTGAATAATATCTCCTGTTGTTGATTCTTTTAGTTCTGAGAGAGCTAAGTAGACTTTGCTTTCTCCTTCTGTAAGACCTACTTCTTGAAGCTTCTGAGCATCCATACGAAGACATATGAATAGCAATTTATAAACATAATTATTTCTCCTCCCTAGTGAAGGGATAATATTTATAAACATAAAACCACTACACAGTAATAACAAGGAGGTGTTCTTTATGAACATACAAACACTAAACAACAAACCAATAAGCCCAGAAGACATAGAAAGAATACTAAACAACTCATTTACACCAGAAGAATCAATGCCCTCAGAATCACTAGTAGTTCGCGTAAACGACTACAAAGGAATACACAACCTACCCGTAGGAATACAAGGATGGCAAAACCCTGGATACGAAGAAGAAACAACATACGACTTAGCAACAGCAACAATACTAGACCCAACGTTCTACGCAACAGGAAGTATACACAACCCAGAAGATACAATTATCTCACCAAAATACGAACTAACAGACTTCTTTGGAGTAGGAGGAGACAAAACAGTTGCGTCAATAGCCAAACAAAGAAACGGTTTAGAAAGTATAAACGCTAAAGAAGTACAAGAAATACTAGAAGAACAAGCAGAAAGCTTTCTTACAGACTACCAAACAATAGCAAGCGCAATACGAATGGGAGGAAAATCTGCAAACGACAAACACATATCAACACTTGATCTACGAACAAAAGGACAACTAATAGACATAAGAGACAACCTAGCAGAGTTTCGTAAAGACAAAGGCCCACTCACGAACAAAATATACAGCGCAATAGACGAGCTAGTAGAAAGCAAACACTTTGAAAAAGACTTCACAAAAAGTCCAATGTATCAGCCACTTATGACTGAACTAGCACAACTAAACAGCATGTACAAAGAATAAAAAAATATTTTTGATAATATTTTTCTAACTACATAATAACTAACACAGCAGCAAGAAGTACAAGAACAAAAACACTAGCATGATAGACTCGCTGAGAAAGTAATCCAGACGCTTTGTTACCAAGAAACATCGCTAAGAAAACAACAGGAACAGCAAGTAATGCAGTAACAAGAATCGATGAGCTTACAAACCCAGAGAAGACAAGCATAGAAAGCTTAAAGAATTCAACAAGAGCAAGCAAAACAATAAGCGTGGAGCGAGCAACAACAGAAGAAGTTTGTGAATCAATATAAGAAGCATAGACAGGACCACCAACACTTACTGAGCCAGAAAAAAATCCTCCAAGAAAACCAACAATCACGCCAGCAGACTCAGGCAAACGAATACGAGAACGAAACACAATCAAGAACAACCCCAAAACAATAACAGCAACCAACACCAACTCAAGAGTGCTCCGAGAAAAAACAGCAAGGCTACGAACACCAAAAAACATACCAACTAGTAATGAAGGAAACAAAAACAACAACATACGCTTATGAGCAGAAGAAAAAACTTTAGGAACTTGATACGAAGCAAAAAACAACCCAATAACCGATAATAAAAAAACCATTTCCGGAAAAGACAAAAAAAGAATGAGAAAAGGAGCAGCGACAAGACCAGAAGCAAAACCAACAACAGACTGCAAATAAAAAGCCACAAACAAAATCAGAAGAACAAACAATACATCCATAACACAACAAAGAAACGAACACCTATAAAAAAACAACCAAAAAAAGCTGATTAGAACAATTACGTAAGAAATCATTAAATAACAAGAAGAGAACAACAAAAGAGATGCTCTCAGAACAACAAATACAAACAACAATAACTGCTTGTAAACAACTCATTTTACAACAACTCATTAAAGAAGAACTCGTCGCTTTATACCTTGGAGGAACAATACTTGATAACAAAGAAAGAAATGAGTTTAGCGACATAGACTTCTTTGCAATTGTACGCAGCAATGAGACGTACAAACAAGAAGAAACAATTAACAAACAACTAGAAGAGTACTTAGAAAAAAACAATATAGCAATAGAGAGTAGGCTACGAATATTTACAGAGAAAAGTCTTAGGAAACAGCAAGAACCAATAGAGCCAATACTACAATTCATTAAGCCAGAGCGCTTCGTACAACGACTAAAACACTTCAAACTACTTAGCAAGCAACAAATAAATTTTAGTACGTACCCGCAAGCAATGCCGCTAAAACAAGAACTACAACACCTCATAGAAGTAAGTAAAGAGATGAGTAAACAATTACAAGAACAAAACGAGCCCTACCCACTAAAAGACTTTCACAAAATAGTCTTCGAGCTAGCACGAGTAGAACTACAACTACAAAACAAACCCTACATTCTTGAAAGAAACAAACTCGTAAAAGAACTCCGAGAACAAACAAAACACCCAATACACGAAGCCTGGAGGATACGACAAACGCTACCAACAAGAAAACAACTACACAAAATCAACAAAGAACTAACCAAATACACAAATAAACTAGCAGAACAATACCTAAACAACAACCCAACAAATATATAAACAAACAAAAATAAAAGAACAACTCATAAAGAAAAGTTGATTCAGAAATGAGAAGCGTACGAGAACAAATCTACGCAGGAACAACAACGCTACAAGAAGCATACAACCTAAAGTAAACTGTTTAGAAGATAAAACCTCTGCAAAATATTTTTTAAATAAAACAAAAAGTAAGATTCTATCAAGAAAAAAATTAGAAAAACTTATAAGAAAAATTGCCAGTATTACTGCAGATGATATTATATGAAAGCATTTTTTAAATTATTACATACAAAAAAACCATTTACCAACAAATTTAATATAACTTTAGAAAAAGAAAAGCAATTACTTCTAAAAGAATTGTCTGAGATAAAGAACATAGAAGAACTCTTTATTGCTGGCGTAGAGGAATTACTAGAAAATCCCAATATACGACAGTTTAGATACGTGCTTAAACAAATAGACAAGTATCACAATGAATCTAGAGAAGGCGGTAAAGGTGTTGAATACCACCGCGTGTATGGGATATTTGATTTATTGGAAGTAGTTAATGAAGCAGCAACAGTATTTTATGATAATGATACATTACATATTGAAAGAGCGCTTCTTGTAGAACTTCTTGAAGATATTAATCAAATTAGTATTAATAAAAAAAGTCTTTTTGAAGAGCTGCACGAACTAGTAAACAATTGGAATGGAAACGCCAATAATAAAGAAGTCAAGTATTTTTTAGAAGAACATTCAAATACTATTAAATCAATACTTTTTGCACTTGATGAAGAAGTCATTAAGTTGATTGAATTTATTAATAGTAGAAAAAAATTAGTCTCTAAGATACACAAAAAAGTAGATGATATTATGCAGAGAGTATCTAAAACAAAAAAGTTTGTTAAGTTAGATCGGTATGGTAATGGAAGTGGAGATTATTGTTATTCTCTTGACTTTTCTCTAAAAGAATTACAGGAAGATATACCATTAGTAGTTTTAGGAGTTGATAAAGAATTATTGTTTAAACGAGGAATAAATACCTTATTACTCCATACAGATGATTTGGAAATACCTCATGTCAATTATCAGTTTGAGAAGAAACCACATAAAGAAAATGATTATTACAATATACATCTTGTTCCTGAGGAGAAAACAGAGGATTTCGAAAAATGGGTTAATAAGTATAAAGTTGCTTCTTAGCGACTTCTTATTGTTATTTCTGGAGAAAGATACCTTTCAACAAATGTTGCTCGAGGATAAAATTTTTTTCCAAAAGCACGCATAGAGTTAAAACTTTCTCTTACTAGTGGGTCGTCTTTAGGGATGTAATATCGGTGTTTAGAATTATTAACAGAGGAGTACTCTTTAAGATATTCATGATTTTTTACTCCAATCCCATGCTGCATATACCCATTTAATACCTCAGAACCTTGCACGTATAACGCGCAACCATCATGGGGAGTTAAAGCAAGTAATCCTATTCCTTCTGTTTTTTTTGTATCAACAACACCTTTCATATATATTGTTTTTTCACCGGAAGTATCAATATGATTATGTGGCCAGTCCATAAAAAAGTCAGCTCTAGTTTCTAATTCATTAATCATTTTTTCAATAAGTTCTCTACGCTTACTTGTGGCAGTACTTACTTGAGATTGAGCTTCAGATGTTGATTTAGGAATTTTTTTTTGAGAGTTTAAATCAGAGTGTAACATTAAATAGTCCAGTTTTTCATCAAAAGAACCTTTATTTAGAAAATGGTTTCCTCCTCCAAAAGAGTATTGAGAACCTACTTTTAATACATCTTCTGGAGTTACTCCCTTTTGCATCAGGTAAAGAGTAATGCCACAACCGACGTCATCTCGTAAAATTTCCGGTTTATAATCAGCATCACTATACCTCCACACACTTCCGCTTGGAATGTCTCTTTTTTTAGTGTTTTCTGAGAATACTAAAACAGATTCAAGACCTTCTTGAAGATGTTTTGGAGGATAAAAAAACGAATCCCCGAGATTTACAACTTTAATATTATTGGGGTTCTTTGAAAGTTCCAAAGGATTATCTATATCTTCTTGCGTAGCATATAAGAAATGCCTAGATTTAAGATTCATATACTTGTTGAATAAATAGGTATTTAAATAAGTATCTTTTTTAACTACTTATAAGTGATTACTTTAAGAAGTTTGCTCCTGCTGGCCAGACGCGGTCTGCTGTCATTATTGCTGTTTCTATTCTTGTTATTGTTTCTGAGAATTCTTGTGTGAGGTTATTTATTGTTTCTTGGTATTCCTGGTAGGTGTGGGCGAGGACTTCTAGTTCTACGTCCCACGCACTGTTTTGTTTGACTACGTGCGTGATGTTTGTGTCTTTCAGAGTAAAGTAAGTATTGTTCTTATTTGCGCATAACAAGCACAGCCAAATAAGAGAGGATAGCAGGTAATAAAAACAATACAACTACAAGAGAAACAGATGAATATCGTATTGTTTGAAAAACCAGGAGCCGCTCATGGATTACAACCACAACTTGTTGAGTACAGAGACGTTATTGCACATGAAGTACAAAAAAACCAATGAAAAAGAAGTTACTTCCTAAGAATCTCCTAGCACTATCTTGCACGAGTTGTTTTTTGGAAACGTTTGTTCGTATCAATAAGCTGCTGCGAGAAAAGCAAAATACTAAACAAGCTCAATTGCTTCTTCGCTAATACGGACGATTTCGAAGTTGCCAAGAATTTCTCCGTTCTCATCAAAGCTTAGCTCACCCGCAAGCCCTTGTCTTCCTTGCGTATCAAAAAGTCCTTGCTGAACGCAAAGAGCGTCTACTGATCCACAAGAATCAATAATATCCGCTAACAAGACTATCGCGTCGTACTGAGCAGCGCAGTACCCTTCAAGAGTGCAACTTGAGCGAGCAAGAATGTCTTGGTACTCCTCACTATCCTGAGCAGCAACAACATAGCGAGCAGTTGTTACGCCAACAAACAAATCCCTATTATCAGTTAGTGCGTCAAAAAGCACACCTAAGTCAGGAAAAAACAATTCAGCCTGAAGACCTAACTCACGCACTTGACGCATCATAGAAGCACTCATAGGAGCTGTTTGCGGAACAAGTACTAAAACAGTAGGTTGTTCTTGCTGGATGCGAGTGAGTTCTGTACGAAAATCTCTTGAAGAACTTAACACGTTCTCACTAGCAACTACCTCAACACCTCGCTGCTCTAAATTACTAACAAAAGCGTCTCGTAAGTCTTGAGCGTAATCAGTGTTCTCAGAAAGAAGCGCTACGCGAGAAAAACCTTGCTGAGCAATTTGCTCAGAAAGAATGATAGCAACACCATCATCAGAAGGATAATTTCTAAAAACAAACTCTCCAGCTTCACGAATAGCAGGAGAAGTAGAACCACTTGATAACAAAAGAATCTGATTATCATTAGCGTACGGAGCCATACCAAGAGTCTCTCCACTACAAGCGCCTCCACTTATAACAGTAATTGAGTAACGATCATGTAATGACTGAAGAGCACTAAGTGCTTCTCGACCATTACACATACCATCCTCGTAACGAACCACTAATCGCTTATTATCATCAGCCCAGAGAGCATTAACGTCTTCAACAGCTACTTGAGTAACACCAGAAAGCCCTTCACCAATAAACGCTGCATCCCCAGATAAGGGAGCAATAAGTCCTATCTCATAAACAGTCTCAGAAGAACTTTCTTGAGCAGGAGTTGTACAAGCAAACAATAAGAACGCAACGACGATAAGCAAAAAAGCACTTCTTCTCATCTACAAAAGAAGAAGCTTAATACATAAAAACGTTTGGGTGTAGTTTATATAATATCTTGTGGTAAAACAACCCTATGAGCTTTCCTTTCAGTCAACTACTCATTAACAGCCTCATCATAGGAAGCGTTTATGGCCTTGTAGCAGCAGGCTTCTCCCTTATCTACACAACAAACAAAGTAATGCATTTTGCTCACGGAGCAAGCATAGCTGTAGGAGGATACATTTGTTTCTGGCTGTTTAGCATGCTAGGAATGCCTTTTTGGCTATCAGTAATTCTCACACTCATAGCAAGCGCCGCTCTTGGCTACCTAGTAAGAACGTTTTTTTACGCACCGCTACAAAAAAAACAAGCAAGCAGCGTAGTAATACTTATCGTATCAGTAGCGTTACTCATACTCTTTGAAAACATCCTTATGATCTTGTTTGGAGCAGGAGTAAAAAGCTTTCAGCTCTTTGAAATAACAGCAGGAATAAGTGTTCTTGGAGCAAGAATAACCCTCTTACAAATAATCATTATTCTTAGTAGCGCAGCACTACTCATACTCCTATACTTCTTTCTTCGCTACACACAAATAGGCCGAGAACTACGAGCAGTAGCAGATAATCCAGAACTAGCAAACATACAAGGAATACAAGCAGACAAGCTCATGACAGCAGCGTTTCTGATAGCAAGCGTGCTCGCAGGAGTAGCAGGAGTGCTTATCGGATTAGAGCAAAGCCTAGAGCCAACAATGGGAACAAGCCTTATGGTAAAAGGATTCTCAGGAGCAGTAATAGGAGGAATGACAAGCGTACCAGCAAGCATAGCAGGAAGCTACATCGTAGGAGTAGCGGAGAACTTCGGTATCTGGTGGCTTCCAAGCGGCTGGAAAGACGCAATAACCTTCACACTCCTCTTCTTATTCTTACTGCTTAGACCACAAGGACTCTTTGGAAAAAAGACGGGGGAGAGACTATGAGCGCGTACCTAACACACATACTCATCATCATAGCAATATACGCAATACTCGCAGCAAGCTACAACCTACTACTAGGAAACGGAGGAATGCTCAACCTAGCACTAGTAGCACTCTTTGGGATAGGAGCGTACACATCAGCAATTTTTATGATGCAACTACACCTACCATACCTCGTAGCGCTACTCGCAGCAGCCATAATAACTGCATCATTTGCAGTAGCACTTCTGTACTCAACAAAACACGTAAAAGGAGACTACCTCGCACTCGCAACGCTTGGGTTTAGCTACGTAATAGGAAACATCCTACTTAACTGGACGAGTGTAACCAGAGGAGCACTAGGAATACCAGGAATACCCAAACCAGAACTGCTTGGAGTAAGCATAACAACAAACAACCACTACCTCCTATTCGCAGCAATACTAGCAACGATAAGCGTATACACGATACACGCAGTAGCAACGAGTCGCTTCGGGCGAGCACTACAAGCAGCGCGAGATGACGAAGCAGGAGCGCAGATGCTAGGAAAAAACGTTTTATCAATACAAGCAAAAACCAACGCGATAAGCGGTTTCTTCATAGGAGTAGCAGGAAGTCTGTACGCGCACTACATAAGCTACATAGACCCAACAAGCTTCATGCTCCTAGAACTCGTACTCTTACTCACAGTAGTCATCGTAGGAGGACTAGCAAGCACGAAAGGAAGCATAGCAGGAGTAATACTCATCATAGGACTAGGAGAAGCACTCAGGTTCATAGGACTACCCAGCAGCATACTCGGACCAGCAAGACAAATCATCTACGCAAGCATACTCATACTCATACTCATGAACAAACCAAAAGGGCTCTTTGGGAAGGTGAGCTTACAATGAACCTACTAGAAGTACGCAACCTAACAAAACACTTCGGAGGAGTACGAGCAGTAAACAACCTCAGCTTCACAGTAAAAGAAAAAAGCATAACAGCACTCATAGGACCAAACGGTTGCGGAAAAACAACCGCATTCAACCTCATAACAGGATTTGAAAACAAAGACGCAGGAGAAATACTCTACAAACAACAACCCCTAACCACAAAACCGCACAGAGTAGCACAGCAACTCGCAAGAACATTTCAACACCCAAGACTCTTTAGCAACCTAACAGTGTATGAACACCTACAACTCGCCCTTAACAAGGACGATGACAAACTCATCAGCCTATTTAGTACAGAAACCGACTGGAAAAAACAAGCACAACAAGCACTAGAAACAGTAGGTTTTAACAACACACTAACAACAAAAGCACAAGACCTCTCGTATGGGCAAAAAAAACTCTTAGAACTCGCGCTCGCAATAGCAAAAAACACCGACATAATCCTTCTTGACGAACCAGTAGCAGGAGTAAACCCAGCGCTACGAGAACAAATACAGCGCGTACTAAAAACACTACAAGAACAAAACAAAACAATCCTACTTATAGAGCACGACATGAACTTCGTATCAACAGTAGCAGACACGGTACACGTAATGAACCAAGGAAGCCTACTAAAAACAGGAACACCAAAACAAATACAAGAAGACAAAGAAGTACTGGAGGCATACCTAGGAGCATGAAACTACTCAAGCTACAACAAGTAAGTGCAGGCTACGAAGAAACACCAGTACTACACGAAATAAACATAGAAGTAGACAAGAAACAAATAGTAAGCCTAATTGGGCCAAACGGAGCAGGAAAAAGCACAGTACTAAAAACCGTTTTTGGACTCACAAAACAAACAAGCGGAAACATAACATACAAAGAAAAAAACATAACAAACAAACAAACACACGAACTCCTAAAGTTAGGAATAAGCTACGTACCACAAGGAAGAATAAACTTCACAACACTAACAGTACAAGAAAACCTCCAACTAACAAGCAAACAACTAACAAACCCAAACAAAAGAATACAAGAACTCTACAAACAATTCCCCAACCTAAAAAAACACGAAAAAACCCTCGCCTACAACCTATCAGGAGGAGAACAACAAATGCTCGCACTAGCAAGAGCACTCATGCACAAACCACAACTTCTCCTCCTTGACGAACCAACACTCGGACTAAGCCCAAAACTCATCAAAGAACTCTTCAAAACACTACAAGAACTCAGAAAAGAAGGCATAAGCCTACTGGTAGTAGAACAAAACGCGAAACAAGCAATACAAATAAGTGATTACACCTACGTACTCGAGCAAGGAAGTATAGCCCTAGAAGGAGACAAAACAATACAACAACACCCAAAAATACAAAGCATCTATTTAGGTGGAGACACAAAAGAATAACTAATTTTTACAAAAAAAAGTTCATTGAAACAAAAAAGGTTTTACGCACTATAAGTAAGTACCTCAAAAAAAACTAGTTTTATATAAAAAACAACAAACAAACAAAAATGCAACTCCTAAACAACCCGTTTCTTCTCTCACAAATACTCATAGCAATAGCACTCATCTCAGACATCATATCCTTTCAGCTCAAGAAACGAGAACACATACTCGTATTTCTTACGTTCTCAAGCTTACTCATAGCAACCCACTACCTATTCTTAGAGGAAATAAACGCAGCAATACTGTTCTTCTTCTCCTTCGCCTCTTTTATAACAGCAACCAAAACCACCAACAAAAAATTCCTCTACGCATTCATGATACTCTACATACTACCAATAACACTAAACTACACCTCCTGGACAGACCTAGTAATATTTACGGGATTATACATAGGACTCATAGCCCGCTTTCAAAAAAACGATAAACACCTACGCATACTCATGATGATAGCAACAAGCATCGTCATCACCTACAACGCAATCATATTCACCCCAATGGGAGTGCTTATAGAGCTCGTGTTTCTTAGCAGCAACATCATAGGATACTACCGCCACCACATAAAAAAGCGACCAGTTCTTGAAGAGCACAAACGGATACTATAAAAAAAAATCATGTTGTTCAAGCAAGTATCCGAAACATTTTCAGAAAAAACAAAAGCTTTCCGCAGAGCACTGGACATATGCACAAAAGAGCTTTTAAGACAGACAACTTGTGTATATTATGTCACCAAGAGACCGAGAAAAACAGCGAGAGTACTGGAGGAACTGGTATAGAAACAATCCTGAGAAAGCAAAAGAGTACTACCGAAAAAAAGCAAAGAAGCGAAGAAAAAAGATTACTCAATGGTATCACGAATACAAAGACACACTTAGTTGCGAGCATTGCGGAGAGGAAGAAAATGTTTGCTTAGAATTTCATCATCCCGATCCAGAACAAAAAGATCTTGCTCCTTCACAAATGAAACAATTAGCCTATAGTATAGCGCGCATTCAAGAAGAAATGAATAAGTGCGTTGTTTTATGCGCTAATTGCCACAGAAAAGAACACGTGAGACTAGAAAAAGAAAACACTCCAGAAAGCTTGAAAATGCCATAAACTGGGGCTATTCGGATTTGAACCGAAGTTTTTGCGTCCCAAACGCAAGGTGATACCAAGCTACACTATAGCCCCGTTGGTACTCTTCGTAACTACGAGTTCGTTTATAAAAGCTACTCTTCTTCCATCTTCACAAACTTCTTAGCCAACTCAGCAAACGCCGGACGAGTAATTAACACACCAGCAGTAACACCAACAATAGTCATGATAGCAAAGCCACGAACAAGACCAGCACCAGCCCACATAAGAGGAAGCATAGCAGCAAGTAAGGTAAAGAACGCAGCAAAAATAATAAAGAACGCACGACCCATACGCTGCTTCCAACTACCACCACGATTCCCGCCACTCTTAATCTCATCAACAATAATTATTTGGTCATCAACACCCGTACCAATAGCAATAATAATACCAGCGATACCAGCCAAATCAAGGTTGTATCTGAACAAAGCAGCGATACCAAGAATAATAACGAGCTCAGAAAGCATAGCGATAAGCATAGGAATACTAATCTTCCAATCACGGTACCGAGTAGAAACAGTAATGACAATAGCAAGTAACGCAAACAAAGCAACAAAGAAGATATTCTGAATAAACGTGCTACCAAGCTCAGCACTAATACTATCCGTCTTAACAACCTCAAGCTCCACAGGAAGACTTCCCGTAGCAAGAACAGTCTGTAACTGCTTCATACTCTCCTGAGCAGCACGAGCAGCAGCTTCTTGCGTAGCGGCGTTATCAGAACCACTAATCTGAATTTGCGTAGTAGTACTTCCACGAAGACCAGCACTAATCTGAAGACTCGTGATAAGCTCTCCATCCAAATACAAATCCATCGTTTCACTCAAATACCCGCCTCCTTGACTAGGAATAACATCTAACGGCCTTGTTACGTCAGCGTGTCTTTGCGCAGCTTGTGAAGAAAGACTAATGACAAAGAAGAACTCACACACAACACCTGCACCACCAGGGCTACACTGACGAATACCGCTATCAGTAGCGCTTGTCCCCACATACGTGATGTCATCACCACCACTAAAAACAGTGGTGTTACCAATTACCGCCTTAAAATCTCCTTGTTGCGTAAGCAAATCAACAATTGCTTGCTCATCAGCACCTGCTATCTCAACAAGAATGAACTGGTTACCCGTAAAGTCTTGTACGTCACGAACAGTAACGTCAGAGAGACCAAACACGTTAATGCGCTCCTCAATATTAGCTAATAACAAATCCATGATATCCGCGTCAACAGGCTCAACAGGCTGCACCATAACACGAGCACCACCAGTAAGGTCAAGGCCGAGACGAATATTACTTCTTGGAGCTTCTCCTACAGTAATACCTGTAGTCGTTGTAGTGTTAGGAATAGTAACTACGTAGCTATCCTTATCAGTCTGTACTTGTATGAGTCCTGAAAGGTTCTGGTTTAAGCTATTAAACTGCTCAACACTCGTAATGTCTACTCCGTTAAAGCGCAGCACTCGCTCTCGCTGAACCGGTTGTGTAGTACTGCTAGGACCAGTAATACCTGCCTCTATTGCTGGACTGCTCGTAGCAACACTTGTAATAACAACTCCGTCTGCTCGCGGGTGCGGACTAATCGCTACTACCATGAGGATGAGTGCGAAGATAAGTATCCACGTTCGAACCCCTATTTTCATACTCGCTCCTTCACCCCAGTCTTTTTTGCGTACCAGTACAGAATACCTGCGTTAAGCGTCCAAGTAAATAGTATGTCTCCAATCATTCCAATAAACAAAATAAGCATTATTTGCTCGATAACAGCGCTGGTAGCCACTAAGAAACCTACAAGCGTTACTATAGTTGTTGTTACTTGCATCGTCATACCCGTCTTAAACGCACCCTCTATACGACCGATAATACTTCCTTCCTGTGTTTTAAGTACTCGCGTAGAAAGAAGAATGTCTGTGTCTACGGAGTATCCAATAATCATTAAGAACGCAGCGACACCAGCTGTTTGTAAACGCATTCCTAGCAGGTTAATAACTGCTAGGGTGAAGAGAACCGTGCTTGCTGCTGCAAGAATAACTGCTCCGCTAGGAACGCTGATGTACAGATAAAACGCTAAGTGAGCAAGAAGTATCGCAAAAAGCACTAGTAGCCCTCCTGGACCAGAAAAAACGTTTTGAGTAACAAGAACCGTACAAGTAAGCGCCACTACTGCTGCTAACACCTTTACTGATAAGCGACTGCCAAAATACAAGTACACCACCCAGCCCATCCACAAAAACGCCAGCATAATACCCATGAGGGTTTGTGCAAAAAACGCGTCTCCAAGTGCTGGACCAGTAGTTTCTGTGCTAAGACTTATCGGGTTGTAGAGCGTTTCTAAATGGTTTTCTAAGGTCCTGGCTGCTTCTTGCTCGTTATCAGCAAGTAACGTTGCTTCTATAACGTATGTGTTCTCAGCAGCTAATCGACGCACAGAAACATCAGCTTCTGGAAACGTTTCTCGAAACGTCTGCTCTATATCCGCTGTTACTAGCGTGGTAGGTGCTTGCATCGTAACACTTACTCCTCCACTTAAAGAAACTCCTTTGCTTACAAAATCTCCTGTGGAGACAACAGTCAGTGCTATTACGAGAACCGAGAGCGCTATAAGCACCCATGGGATGATCATGAGTTGTTTGTAATACTGCTCATACCACTTCATAAGCGTGTAGAAACACCGGCACGTATATAAACGTACTGGGCGAGAAGTTTATATAGTACTATGAGTAGGTTAGTTGTATGAGTAACCATTTCTCCAAACAACCTCTACCAGCAAGCTTTATGATAATCAGTATTCTTGGAGGAGTATTCTCTGCTCTTATCATCTGGCCTGCAAACGTCACGTACGGATTCACGCTCACACTCATTTTTTCTGTGTGGTTTATTGCCAGCGTAGTTAACTTCACGCACGCAGACAACGAGGAAGCACTAGATATTCATAACAGCAAAGCACATCTGAAGAAATGATTCCTAATCATGCAGAGATCAAGTATTCTAGAGAGTTTCTTCGTGTGTATGAGTGGAAGCAAGTACTTTTTGACGAGTCAACAACTACGTTTGAAGTGGCTGTTCGTAAAGCAAGCGTGCAAGTATTTGTTATGCATAACAACAAGCTCGTGTACGTACAAGAAGAACAACCGCACAAAGGAGATTATCTTGGAATAGTAGGAGGGATGCTTAATGAATGGGATGAAGACCCACAAGAAGCAGCTGCTAGAGAGGTTGAGGAAGAAACAGGTTTTGTAGGGGAGACGAAATTCTTGTTTACTGATTCACGAGAAGGAGGCTTTGTTAATTGGCAGACTCACTACTACGTTTTGTACGTAAACGGCTTAGGAAACAAATGCTTAGATGCTGGTGAACGAGTAGAAGTACAAGAAATACCTATTGATGATTTGCTTTCTCTTGTACGAGATAAGCAGTTTAGAAACCAAGACTTACGAGTAATTCTTGAAAACAAAATACAAGACGGTACGTACAAAGAATTTATTTCTCAGCTTCTTCGCGCATAAACAAATCATACGCGTACTCCTCTTTGTGATACGCAACGTGACTTGCTTGTTTCTCAAACAAAGCAACAGCAAGGGTTACGATGTCAGTTTGGTAATCTTTAAGACCTTCTTGCTCTACAAGAACTTTTGCTTGTTGTAAGCACTGCTTAAGTAAAGAAAGGTTTTGTTGTTGCGAGGAAGCAACAATTTCTTCTTCTTGCTGCTTAGTAAGCGTAACTGCTCTCCACTGAGGATACGGAGAAGTAGGGACATCTTTAGGAAATCGTTTACGAAACGCCATGAGAAAGCATAAGGGTTTGTTCTTAATAAAGCTAGTGAAGAAAAAGTCGAAAAATTTCACCAACACAATTATTTTAATTCGTACATATCTGCGCGTGAAATGTCTATTCCGAGCTTAAACTGTTTTCCTTTACGTCCTGAGTTACGTAAATCTACAGGATGAACATTCATCCAACCTCTGAATTCTTCGTTATCAGGGAAGTAGTGCTCAGGTCTGTAGAGTAGGAACGCTCCATCTGCAACTTCTGCTATTCCTTTACAGTCTGAAAAATCATCAATTCCTTTTGGTTTACTTGCTTTGTATTTCTCAACACCGCGTAAAAGCTGTGCACTAAGCCAAACAGTAACTCCTAGTCGCTCAGCAATATCATTCTTGAAATAATTAAGTATGTTATAGAAAAAATCCGACTTATTTGATCTGGGAGGAACTAGTGTCCCGTACGCTTGTAACCCATCAATAGCTATGAACTGTAAGTTAGGGTTCCATGCCTTTATTTGCGCTGCTTGATTGACAATATCCTCAACACTATTTGGAGGCCCTGAACGTATCGTTAATGGCAGTTGCTTAACTTCCTGCGCTGCGTATTCTATTCGCTCAAGTTCTTCTTTAGTAAACGGATTCTCTTCATCTGCGTACGAAAATTTCTCAAGATCAACATCTGCTCGTTTCGCAATGAACTTTCTTGTGAGTTCTTTGTAACTTAGTTCATGGCTAAAAATCGCTGCATGTGCTCCTTGCTCCATAATGTTGTCTGCGAGGTTAACTGCAAGTGTAGTTTTTCCGTTTTTAGGTCTTGCTCCTGCGATGTAAAGTCTTCCATTGGGCGCTCCATGAGTAACTGCGTCAAGTTCTTTAAATCCTGTACTCACTTTTGGCTTTCCTTCTCGCTCATACACTCCTCTTGCGTCTTCAACTGCTTCTTCTACTTGTGTATCGAGAGAGTATTGTGTGCGGTGACGAAATGGTAACACCTCAAGAACTTGAAATGACACTTGTCTAACCAGCTCAATACTATCGGCAGCTACCTGTTGACCGCTATTTTCTGTGTACTTCTTTTTTAGAGCGTACGCATGATCTTTTTCTGAGAGCAAGCCTCCAGTATACGCCGCTTTTGTTACGTTATTTGAGAAAAGTATAAGTTCTCGAGCAACATGGTGATCCTCAAGAGAAAGGATGTGTGCTTGTAGCTCCTCAGGACTCTGAGCAGTTTCTTTTTTGAGAAGTTCAGTAATATATTCTTCTCCTCCAACCACATCAAGTAGTCCTTTTTGACGCAAATGAGTAATAACTGTTCGTTTACTAATTGGTTGCTGACAGTTCATCATTGCTTCATGAATATGCCTATGTGCTGGTTTGTAAAACATTCTGTTAAGATACGGTTGGCTCCAGTCCTGCATCCATTTTGGATTAGAAAAGTATGTTCGTAACGTAATCTCTTCTAACTCTACATTCTGAGGAGGAATACGACCTCTTTGTAAAGAGAATTGAGAGTTATTTTTCAGATCGTTATTTTGTTGTTGTAAATATTCGCGCTCATCAAAACCTGGAAGCGAGGGAACTTCTTCAAGAAATGACTGTTCTTCTTCTGGAGATAAGCGCATGCGCTCAAAAGATTCGTGAAGTTCTTGTTGAAAAGCGTTATCAGCAAGTTCTTCACGTATCTGCCATAAAGGAATAAGAGGTTTATTTGTCACTATCTTTGAGGAAGAACTTCAAATATATAAGTTATTCAGTTATTGCATACGCAAAACACTTGTTGATTCTACCGTAAGAAAGAATACAAACATTATCTGGAGAATAGTTTTTGAAGAAAAGATTTTTTTGGTTTCTTTCTTCGTTTTTCTTGCACGAATCGACTGAGTCGTTTCTCAACATCCTTGATTTTAAAGAGTGCTTCTTCTTCTCGAAACGCTTTTGTGTGGTGTCGAGTACTGTTTTTTGAAGCAGTAAATTTGTGCTTTTTATGCAAAAGCTCATGGTATAAGACGTAATCAAGGAGTTGCTCATCCTCTCTGAGAGCAGTAGATATCCTTACGGTGTCTGTAGAGTACTCGTAGCGACCAAGGTGTGTGAGGCTGTAGCTGCCCCACTCAAGGTTTGGCATAGACATAAGCCCTGAGAAGTACTCCTCATTAAGGAGGTGAAAACGACTTGCTAAGTACGCATCAGAATCTTTTCGTGGAGCATACTCAGTAAGTGCTTTAAGAAAGTCGTTGTACAAAAGAACTGCTTGTGTTCGTTCTTGGTCTTTATGAAAACGAAGCAGTAATGACTGAACACACCCTTTTTGTATATCTTCACTAACTGATTGCCAGATTTTACTTAAGCGAATATCGTAGTGAGTGCGTGTTTTTCTGATGTTTGCGTTGTAGCCATTAAAACGAGCGCTGTACGAGAGCTTGTAGGTGTAGGAGGAGATGTTGAGTTCTTTAAAGGCTTCATCTACAAAGGACATAGTTTTTTGTGAAGAAAGAAGTGTTTATAAGAGAAATGTTTTTTGAAAAAAATCACTCGTTTCTAATTGTACTTCCTAAATACGCCTTTTTATGAGTAAGAAAAGAGCCGATTTTCATCTTAGTAACAACGCCTTCTTCTTTAAGTAAGCTCACTTCTTCACCAAGAATTCCAAAACCACTTCCTCCCTCAGTAACTGCTTTGTTAGAGGAGTCTTTTTTTATACGAGTTGATTTACTAAGAGGACGCTTTAAGGAAGGATTGTAAATGAGAGGGGTTTTGTTTACTACAGCAACATAGTTTTCTGACCACCTACTCGTAAATCTTCCTATGTATTCTTGAGGGTTGCTTAGTGAGGAGTTAGCGTATTCTTGGTAATTATCAAGGCAATGATACAGTATGCTATATACTGATTGTAAAAAATCAATAGCGCACATATCGATTACGTTTGTTAATATCGAAATACCTACTCCAAGCTCTGCATCAAAAGCAGTTGCTGTACTAAAACCAGGAAACGCTCCTGAATGACCAAATATTTCTTTATTATCAACATTCCATGCTTGGTACCCTAAGCCAAGGAGAAGGTTTTCTTCACCACTCCAACGTATCCGTCGCATTTCTTTGTGCATCTCCTCAGAAAGCAAGCGAGGATCTTGTATCATTAGTGAATGCATAAATGTACTCACATCCTTAAGAGTAGAAGCAAACCCTGTAGCAGAAGCAAGAGCTTTAGTTGAAGCAGCACTAAAAGAAGCTCTTTTTTCTTCAGGAAACTTTCTTGCATACCCAGTTGCTAACGTAGGCGCTTCTTTGGTAATGTCAACATGCGTGTTTGTTAATGATAGTACCTCAAAAATGTTTTTTTGTACATACTCTTCGTAAGAAGTTTGTGTGATTGACTCAATAATTTGTCCAAGAAGTCCAAAAGCAAAGTTAGAGTACTTAAATGTCTGGTTAGGACTAAGAACGCAAGGAGTTGTTTGTGCGTACTTCTTAAGTTCCTTAAAGGTAGGAAAGCCGTCATTGTTCCAGTAATCTTGAGTGCTTGCTTCTCTGCTTAGGCCAGAAAGATGAGAAAGCAAAGTTTCTATTCGTAAATCAGCTACTTGTTGATTGCTAGCAAGCCAAGGAAGGCGTTTACCAAGTGAGTCTTGTAAGGAAATCTTTTGTTTTTGTACTAGCTGAAGGACTGCAACTGTCGTAAACAATTTACTAATAGAGGCTATACGAAACAAGGTCTGAGAAGTTACTTCTTTGTTACTAGCAACATCTGCTTCTCCAATAAAAAAGTACTGAGGAGGAGCTTCTTTTTGAAAAACACCAAAAGCGAGTCCAGGAATTTCTTTTGTGTACGCTTGGTATTGAAGCCAACGAGAAGATATACGAATAGCATCTGAAATAGCGGAGTTCATAGTAATAAAGTGATGCAGTAGTATTTAATAGATTGTGCGTTTCTAGATTGGTTACTCTACTGTATCCATAAACGCTTTAGTTCTAAAGAATCGATATCACTTGTTTGTATGCATCCTTTAAGTTGTTTTAGTGATTCAGTGTTTGTTGCAGTAATTACTGCTGCGTTATCTTGTAGCTGAACGCGTACTTGTTGTCCTGGTCGCAGACCTATTTGTTTACGAATACATTTTGGGATAAGGATTCTTCCTTGATTATCAACAACAGACAGAACCATTTTATATCTATACTGATATGTATATTTATATGTTGCCACAACAAAGAGTCTTCTATGGAATACTCAAAAGACGTAGAGTTTGCAATTGTCTTCAGAGATAAACCTATATCAAAAGAGATAACAAACGTTTTTAGAGAAGCGTTTAATGTAAACAAAAAGCTTTTTTTACGAAATCCAGATCGCTTTAAGATTATTGTTTGTGATACAGAAAAACGTTTTAGAGAGCAATCAAAGTATTATTATTTTAAGTGGTCAACAGCAACTGTACTAAGAAACGGAAATCTTGTAACGAGAAGTCCTGAGTTTATTGAAGAAGTAGGGCGGTGGAGAAAAGAAGAATTTAGTTCTTTAATGAAACATGAAATAAATCACGTATTCTGGACTCGTTTTTATGGGCTAACAAAGCCTTGCTGGATACTAGAAGGACTTGCTTGCTATGTAGGAAAGAACTTTTTGTTAACAAAAAAAGAGCTTCAAAAAATGATTAATAAGTACGAAGTAAACGAGTGCATTCTTGATTATCGGTACTTAAAAAGAAATTTTCTTAACGGACACCAACCACGATACAGCATTTGGGCAAAATTTGTAGAATTTATTTCAGATAAGTATCACATAAAAAATCTTATCGAAGTTATGGATGCATACATACAAGAACCTACACTTAAGAATTATGAGAAAGCATTCAAAGAAGTATTCACTAAGACAGATAAAGAATTGTTCTCTGAGTTTGTAGCAGAAGTAATGTAAACAAAATTATAGTTTTATTGCAGCTGCTTTTTCATACGCCGCTTCAAAGAGTCGTTTAAGCACGTCAACGAGTGCTTTGTCTCTGATAAACATTGTTGTGTTGTTTTTTATGAGCGCAATCATTACTCCTTTCTCAGAAATACTTAGAGCAGCTCCTTGGTTTTCAAAAACTCGCTGCTGCTTGACTACCTTCAACCATTTCTTTACGTCAGGCTTAGTTTCTTCATCAAAGCGAGTAAGTACTTTTTTGTCAAGTCCTTGCTTAATTTTTTCTTTATCACTAACCACCCACCTACCGTGATATTTACTGGTGTACTTGATACTGTACTCAAACTCCTCTGCTCTTGGCATGTCTTTGAGTAAGCGAAAGAAATTTTTGTGACCAGTAACTACCTCAATTACTTGTCCTTCTCGTCTCTCGTACTGCTGCGTGAGCTTTGTTAGCTCGTCTGAGAGACCTGCGAGTTCTTGTTGTTTTTCTTCAAGAAGACCTTTAAGTTCTTTAGGACTTGTTGGAGTATATGTTTTTGTGTTTTTAGGAATAAGGCGTAACAACCCTTTTTGTTGTAGAGAAGCTAAGACGTCGTAAATTCTTCCGTACGGGACTTCACTGTGCTTGCTAACCTCAGAAGCAGTTGCTTCGTGAAGCTCTAGGAGAGCAGTGTAGGCTTGTGATTCATAGGTGTTTAGGCCAAGCAAAGATAAATCCATACAACAACTATAGTTGTGGCATATTTATATATTTGGTTAGTACTTATTAGTAGTTATGACAAGTACATGCGAATACGTTATTGAAGATATCAAAAAAGACATAAAACCAGCGCTACAAATATCTGCAGCAATAGGAGCAGCAGCAGTTATTGGATACATAATAGGAACCAATCATTCAATGAATCAGATTGAAGTAAAAGCTAAAGACATAAACAATGATGATAATATAGAAGTAATTCTTAATCAACCAAGCAAAATATATTTTGGACAAGAGAAAATATATACGCAACACGAAGGAGTGTACCGTGAAGTAACTGACTTAACCAAAGAATTAAGCCGAGCATATCAAGACAGCCTGCTACAAAGCTATCAATAAAGAAAATGAAACTACTTACAAGACCAGACGCTAAACAAACAGTTCTTACGCACGGAGACGCAGACGGAGTGCTTGCAGGAGTTATTCAATTAAAAGAAAACCCGCAAACAAACACAGGTATTGGTTGGAAGGCAGAGATGAATCTTGCAGAAAGACTACAAGACACGAATACACCAACCATAATTATTCAAGACCTCTCGTTTCGCTACAACCAACAAGCAGTAGAGAAATTCTTAGAAGAAGGAAAAAACGTAATATACATTGATCATCGAGGAAAACCAAGCGAGTTTGCAACAAACCACCCAAACTTCACAAACCACATCAACGCAAGCCCACTTGAATCAACAACAAACATCCTATACAATCTACACAACAAGCGCTACCCAAAAGAAAACATTATAGGACTAACAGGAGATAGAACCATGCAGACAGCAAGAAACGTTGCAAAAAAACACCACGTAACAGACGAAGCATTTACTTGGTACGCAGAAGTAGGCTACGCACTAAACATCAATTCAATAATAGCAAAAAACGATACGTACTGGAGCATACACCCAAGTGAATTACTAGAATGCCTGGCAGAAGAAGACGTAGAAATAGCCATAACAAGCCCGCTCATAACACGTCTTGTTGAGCAAAGAAAAGACCTTATGAGTGATGCAATAAAGAATACACAAATAGAAGAAGACAACGATATCGTTGTTATACATAGCCCAGAGGGAAACCTTGGAAGAGTTAGTTATAGTGACTTGGCATGGCAGAGATGGCTTGATGAATCAGAAAAAAAGAACCAATACGTATTTTCAATAGCTAATATAGGCAAAGACGCACACATATCCATACGAGGACCAAAAAATATTCATGAAATAGCAAGCAAGCTAGGAAGAGGAGGAGGAAGATACAACGCAGGACACGCAACAGTTGCTAACAGAGTAGGACAAATCAATCTAGAATACATACAAGAGGTTATTTATGATAACTGAACAAGAAATTTCTCAGATTATACATAGACTGTTTCCGCAAGCAAAAATTAAACAAATAACTCCTTTACAAGGATGGATGAATGTAGCGTATAAAATAGATTTCTTCTCTGAAGAACTTAACTCAGTAATTATTAAGCCTTCAAGAAGAAAACCAGCAAGAAACGTAGCAAAAGAAGAACACGTATACGAAATACTTCACAAACACCAACTCGCAGCACCACACGTATATCACCTCGATACAACAAGAAAATATCTAGACTGCGACGTACTTGTAATAGAATGCTTACCAGGAATAAAAGCAAACGATACATGGAATACACTAAACAAGAAGCAAAAACAACGACTCATAAAAAACATGGCAAAATACTTAGCAAAGATGCACACAAAATGCACGTTTAGGCAAGCAGGAAAATTTTATGCAAACAAAACAGCGTATCAAGGAACGTTTAAAGAAATGCACTTAACAAACATACAAGAAGGAGCAGAAGAACTACGAAAACAAAAAGTAGTAGATGAACAGCTCATACAAGAAGCAATTAACACAACCAAACAGTACGCACACCTCATTGAAAACATACAACCATATTGCCTTACACACATGGACTTTACTCTTGAAAACATATTTGTAGACAAAAACCAAAACGTAACCGGAGTAATAGACTGGGAGCACGCAGAAATAGGAATTAATCTCTGGGAGTTCTTTCAGCTACAACGATGGGTTTTTAGCAAAGAGAAATGGATAGAAGAAGAGTTCATTGCAGAATACAAAAAACACGCACACATACCAAATAACTGGAAAGAAATAGTGACGTATCTGCGAATACAACTAGACCTAAAATTTGTGTACAGACTCATAAACACACAACAAGAAAAACTCGCAAAAGAATATATACAAAAAGTACGCGAACACATCAAAAAAACGAATCAAATTACAAGCCGTAGTAAAGCATAGAATCAACTCGTTGAGCAGTGCTGTTTGCTGACTCGTACAAAGAAGAATCATACGGCTCAGGTTGTTTGCTATCATGAGCGTATACCTCAACAGAGGAGTTATCCTCGCAAGTAAAAAGTGCGTTGCGACAAGCAGTTTTGTGAGCTAAAAGAAATGTGTCAAGTGTATTTTTCATACAAACAAGAATAAACAACCCATTTATAAGTAGTTCTCTAGAATTCTACTGCGTAGCGAAGAATAGCAGCTACACCACCCATCTTATCAAGCTGGCTTCCTTCTCTTGTTTCTAAACTAATGATTTGTGTGTCTCCACCCATGTTCTCACACTCTTTTTCTAAATCAGCAATGAGCTTATCATCTAAACTCTCAGAAAGCAGTAACGTCTCAACAGCACCTAAAGCGATGAGTTTGCGAATGCGCTCCTCACCATAATCCGCCTTACCCGTATCGCGAGATAACTCAAAGAAGAACTTCTGCATGAACTGCTTCTCCTCCATAACGTCTTCTTCAGAAAGAACGTCACTAGAACGATCAAGCAACTCTTGCAAACCAAACTCGCCAGTATAAGAGAGATCAAAAACACCAACTACCTTATCCTTAATCTCCTGTAAAACCTGTCCTTGCTCAAGAAACTCCTCTTTAGAACGCCCAGGACCACCAAGCAAAATACCACGAACATCACTGTTACCACCAAATTCTTTATTCACATATCCACCAACACGACGATAAAACTCCTTAGCAGCACCATCACGCAAACGCTCAAAACGCTGAGCACTTTGGCCCCCGGCCTTTGTTTTTCCAGGAACAGCAGACGTCGTTGTAGCAAGAGGAATAATCGTTTTTCCCTTCAGCAAAGCAACAGTACCTTCTCGCTTATCAACAACAACCATCCCGTACGTGTTTTCATCATCAGCCATCTCCATAAGCGGCTCAAGAATAAACTCCTTATCACACCGGTACAAACGCTGATTCATAGGCATAGGAGGCTCTATACTCCAGACCTGAACGTCACTTTGCCCCTCACGCTCAGAAACATTACCAGAAAAAGCAGCCAACCCATTAGGAGGAGTACGATCAAACAATTTCAGGTGCTGAATCATACGCTCCAAAGCATCAATAACGTTCTTACGAGTAGAAGAACTCTTAATATTCGTAGCAGTACCCTGCTCGTCCTGCAAATGACCACTAATCTTAGAGATATCATAACCAGCAGGAACGTACACACTCACTAACTCAGTGCCACGACCACGGTGATCTTCTAACTCCTTAATGAAGTGCTTCAGCTTAAAGCGCTGCTTAGCACTCATTTTCTTCATATCAGACATACAAACTAGCAATTACACGCGCTTTTTAATTGCTTGTATTACGAAACCGATTTAAAGAAGACCTTATTGCTTGGTAGCATGGACTTCTCAGCGCGCCGAGAGCAAGCAATAAACGAAACCAAGAATAAACTACGAGAAACACTACGAGAAGACGAAGTACTCATCCACTTATACCGATCAATAAACACAAAACAAGGACTAGACAACTGGTTACTCACCGTACTTCCACAAGAAAAAGACGCAAAAAACACGGTAAAGAAACAAGCAAGCAAAGCGTGGAATGAGCAAGGAATAGGAGCGAAGATGCTAGAGGAGCACTGGCAACTCCTAGAAGCAGCAGTGAAGAAGAAAAAAATTGATTTTGAAGCATTCGCACAAACAGTAGCACCAAACCTCTGCGCAGTGTGCGGAGCAGAAACAGCTGCAGAACTTATCAGCGAAGCAGGAAGCCTAGAAAAACTGAGTCGACTAACGCAAAGAGACTGCCAAAACTTAGGAAATGAGAGCGGAGTATTTGGAGCAAAACCAAAAAAGAGCATTCTTGAAAGTCACGAACTAGCAAGCAGTGACCGAGCACTAAGAATTCTTTGCTCACGAGCAGTACTCGCGGCACGCATAGACGCGCACAACGGAGAATTCAAAGGAGACAAACTCCACCAAGAGGTGCTGTATGCACAATAAGTTTGAGGAATACAGAAAAGCAGGCTTCTTAGCAGAAAGAAGCAAAATACAAGCAGCAATACAAAACGGTTTCTCAGAAAGCTATCTACGAGTACAAAGCATGCTCTACGTAGGAGCAGCGCACGGATACACAATAAGCCACATCTACGACTTACCCATACAACTCTATGCTGTAGAGAAAAGCAAAGAAATGATGAGGTACTTCTTACCAATAGCAGAGAACCTCCCAAACGTCATGCCTATACTTGCAGACGCGAGTAGCCCTGACAGCTTCGCACACCACATACCAGCAAGCGTTGACGTAGTCTTTCAAGACATAGCGCAAAGAGACCAAACAGGCATCTTCGTTAACCTCTGCAGACGCTTTCTCTCCCCGCACGGAGTAGGAATACTCGCACTAAAAGCACCCGCAACTAGCTCAACTGCAGAACCAGCAGCAGTGTTTGCAGACACACGAGAGCAGCTTATGAAAGAAGGAATGACTATCGTGCAAGAAATTAGTTTAGAGCCATACCAAAGCGCTCACCGACTCTTTGTTGTGCACCAAGAAGAAAACTACGACTATTTCTGATGATAGCAATAATAGGTTTAGGAACGCTAGGCAGCCGACTAGCGCACCTGCTTAAAGAAGAATCTCTTGCGCTTATTGATCACGACGTCGTGTATGAAGAGAACTTAGAAATACAAAAATACACTCGACGAGATATAGGAACACAAAAAGTGTACGCGATTATGCGACTCATTCCTTCTATACGTGCACACAACGTCTTTCTTGACGAAACAAACATCGAGTTACTACGAGAAGCAGAAGTAGTTATTGACTGCACAGACAACCTAGTAACAAGAAGATTACTTGGTAAGTACTGCTATGACGAAGGAATACCGTTTATACACGCAGCAGCAGGAAAAAAACGAGGTATTGTCGGGCTGTTTGTTGGCAAGCACTGTTTTGCGTGCGCGTACAAAAACAAAATAGCAGTAGATACGTGTAGAGGACGAGAAATCCCTGTAGAACTCGCTGATAAACTCGTCTTAAAACAAGCACGACTAACAGCACAGGTGCTTGCCGGAGAGGAGAAGCCGTTCTTGCAATTACTTACCGTGGAGGATGAGCAAATAATAACGTTTTCTGCGTGTAGTGCTTGTGAAGAAGAACTGCCCAGAGAAGAGTTCTACATAACTTGGTGCACGCTAGCAAGCACTATGAGTGCTAAGCCTCTTAAGAAGCGTTTGTTACGTGCAGAGACGACAACAAGAAAAGGCACTCGGTGCGTGGTTTTTGAGAACGGAGAAATCCATTATTATGGAGAAGAAGACATCGATAAGCTCAAAGTGCTCACTCAGGAACTCTACGCTACTCATACACTACCAAGAACTGATTCTTAGAAGAAAACGCTTCAAGAGCAGTTTTTGTTTGTGTTAGTGAATCATCAATAATCGTTTTTTCACAGAGATGAACAACAACTACTTGCTTGTTCTTCTCATCAAAATCCACGCTCAAAACAGTTCTTCCCAAGCCCAGAGCAGCTTCTTTAACCAGAACATGAATAGTTATTGTTTCTTCCTCATACACAACAGCAGATACTCGCTGGTGATTAATAGCTGAAGTGAGTTTGGTCGCTAGGTGTTCTGCTTGTACGCGTAACTTACTCTTCATACACTACGCTCGCTTCTCCTTCAACAAAAACGATGTTACGTACACCAGCAGTTTTTTGCCAGTCAAGGATGTGTTTTTTTGCAATGAGAAGCTCATCTTTTGCAAGCGTGATAGTTGCTTTTGTAAGTTCTGCGCGCATACTGAGTTGTCGCTCGCTCTTAAACTTTCTTGCTTCTGCTAAGAAGTCAATGAGTATTGTTGCTACTGCTTCTTCTTTGCTTGCGTATTCTTCGCGAGGAGTAGGCCACTCACTTACGTGAATGCTATGAGCGCTTTGCGTGCTTGTAAAGTAGAGCTGATACAGTTCTTCGGTGATGTGAGGCATGATGGGAGCAAAGAGCTTATTTATTCCCAGAACGACTTCGTACAGAGTAAACTGTGCTGATAGACGCGCTTGTGCTCCTCGCTCACCAGGGTTGTAGAGGCGGTCCTTAACGAGTTCTAGGTAGTTATCACAAAAATCGTTCCAGAAGAACGTATCAATAACTGCTCGTGTTTTACTATACTCGTACACGTCTAAGTACTTGGTGGCTTTACGTACTACTTCGTTGAAGCGAGTAAAGATCCATGCATCAAAGAGTTCTAACTTGAAGTCAGGAGTTATTGGAGTATAGTCTTCTAGGTGCATGCTTGCAAACTTACTAGCGTTAAAGAGCTTCGTAATCGTCTTCTTTGCAGTAATAAGATCTTTTTCTTGAAACGAGAGGTCTTCTCCGAGTTTCGTGCTTGCAGCCCAGAACCTAACCGCGTCACTACTGTACTCATCCATGGTTTTGTTTGGGTCAATAACGTTACCTTTACTCTTACTCATCTTCTTTCCTTTCGGGTCAAGTGCGTGGCCAGAAATAACGATGTCCCTCCAAGGAAGGGTGTTGTGGTGATGCAACGATTTTAGAATAGTATAAAACGCCCATGTACGAATAATGTCGTGTGCTTGTAGGCGCAGACTCATAGGAAAACGTTTACTGAAGTTTTTTTCGTCTTCTGCCCATCCAAGAGCTATTTGTGGAGTAACAGAACTAGTAGCCCATGTGTCCATGACGTCACGTTCAGGTATGAGTTCTTGGTTCTCGTAGCCTTTTGGTTTCGTGGTTGTTGGGTCGATAGGAAGTTCTTCTTTACTTGCTACAACGACTTCTCCTTTGGGAGTGTACCACACAGGAAACGGCACTCCATAACTTCTTTGTCGACTAATAATCCAGTTCCAAGAAAGTCCTTGCACCCAGTGCTCAAAGCGAGCTCTCATGTGCTGAGGGTACCAAGTAATCTCTTTTCCTGCGGCGAGAAGTTCTTCTTTGAAGTCAAGAACGTTTACGAACCATTGCTTGCTACTCAGGTACTCTATAGGTGTTGCGCAGCGCTCATGAACGTTACTTGCGTGAACGATTGCTTCTTGCTTCGTAAGCAGGCCTGCTTGTTCTAAATCAGTAAGGATTGCTTCTCGTGCAGCAACTGCTTTAAGTCCTTCATACGGGCCTGCTTGCTCGTTTAGCTTCCCGTCTGCTTGCATGATGAACTTGCTGTTTAAGCCGTGCTTTCTCCATTTCTCAACGTCCTCTTTATCCCCAAACGTGCACACCATCATTAATCCTGTTCCTTTCTCAAAATCTACGCTCTCATCAAAGACGAGAGGGACAGGTTTGCTGTCCGGAAAGGTGTTTGCAAGAGGAATAACAAACTCTTCATCTAAACTATTGTATCGTTTGTCCTTTGGATGAGCTGCCATAGCAACACACGCAGGAATAAGTTCTGGGCGAGTAGTCATTACCGAGAAGTTGTTTCCTGAAGTCGTTGTGAACGTTACTGTGTTCATCTTACTTGGTTTCTCAACGCTCTCAAACTCTGCTTGCGCTATTGCTGTCTGGCATTTAGGGCACCAACTTACCGGGTCTGCTTTTCTCTTAAGAAGGCCTTTCTCGTAGAGGTCAAGAAAGGAGAGCTGTGAAGTCTTTACGCAGTGAGCATCAATTGTGCTGTACGCGTTTGTAAAATCTGCGCTAATAGCAAGGCGCTTCCAATCGGCAGTGAAAGAGTCTAGCTCGTTCTCAAGAGTTTGGTTAACTATTTTTACGAACTCATCACGAGGCATGTGCTTGCTAGAAATCTTTTGTTGCTTCTCAACGAGTCGCTCGGTAGGAAGGCCGTTATCATCGGTTCCAAACGGATAAAACACGCTGTAACCGCGCATACGCTTGTAGCGAGCAATGAAGTCTCCTTGCGCGTAGCTAAACGCGTGACCTAAATGCATGCGCCCAGAAAGCGTGGGAGGAGGGGTGTCTATGCTAAACACTTCTTTACCTTCTTCTTCAGAGAACACGTACGTATCGTTTTCTTGCCAGAAAGCCTGAATTCTTGGCTCAGCTTCTTGTGGCTGGTAGCGTTTACTCATACAACAAAGAAAGAGAGAAGGTGTTTAAAAGAGTTAGTGCTGTTGTAAGTTATCTAGTAACGAAATAATCTTTTGTGTGGACTCCTCAAGGTGATTTAGGCGAGCATCAACACCAGAAGAAGGTTCTTTAATTGTAGGAAGAGCAGGAGGGGGGCTTGAGCTTTTTTTTCTTGCAATAACGTGCTCTATCTGCTCTACTTTTTCAAGAAACGAATCAATAGTTACTTTGTCAGGAATCGTTACTTGCAACCAAATGTCTTGAGCAGCTTCTAAATGCACTTTCATACATTCATGTGTGCAAGAAGTGTTTTTAAGGTTGTGTTACGAGTAAAGAGAGAAAAAAAAGGTTTTTGTTGATAGAAGAGTTCATAAAGAAGCAATACGAGAAGAGCTGTATGGATACGGAGTACGAAGCAAAAATTCTTGAAGTAGACGTTGAGGAAATTAAGAAGCGGCTAGAAGAGCTAGGAGCAGTTTTTGTTGGCGAGAAGTTTCAGAAGCGCTACGTGTATCATTTCGTTTCTAAACAAGAAAATAAATGGGTTCGTTTACGAACAGACGGAGAAATAACTACTCTTGCTGTTAAGGAAGTCTCTGAGAACACTATTTCAGGAACTCAAGAAGCAGAAATCGTTGTTAACGATTTTGCACAAGCACACAAGCTCATACTCGCACTAGGCTTTAGGCAAATAGCGTACCAAGAAAACAAACGAGTAAGTTATGAGCTAGAAGGAGTGGACGTAGAGATTGATACGTGGCCAAGAATACCTACGTACATAGAAGTAGAAGGTCCTAGTGAAGAAGAAGTAGTTAGAGTAGTAGAGAAGCTTGGTTTTAGAGAAGAACAAATAGTGAGTAAACCAGTAAAAGAGATTTATAGTGATTACGGAATAGACTTACACGAAATAGATGAGCTACGGTTCTGATCACTGGACAAGTAAACAACAACACTAAAAAGAACAAGCACTTACTAATTTGTATGAGTAAACCGTTCACTGAGCGTTTTCGCCCAAAAAACACTTCAGAAATCGTTGGTCAAGACGCAGCAGTAGCTGCTGCTCGCAAGTACGCAAAGGAGTACAAGAGCAGTAAAGAGCAAGCACTACTTCTTCATGGACCTCCAGGAGTGGGAAAAACTTCCTTAGCAGTTGCTATTGCTAAGGAGAACGACTGGGAGTTAGTAGAAGTAAACGCTAGTGATGTGCGCAACAAGAGCAGCATTGAGGAAGTCCTTGGTGCTTCTATGCAGCAAAGAAGCTTGTTTGCAACGACAAAACTTATTCTTATTGACGAAGTAGATGGTTTGTCGGGAACTAAGGATCGTGGAGGAGCGGGAGCGCTTGCTGAACTTATTAAAGAAACAAAGTACCCAGTATTACTTACTGCTAATGACGCGTACAGCCAGAAACTTAAGAGTTTGCGTAAAGTCTGCACTGTAGTGGAGATGGGCAGTCCTGATTATCGTAGCGTGTACAACGTGCTGCAACGAATTTGTGAAGAAGCAAGTATTGTGTATGAAGAAGCAGCTCTAAAAAGCCTTGCTCGACGAGCAGGAGGGGATTTACGAGGAGCGATTACTGATTTGCAGACGCTGCAGAAAATTACTTCAGAAAACATCGCTCACCTTGGTGGTCGTCGACAAGCAGAAAGTATGTTTACTGCTCTGCAAAGAATTTTTAAGAGTAAAGATCCGGTTCTTGCTCGAGAAGCAGTGGATGCAGTGGATGAGGATTTGGATGAGTTGTTCTTGTGGATTGATGAGAACACTCCTCGAGAGTACACGCAAAGAAGTGACGTAGTAGCTGCTTTTGATGCGCTCAGTCGCGCTGATGTTCATAAAGGACGTATTATGCGTTGGCAGCACTGGAGGTACTTAGTGTATTTCATTGACGAAATGACTGCAGGAGTAGCTCTTGCTAAAGAAGAAAAATATTCTGGTTATACGAAGTATCAACGCAGTAGACGCCCACTCACGTACTGGCAAGCAAGTAATACGAAGAAAAAAAAACAAGCTATAGCCAGTAAGATCGCAGAAAAAACTCATATGAGCGTTTCGCAAGCAGTTCAGGACTTACCGTTTTTTGCTTCTATGATTAAGGCAGATAAGAAACACCCGCTTATTACTCAGTGCGAGCTAGACGCTAATGAAGTCAAGTGGCTTGTTGCGAGAGCGTAAACTTTTCGGTTTGTGCGCAGCAATACATAAAAACTAAATATAATTAAGTTATATTATGTCTATGCAAACATTTACTGCGACACCAAAGAAATGGGGTAGTAGCCTGGGAATTATTATTCCAAAAGATGTTCTTGAAGCAGAGGGAGTTAGAGAAGGAGAAGAAGTGGAGATTAGCGTGCTAAAACGTAAGCCCTCGCCAGTATGGGACTTTATAGGAATCATGGATGATGAAGAAATGAGCACGCAAGAAATAATGACCCTGATAGATAAGGAGCTGTGGAATGAGTGAGTACCTCGCTGATACATACGCATTTATAGAAATCATTCGCGGCAATACGAACTATCAAAGATACGCTACAGCACAACTTCGCACAACACAACACCAACTCGCGGAGCTACTGTACTGGGCGATACGAAAAGAAAACACTCAAGCAAGAACACTTGTTTTTCGGCTATGGAAGTACACAGCTTCTCTTAGTGCGTCAACAATGTTTTTTGCGATGAAACTCAAGCATAAACACAGAAAAAACAAGCTTAGCTACGCGGATTGTATAGGCTACGCGACAGCAGCACAACTAGAAATCCCGTTTTTGACCGGGGATGAACAATTCAAAGACATGCCTAATGTCGAGTTCGTAAAATAACGCAGTAAACGTTTCATGAGTTGTTTTGTGTTCGTTAATAGTAAAGAGCTAAAACCAGCCGTTACCAGCAAGAACAACAACTGCGCTTAGGCCAAAGTATAAGAAAGCCACTTCCCAGCCTCCATCAAAAGGTTCTTTGTTCTTCCAGTGATGAAACAACGCTCCTAAGAAGTTGATTGCCAGAAGAACTGCCATTACTCGTGGAAGAAGACCTACTAATAACAAAAAAGCAACTACTGTCTCGGTAAACACAGTAAACGCTCCTATCACGTACCCGTAGCCTTGTTTATGAAAGAACTTAAGTGTTGCTTGCAGTGACATCAGCTTAGGTATTCCGTGAGCAAGCACTCCTGCTGCGAGAAGGACTTGTACAAGAACGATGGGTTGTATCTGCATAGTACTCGCGGATACGAGCGCTCTTTTTAAAACTTAGTATTCTTGTAGTAAACGCTCATAGAACTTCTTTGCAGGAAGAATGTTACGTACCTCGCAGTACTCATCAGCTTGGTGTATTCGCTCAAGACTACCTGCTCCAAAAACAACGCAAGGAATTCCTCTTTCTGTAAAGAACACGCTATCATCTCCTCCTATAGCGTAACGAACATCAGTTACTCCTAACTTCTGTGTTAAGGAGACGATACGAGCGTTTCTATCAGTAACGCTAGGAGGGCGCTGACTTATATGAATGGTTTCTGGAAGCTCAGAGAGTTCCTTAACAAGATCTTGGTGCGTAAGACGCGTGGTACGAACATCCATAGTAGCAGTGACAGAGGTAGGAATAGCATTAGTACTACCAGAAGCAGATATAGTCGTAGGAGCCGCTATAGTGCTTTTTCCTAGCTCTTCATCACTTTCTAAGTCTTGGATGTAATCCTCGTAGTGAGCAAAGATACCGTTAAGGATGTGAACAGGATTAACCGTTTTTTCAGGTCTACTCGCATGCCCTCCAGGACCAGTAACTTGCAAAGTAACAAGTATTCTTCCTCGGTGACCAATCTCTACGTACGAAGAAGCAGTTGGTTCAGTAAGTACGCAAGAGACGTCATCATAATCTGTTGTTTCAAGAAAATGTTCAACAAAACGCTTACTGCCCGCACCAGTAGTTTCTTCTTCAGTAACAAAACACACATACACATCACATGAGCTTTCAGGAAGGTCTTGTAGTAGGCTAAGAAGTATAGCAATACTAATTTTTTCGTCACTAACACCAAGACCATACAAGCGATTCTCCTCTTGCACAAGCGTGTACGGGTTATACACCCAGTTAGGAGTTGGTTGCACCGTGTCCATATGAACATTAAAGACTAAACAAGAACGGCTACCAACGCTTCTGTACGCAACAACATTGTTTTCTTGCACATAACAAGAAACATCCATTGACTGTAGTTGCGAGTAGATGTACTCAGCTAAAGAACTTTCTTCACCAGAAAGACTTGAGATAGCAACGAGGTCTTTTGTCCAAGCAAGAATAGCATCAAGTTCCTCCATAAACAACTGTAGACTACGATTAGCCTATAAATACTTCGAAAAAAGAAACGCTTAATAACAGTTCATAACAGAAACGTATTTGTGCAAGAATCAGTAATTGTCGCAGTAAAATACGAGAACAAAGCACTTATCGTTCATAAAAAAGAAAACGTTAATGATTACTTGGCAGGGGAGTGGCACTTGCCTGGTGGAGGAAAAAAAGTAGGTGAAAGCACAACAGAAACAGGTGTTAGAGAAACACATGAAGAGACTGGTTTAACGGTTTACATTACTAAATACTTAGCAACACCTCTTTCTAAGAAAGGAAAACTTCTTCATTGGGTTGCTGGAGAAATAACAAGTGTTGATGGTCTTGTAGCAGGAAGTGATGTTGATAAAGCACAAAGAGTTTCTGTAAACCAAGTTCCTCTTTACTGCTCAAAAGCATACAAGACTTGGCCTGAGGAAGTAAAAAACTATTTCTCTAACCCACACATATAAAAACATCCGCGAAGAAAAAGACGTATATGAGGGAGAGTAAGCAACAACTAGGAAGCTTCTTAGGAGTATTCATCCCTACCTTCATACCCATCATAGGAGTTATTTTCTTCTTACGCCTAGGATACATTGTTGGAAGCGCAGGAGTACTTACTACCTTACTTATCGTTCTCCTAGCAGTTTCTGTAACTGCATCAACAGGGCTGTCACTTGGAAGCATAACCACAAATATACGCATAGGACGAGGAGGGGTGTACAGTATCATCAGAAAAACACTTGGTTTAGAAGTAGGAGGAGCAATAGGAATTTCTGTGTACTTAGCACAAGTCTTTAGCGCAGCGCTATACATCTTTGGGTTTAGCGAGTTATGGATGATGACGTTTACGCACCACGAACCAACAGCAGTACTTACAGGAGCGTTTCTCAGCTTACTCATCCTCATAGGAGCGTACAGGCTCGTAAGCAAAGTACAATTCATCGTTTTTAGCGTTCTCTGCCTAGGACTACTCAGCGCACTTATAGGCATGAACTACGCAGGAGGAATACAAGCAAGCCTCACAACAAATATTACCGCAACAGGGTTTTGGAACTTGTTTGCCCTGTTCTTTCCAGGAGTAACAGGCATCATGGCAGGAATTGCTTTATCAGGAAAACTCAAAGACCCAAAACACGACATACCCCACGGACTACTCGCAGCTATAGGAATAACAACTGTACTATACATCACCTTTGTTTTCTGGCTAGGAAACGTAGCTAGTAGCGCGGAGCTTATCACTAACACAGGCATTTTCTTCACGCAAGCAATCATTCCAGAAATCGTGATTATAGGAGTAATAGCAGCTTTGTTTACTAGCGGGCTTATCACCATAATAGCAGCTCCGCAACTCCTTGCAGAAATGGCAAACAACCGAGTAGTTCCTCGCTACTTTAGCGCTCACAAAAACGACCAACCACTACGAGCAATTATTCTTACCGCAGTACTTGTAGGAATTATTTTGTTCGCAGGAAGTCTAGACGCAGTAGCACCGATACTAACGATGTTCTTCTTACTCGCGTACGCAACAATCAATTTCTGCGTGTACCTAGAGAAGAGTCTTGGAAGCGTGAGTTTTCGTCCAACACTAAAAATCCCTGGAGCAATAAGCCTGTACGGAGCAATAGCAAGTATTGTATTTATGATTATGATTAACGCGTTTGCAGCAATTATTGCTTTAGGACTGCTCGTAGTTACGTATATCGTTCTTGTACGCCAAGAACTCGAGAGCAAAGAGGGCGATGCAAGAAGCGGGTTGTTTAGAGAAATTGCTCGCTGGGCAGCGGAGAGAGTAAATAATTTACCAGAAGGAAACAAGCACAACTGGAAGCCAAGCATCTTGCTTCCCGTACTCACTACTCGTACGCTGCTAGGGAATTTTCCTGTCATAAAAAGTATTGCTTACCCAAACGGAACAATGACTGTTCTTGGCCTTGGACTAACAGGAAAAAGCAGCACACCAGAAGCACAAGAAATTAGTAAACAAGCCAGTAAGAAAGAACTTGAAGAACTCCCTAGCCTTGTTAGAAAATTTGGTGAAGAACACCTCTTTACCAACTACGCATCAGTAGAAGTAAATAATTACACCAACGGCATATGCGTAGCTCTTGAAAGTATTGAGTCACAAGTATTTCACCCAAACCTACTGTACTTATCATTTCCTCCAAAGGACTTGCCAAAGTATGATTTAGAAAAGATTTTCTTAACAGCACAACGAACACGAGTAGGAGTTATTATGCTTGATAGAGACGCGGAGCTAGGGCTAGGAAGTGAGCAAGACATACACGTATGGATACCAGAGAATGCACTGAAAAACGAGTTTTATAGTGAGAGAAGCTTTGACTTAGCAATGATACTCGCGTACAGACTTTACACGAACTGGGATGGAACACTAAACGTGCATCTAGCAACAACACCAAGAAAAGCAAAACAAGCAGAGAATTACGTAAAAAAATTGTTGTACGAAGCAAGACTACCTCAAGAAACAAAAATAGAGATACACACAAAAGAATTACACGAAGCAATCAAAGAAGCACCAAACTCAGACATCCATATCATGCCCGTAGACGTAAAAAACCTTGATGAACTAGCAAAACTTAGTGCGCACAACAAAACCTGGCTGTACGTAGCAGACGGAGGAGACGAAGACATTCTTGCGTAAAGCATTATAAAGAATTACTTCTCCTCTTACTGATATGACTGATCGCTTACAAACACTGAGTAGTTTTTTGCAACAACAAGGCTTTGTGTGGGGACCTGCTCCTGAGATATACGGAGGACTAGCAGGGTTTTATACGTACGGACCAAACGGTACACTACTCAAAAGAAAAGTAGAGGACACGATTAGGCGCGTATTTGCTAAACACTCAATTATGGAGGTAGAAACACCAACTGTTCTTCCAGAAGTAGTTTGGGAAGCTTCAGGACACCTAGGAGGATTCACCGACCCACTCATTAAAGACGTGAAAGGAGGTATTTGGCGAGCAGACAAACTCATAGAGGAGCACTACGCAGAAAACAATATTCACACACCAGTACCTGTTAAGGACGAAGAAATGCTTGCAGTAATACAGAAGCATGAAATAACTGCTCCTAACGGCGAGAAATTAGCAGAAGAAATAACTCATCACAGCTTAATGCTACAAACCACAGTAGGCATAGACCAAGTAGCGTATAACAGACCAGAAACAGCAACAGCAACATACCTGCCGTTCTTGCGCTACGTAGATTACTTTAGAAAAAAACTTCCTTTCGGAGTGTTTCAGATAGGACGAGCGTATCGTAACGAGATAAGTCCTCGACAACACATCGTGCGCATGAGAGAGTTTACACAAGCAGAAGGACAAATCTTTGTAGACGAACACCACAAGAACAACTACGAAGGATACGAAGAAATAACGGATAACAATTTACCAATTTTTAGTTGGAAGAGCCAAACAGCAGAAACAGGAGTACAGGAACTCACCGTACAAGAAGCACGAGAACAAGAACTCTTTGGCAGCGACGCGTACGCGTACGCAGTACACCTAGCATACGAGCTATTCACAAGCTTTGGCATACCTAAAGAGCGAATTCGTCTGCGACAACACGGACCAGAAGAAAAAGCGTTTTACGCAGCAGACGCGTGGGACGTAGAGATAAACACGCCAACCTTTGGCTGGATAGAAGCGTGCGGAGTACACGACAGAACCAACTACGACTTAAACCAACACGCAAAACACAGCGGAAAAGAGCAAACACTGTTTGTTGAAGAACACAAAAAACATATCACCCCACACGTACTAGAAATCGCTTTTGGCGTAGACAGACCAGTCTTTGCATTACTAGACGTATTTTATGAGGAGCTCAGTGAAGAAGAAGGAAAAACTACTTTAAAACTCCCCTATAAGTTAGCACCTATAGATGTAGCAGTACTTCCGCTAACAAAAAAACAAAGCAAGCAAGCAAAACAAGTACATGCACTGCTTCAAGAAGCAGGCTTTATTGCTCAGTACGATGAAAGCAGCAGCATAGGAAAACGGTATTTGCGAGCAAGCACGATAGGAACACCGTATTGCGTAACCTACGACTACGACAGCCAAGAAGACAACTGCGTAACCGTACGAGACAGAGACACAGAAGAGCAAGAACGAGTGCCGATAAACGAGTTAGTAGAGTATTTACGAAGTAAACAATAAGTACTCAAAAGATCAGTTTTAAAACCAGTTAAAACCTTTTTTTATGAGGTCGCTTTTTACTCAGTTAATAACTCTTTGTTGTTCAGAACCTTTCTGTGAGAGAGCAACGAACTTAACTATTTCATCTCTAAAATCCTCCTCTCCTAAAATCTTTAACGTGTCTTTTGATTGAATAAAGTACACACGAAACTTCTTGTACTTAAGCTCTTTAACAAGAAGTTTTCCAACATTTGTTAATATGTCTCCTTTGTGAGGGTTTTCTTTAAGAGAGTATATCTGCAAGAATAAGTCATCAGCTTCTTTTTTTGAAAGACGCTTAACAATCTCTTTTTCAAGTTTCTTTGAAACATATATGTGTACCATCTATAACAAATTTCTTTTTCGTAAAATGTCCTCTATAGCAACACTATCTGAGGTATCAAGAAGAGTAGCACTCATCATATTCTCAATAGAAGCATCATACATACGGGAGATCACGTCATCATACGTATCGCCCATACGACCTAATGATTTAAGCTTCTCACGAGTCTCCTTACGTACTTGAATAACTGTTTTAGTCATTATACATCACTATATAGTACGCATACTGAATATATAAATGTGTTTACTTCATACAAAAGTCCCGTCTAGCAAACATTAAAATAGAGCTCTTGCTAAGAAGGTGTATGGGAGAGAAATACACCGTAGAGCAACTAGAAGCAGGACAAAGCGACATAACAATACAAGGAGTACTCAAAGAAAAAGCACCAGTACGCACATTTAGAAAATTTGGTAAACCAGGAAAAGTAGCAAGCGCAATACTCAAAGACGAAACAGGAGAAATCATGCTCACCCTCTGGAATGAAGACGCAGAAAAACTAGAGGAAGGAGAAGAGATACTCATCCAAGGAGCAGACGTGAAAGAATGGAGAGGAAACGCGCAAATAAACCCAGGACGAGAAGGAAGCATAGAAGTAGTCAAGAAGTAAAAGCGTTTATAAAGTCGTTATTGTTCTCCTCTACAACAAGGGTCTATAGCTCAGCGGGAGAGCACTCGACTGAAGATCGAGGTGTCCCCGGTTCGAATCCGGGTAGACCCACCATTTTTTAAAACTACAAAACAACATACTTGTATGAGTTGGCAAGAAACCAATAATTCCCTTACACAAACGTATGAGTTCGCGGACTTCCTTGAAGCAATTAAGTTCGTTAATAGCGTAGCGGTACTCGCAGAAGAAGCACAGCACCACCCAGACATCGATATACGCTACAACAAAGTACACCTACAACTAACAACACACGACCAAGGAAGTGTAGTAACCCAAAAAGATAGAGAACTAGCAGAACAAATAGATACGTTATAACATTTCTTACGCAGTTACCGTAATGATTTGCCCGGCTATCATGTTAAAGACTAAGATAATAATAAACGCGACAACAACAAAGAGCGTAGTAGCAGATAACAATCCTTTACCACGAATATAATCCTCACTAAGAGGGTCAATACCGTTTTCTATGCCACTAATCATGTAGGAGAGAATAAGCACTACTTGAACGACGTACAAACCAACGATAATCTGAAAATAAAACGTAGGAGTACCAAAACCAAAACTATCAAGAGGAATACTGCCCACACCACTATCAGCAAAAGCAGCTCCTTGCGCTTGAACAGCACCAAGAACCGTAGTAATCATAGAAGTAATACCAATAACGATACCAGCAATAACAGGAAGTAAGAAATTAATCTGGCTCTTCATAGAACTCAAAACATCAGATAATAAATCCTTAAGGCGCTCATCAACGCGGTGCATCTCCTTAATATAATTACTCATACTCATCAACGCCTTAGAAGCCTCTAAAGAACCTTTCTTACTACTCTCAACAAGAACCTTCATAGAAGACTCAATTAAGTTAGAAGGATAATCCTTAAGCACCCCGTGCTGCTCATCAAAAAGCGCTTCATCAACACCCATACCAAGCTTCTGAATATTCGTAGCAACACGAGCAAAGAACTCCCCACTACGAGTACCCTCCATCACCTCAGCAACCCTGCCAAACGCTAACTCAACAGGAACGTCATCACCAATACGGTTACCCAGTTGAAACAACGCAGAAGCAAACTCAAGCTCTAAAGCCTTCGTTTTTTGACGAACCTTAATAGCATCCTTTACCTTAGTAAAATAATACATCCCAGCACCAAGACCAGCACCAAGAGTAACAAACAAACTCAACAAACCAGCACCAAGACCATACGGGCCACGAAGACCATCAGGAGTTTGTTGATACCCCATAAGCTCAAAAGAACCAACCGTTAACTCAAAACCAGGATTAATAGCATGAATAATCAACGGAGAAAAACCAATAAGCAACAACACAACAGACAAAGAAATCGCTAAGAAACGAGCATCCCGCATCTCCTGAGTAACCTGCACATCCGTTTGTGACTCCCCATAACCCGTAGGACGAGTATTCAATATACGCTTACCCAAATAATACACTCCCAGAGGAAGAAGAACGTTATACATACTCGCAATAACCGTCCAATGAGTATCAAAAAACGATACTGCAAGAGGTAAAATAACTAATCCAAGAATAGGCAAGATAATACCAAGCATGTGAAGCATCGTCATAGGACTCTTTAAGTCCTGAGCGTAATGAAGCATCTTCTCATACGTCTCCTCAAGCATAACATCAAGGGCCTTATCCAAACTTGATAAGCGACGATCGTTACCGGACTCAAACAAACTACTCTGAACAAGATGAATAGCCTCAATAAACTCGCGAGCATCATCACGCCAATCAAACAAGTAATCCTCCAAGCTCTCAGAAATAGTCTGGAAACGCTCAGTCTCAACATTCCACAACACCTTCTTCAAATCAAGACTTAGAGGAGGACTAATGTGCTCAGAAGCAAACTGCACCGCGCGCTCAAGATTAGGCGTGTGGCGCATGAACGTAACCAAATAAAACACTGCAAGAACCATTTGGTTACTAGCAGCTTGTCGGTGTTTCTGAGCAAGAAACGCAGGCATGTTATTAAGAGGAACGTACAGCATAGAAGCCAAAACAACACTAAAAACAAAGAAGTACAAAGAAATAGCGCCCGTAAACACAAACGGAAGAATAACGGTAAGAATAAGTAAGACAACAAAAGAAAAAAACGGAGCAAGAATACTCAGTGCCAAGACATCACCAGGTTTACAAGCAAGATGAGCCGTTTCTAAATCACGCTGCAAAGAAGCCTCGCGAGAACCAGCACTTACCTGAACGATACTACCAGCAAAAACCGCTGCTTTCTCATACAACGAACTACTCGCCAACAAGTTATCTTCACGAAACGTGTGGTAATCCCTGCTCTGAGTAGAACTAGGCTTAGCAGAAGAAAGTTCTTGCTCAAGACGAGCACGCACTTGCTCACGTAAATCAGAGATTTGTGTTTCGTTGGATCCAGATGGAAAACTCACGAATTATCTCCTCCTCATCATAACCGCCCTTAGAGCGAATACGCTCAGCGATTTTGTGGTATGCATCATTAGCCTGAATAACAAACTCCGCCTCTAAGAGACGATCATCACCAAGCTTAACAGCAGCATCAACAAGCACCTGCTTTGCTTTTGCGCGCAACAAAATATCCGCCCAGACAGCCTCCCAAGAACCACTCCATTGCTTCACGCGACCAGCGATGCTCTTAATAATCTCACTCTCACCATTAATAAGCGCGTCAGTAGGTTCTAGCTCGTCAGAAACAGGGTTGTACTTCATTAACGAAACAAAACCTCCCTCCACGAGAGGATCATCCTCCCAGTGCTTACGAACCTCAGCGATCTCAGTTACTCGACGAACGCGAGAAAGCCCGTCAGCGCTACGAACAGGATTAGCAACAACAATAATATCTGTTGCTTTAAAGGACGTACGAGGAACTTCTAAATCATTAACTACTCTATCAAAAACTCCGTACGGGCTATCCCCGTGAATAGTACCTGCAACGACATTAGCCAAAGCACCCACCCGCATAGCCTCATAGAGTGCTCGCGCCTCGGTACTACGAACCTCGCCCACAATTAAACAGCTGTCTCCAAGACGAAGAGTCGTGCGGATACCATCAGCAGCAGAAACCTCATTCGCACTACCCGCAAGAGCGCTACCAACCTTCAAACTCTGAATATTATAGCCAAGGTCTTGAAGTTGATACACAGGAAGCTCAAGAGTATCCTCAATAGTAATGATGCGGTACTTACGCATAATCTCAACTAAAAACCCTCCTAACAAACTACTCTTACCAGCGCTACGAGTACCCGCGACTAAGAACGTACGGTTACCATCAATTAAGAAACTTAAGAGACCAGCAGCTAACGAAGTAATCATGCGGTTCTTCACAAACAACGCCAACGTCCACGGCTTATCACGATGCCTACGAAACGCAAACGCCAAACCAGAATTATCAAGAGGACGACCAATAGCACCTACACGAGCACTAGCAACACCAGGAATAGTAATGTCCGCATCCAAGATAGGATTAGCCTCATCAAGAGGACGACCACTAATCATACGCAGCTTAGAAGCCCAGCTCTCAACCTCAGGAATCGTAGGGATGATGTTCGTCTTACAATCCTCGTACTTACTATGAACCAAGAAGATAGGCATGCGACCAGTAGGGCTGTTAATAGTAACGTCCTGGATGTGCTCATCAGAAAGCAACACCTCAATAAGACCAAAACCCACGGTGTAACGAATAAGGATGTCAGTGAGTTTCTCAAGCTCAGACTCACTAAGAGTAACTTCTTGCTTAACAGCAAGCTCCTCAAGTAAGTCACGACCAACGTTACTAAACACGCTTCTCATACGAGAAGGATTAACAAAATCATCCTCTGTAGGTTTATGATCACTAAGAATTCTTCGCGCAGTCTCTAAGAGCTCGTACTGATCATCAGAGAGCTTAAACTCAGGAGGAGTTAAGTGATACAAGTAATGAACGGTATCAGGAAGACGAAAAATCGTTACTTCAGTATCCCCAATAGAATAACTATCAATCTCCTCAGCACCCTTAGGGTACTGCGTAAGAACCTTCGTAAACATAAAATCAGGTTTTATCTGCGCAAAGAACACCTTACGATAATACGTTCGTTCATGAATAGCAGTTCCCTCAATAAGACCCTCTAGCTTCTGATACAACGAAGTCTTTTCAATAAGAGAAACGACTTTTTTTAACGCGCTCATATACGCATCCCAACCAGCTTCTTCAGAATCACTAATGCTTTTATCCTTGTTAATACTTGATTTGCGCAGCTCACGCTTAGCAAGCAAGTACGCGCTGATAGGGTCCGCCTTGAGCGTGCCTTGAACTAATTGGTTAAGAAACGTGTAACGAGTATTCACGACTTCTGAAGAAATACCATCCACCGACAAAGAAGCTAAAGAAAGCGATTTATCATGCACTAAGGAGCGATACACGCGAGCAACTTCTGCTAAGAGTTGCGTCTGGTCGTAGTCGTACTCGTAATCTTGTCGCTGAACATACACGATTTTCGTAACGACGCGGTTCTCCACAAGCTGAGAAACTGCTTCTTCCATAACCAAAGCGTTATCCTCAATACTAGGAACAATAAGTGCCTTCTCAGCATCAACTAACAAAATAGTTTCTTCTCCTTGATGGAGTACTTCGTAGGAAAATCCTGTGCTCATTGCTCACCCATTGATTGCGCAACGTATAAAAACGCGTGCATTCATAAACATAGCAACACAAGCGTATAAAAACCTTATGGCACAAAAAACTCCTCCTGAAAACACCCAGACAAGCACTGCGCGAGCAATGACTGACTTACAACGACGCTTACGAGTACTTGAGGAGCGCTACACCACTCTTAGGCGTAAAGGACAATTGCTTGATGAGAACTATCTAGACACAGAAAAGGAGTTACGAGAAGAAGTAAAAGGAATTGATGAAGAAATCGTTGAGCTACACCGAATGCTTGCAGATATTGATGACAAACTAGACAGGTTTCTTGAGCAAGTAAAGAAAGCTGCTTCTCGAGAAGACGTACTTATCATTAAGAAGTACTTAGAGCTTTTTCATCCCATGCAGTACTTAACGCAAGAAGAAGCTCGTCGACTCGTTGAAAAACAACTAAACCTTTAAAAAGAACCGCAGCAAGAAAAGGTGTAGGTGAGTAATTTATTGGCACAAGAACCTTCTAATCTTCCTCCTCCACCCCCTCCTATGGGCGGCGGTGAGAGACCAGCACAAGAACCAGCACCTCCTGCTACTCAACAACCCCCCACACAACCTAGTGTGAATACGCAACGAGTACAAGAACCAACAAATGATATCAGCACAGAGGAGTACGTAGAAGCAATTATTGAGGAGCGCTGGCAATACATAGAAGAGGATATCAGAAAGATTGTTGAGTGGAAGAACCGCAGCGAGCAACGAATAACCATTCTTAGCCAGCAGTTTGAGGACGTAAAAGACCGTTTTGATAAGTTACACGCAGCACTTATAGGAAAAATTGAGGATTACGACAAAAACATTTTAGAAGTAGGTGCGGAGATTAAAGCAATGGAGAAAGTCTTTAGCAAAGTCCTTCCTACATTCACGGATAACGTTAAGCAACTTGACGAAATCACGAAACGATTATCATAAAACCTTTATTTTGTTATTAAAAGCAGAGCAGCCATAGCAATGAGTAAAACAAAGAACATTCCTAAAACGTTAGGATGAAAGATTGTGTTAGCAATATTAACTACTCTATCAGACGTGTTCACACTACCAGGAGTTGCTTGTGAGTCACTAGCAGGAACAAACGTGTCTTCAGGAACGTCCTCTGATAACGAGCCGCTACGAGCGTCAAGGACTGTGTCACCAATAGCTGCTGAGAGACCAAACAAGAAAATAATCACTACTAAACTAATAAAAATTCCTTTAGCAGCACCGCCATCATCACTACCGCCACCACCGATATCTCCTCCAGAAATCTTTGCAAAAAACAAGAAGAAGAAAATAATGAAGACAAGAACTGCTAGCCAAGGAAGACTAAACGAGAGCATCGTAGTAAAGACGTTACTTAGCATTAATAATCCTGAAATGACAAGCGCAAGCAAGCCATACATTTTTCCCTCTTTACCAAGCTTAAAGGGATCAGCGAGTTTAAGAAGACCATACGTAACAAAAAAGACAAGTAACCATAAAAGAAACGAGGAGAGTTGTCCAAGAACGCCGTAGTCAAGAGTTACCGTGCTCATTTGTCGTTATCACGAATGTCTTTAGGAATAAATGCAGTTACAGGATCCTTATTCTTATTCTCATCACGAGTAATTAACCACACAACAACTCCAAAGACGAGAATAGTGATAAGCATCGTCTGGGTTTGTGGATCTGTTAAGAACCATAGCCACCAAGGGAATTGCCCTCCACCGATAAGACCAGCAGAGGTAGCAAAGATGTAAATAACGATAAGAAGACTTGCGATAACAATAATTCCTCCTCCATTTTTTTCTACATCAGAGCCAGGCCAGCGTAGACCAAAGGCTCCAAGCATAAGTAAAAGCATAACAATTGCTATTAAGAACACGCTTACTTGTGGAAGAGCAGAGTTAATGATAATAACCGCGTTCATACCTGGAGGGTACGTTCCTAGGATGTGAGGAATAACAACCGCAAAAGCCATAGCAAGACTTAAGATGACGTTGTAGCGCTTAACATCCTCGTTTGTACCAAGAATCTTGCTTTTCTGCATAACAGCAAAAACGATAGTAAACACTAAGAAGAACGGCAAAATAACATCAGAGACTCCTAGGTACTCAAGATTGTAGATTAAATCAATAAACGTTGTCATTGCTACTTCTTAGAATCTCCTCCTTTATTACCTTTATTATTTCCTCCAACAACCCACGCCATGCCACCAACAAGCAAAGCAATAAGCAACACAGTAGCAGCAACGGTACCGTCAATACCTCGTGAAGCAAGACTCCAAAGCCCCTCAAGCCAGCCAAGAGCAAATAAGAAAACCACTATGATACCAATAAACATGAGTCCAGTAAGGGCTTTCTTCCAACTATCATTAAGTTGCGCTTCTTCATCACGACCAAAGCTTCCAACAAGAAGTAAGAACATAACAGAAAGTAACAGCAATAAGACTACGTTTGCAAGAACAGTATTAATCACACGAACAAGCTCAGTGCTCGCAACAACAATAAAACCCGTTACTAACGCCACCATAGCGTTTAAGTTCTTCTTAGAATGACCATCCTCAACCCCTAACACCTTAGTTTTCTCTAACAAAGCAAACATAATAGTAAACACAAGAAGCCACGGCAAAACAACATCATAAACTCCTAAGTTAATCATGAAGTTAATCGCGTCTCGTAACATACAACCGTTTGGCAAAAGTCAGTATTTAAACGTATCGACGGCGTTTCGTGCTACAAATGAGCAAACAGAAGAATAATTTATGAGAAACGTATGCGTAGCAGGAGGTGTTCGTGTATGCTCAAACAACCACAAACCACTCACAGGCTCGTGAACGAAGGATAGGTTAGCTACAGGGATGTTAAGGTCTCTAGAGAGTCTGCTTGTAGGAGTGTGAGAAGAAGAAATTCCTTGATACGCGCGTGCAGGAGCGTTTATGAACACAGGATTAATGAATAACGAGCGAGTATCAGTAAAATAGAGTGCTTCAATAACTTCATAACTATGCTGAAAGGAGAACGGGCTTTCAAAAAAGTGTCGTTTACTCACGTGAACAGGCTTATTCTCATGCATCCACAAATCATAGTTCGTCTCAACAAACAAGTCATCAGTAGAAGAGATGTTTTGGTGCGCGCGCACAAACAACGAAGGAACACAAGAAGAATTAATAAGTTTCATTTCGCAAAACACACCTCGTAAAAATCGCACCAGTTACACAGAGGAGTAACGTTTTTAGGGTAATAAGCGATATCACTAGTTTTTGTGACCATATGAATCTGCTCTATCTCAAACTGCGCATCCAAGAGTAATTCATCATTAACACTCATGTACTCTCCTCCATGACGCAAAAACTCTATACCTACTTTGTCAGGAACAGTATCGTGCTTACGAAGATACATAAGAGCATAAATGCCTAGCTGTAAACGGTACTCGCTAGTAATCTCTGCTTTTTTTGAGGTTTTGTAATCAATAAGACGCACTTGGTCATCAACGGTTTCAATTGCATCAATATACCCCATCACTTGCAGTTCTTCATCAACGTACTTTGCTTCTTGCTGCGGGCTAAGAGCGCCAAAAGCCTCCTCAAAACTCTCGCCCTTACTCATACGAGAAGCTACTCGCTCTGAGAACTCAAGAACCCACCGAAGAAGCATCTGCTTCGTTTCTACCTTGTACATCTCAAGCTCCTCAGGAGTCTCCTCAAGCTTACTAAATTCTTCCTCAGACTCACTCCAGAAACGCTCAAGAAGAACAAGGATGTGTCGTTGCAAGTTCGTTCTCCAATCACCCACCTCAACGATAGGCTCAGAGAAGAAATACTCAAGAGCGCTATGAGCAACCGTACCTCTTACGAGATGAATAGACGGTTTTGTAGGAAGTTTCTTGATATAACGATAATAGTATTTACGAGGACACTGCCGATACATATTAATACTGCTAGGAGACTGCATACGCTGGGCCATGAAACAATAAGAAGAGTGCGTGCTTATAAGCTTTAGTTGAGAATGTCCAGTGCTTAAACAACGAGTTTTTAAAACAAGCACTCCCTACCGTGTTTATGCGTCACAAACTCGTCTTACACAGCATCCTCTTCGTTTCTGGATTCACACTCATCTTCGTACTCGCAGCTATTCTCTTACAAACAGCGTTTGCGAGTGCTTCCATACAAGCACAACAATATCTTGCTTACGTAGGAGGAATTATTATTATCGTGTTTGGAGCGTACCTAACAGGACTACTACGCATACCGTTTCTACAACAAGAACGACGAGTACAAGCAACAAAAAGCAAATACGCGTACATAAGCAGCTTCTTATTTGGAGTAGCGTTCGCAGCAGGGTGGAGTCCGTGCATAGGAGCAATACTAGGAGCAATACTCACCCTAGCAGCAATAAGTCCTGCAAGTGCTTTCTGGCTACTACTCGCGTACAGCCTAGGAATAGGCGTTCCCTTCATCCTCGTAGGAGTGCTTGCTGACGCATTTACGGATACGCTACGCAAATTCAACAAGCACTTACGAGCAGTACAGATAGTCTTTGGAGTGCTTCTCATTCTTCTTGGAGTGCTCATCCTAAGTAACGGAATGCTGCACCTAGCAGAATTCACCGCGGCAAGTAATTTGTTTGTGAACATCGACTCAGCACTAGCCAACCAAGGAGTAGGAATACTTGTTTCATTCATTGCAGGAACAGTAACGTTTCTCAGCCCATGCGTGTTTCCTCTCGTACCAGCATACCTAGCATACCTAGGGGGTCTTAGCGTGAAACCTAATAAATAAGTACACAAAAAAAGAAGTGTATGAACTCTTTACGCATAACAAAAATCGTTACTTCCATACTCCTACTCCTCTTATTCATCCCTCTCATTCAAGAACTCTTCGCACAACTAGGACTCACCCTCTTTGGAGAAGCACTCTACGAAGATAACCCGTGGCTACGAACAATATTCACGCACGGCATACTGCTCGTTTTAGTCATGCTATACTTTCTTGCGCAACTAGAACCCCTACGAGAATGGGGTTTTGTATACAAAAAACAGTTGTTACTAACAAGCACAGCAATAGGAGTGCTTGCAGCAATAACACTCTTCTTTGTAGACAACCAAGAAGGACTCTTCGCAGCGTACAACGTACCAACAAACCCAACTCTCTTAGTCGCTATAGGTTTCTTGTTTACCTGGGGAATACTCGGACCACTCGCAGAAGAACTCCTGTTTCGAGGAGCACTACAAACAACACTAACTCGCTACACAACAAAACCCTGGATACCCATCCTCGTTACTGTTGTTTGTGAAGTAGCGCTACACGCAGGACTCTTCTACGCAGGAATAAAAAACGTGCCAATGCTACTGTACGTAGCTGTCTTAGCAACCATAGCTTGCTGGGTGTATTACCGAACAAAAAGCTTACTTGGACCATTCATCATCCACGCACTAGGAAACGCAGGAGAACTCCTGCTATACTGGATATTCTTATAAAGCAAAAGAACCGTAAAGAACACATGAAACACACATGGATACTTCTATTATTCATCATAGTACTATTTGTTGCTTGCGAGGAAGCAAACAAAGAAGTAGTCAACCCAATAACCAATATCGCAAGTCAAACAACAAACACAGAATACAAGACCTACACCCTAACCAACGCATTTACACAAAAAGAATTTCGCATAAACGACTACCAAGCACACACACTGTTGCTACAACCATTCGCTACTTGGTGTAATAGTTGCGTAGAACAACAACGAATACTTGCACAAACAGGCTACGCATACATAGCAGTAGGAGTTGACCCAGCAGAAACAACCCAAGACGTCATCACGTTTGCAGAAAAAAACAATTTTTCTGGAGCATACACAGCAGCAGACCCTGATTTTAACACAAAACTCATACGAGCATTTAGCACAGGCGTAATGAAAGTACTAGAAACACCCGTAATACTCATCTGCCCAGGAGGACAAGCACAAGTACTACCCACAGGAATAAACACCGAAGAAGAGATACGAGCAGCTGCAAGAAACTGCTAGTGTAAAATACAGCCAAAAAAGCTCAACAGTTTTTACTAGGAGGAGGGCTGAAAAGCACCTAACAATTACAAGAAGCTTAAACACCTGCTAAACGTTTATATTTATAGACGCCTTTCTTTTTGCTATGAGAATTTCTCGAATGGCGCTGAACTACTTCGTTCACGACCTTCAACTGCTTCAAAGATGGAATGACGGCATGGACTTAGTTAGTCTTGAAGAACCAGCTCCATATCTTACTCTCTCAGAAATTGCTCAGATGTACATCGCTACAAGCAGACGTCTTGAAGATGCAGGTCCTAATTATTCACAACAAATCTTTGATCGCGACATATATGTGTTAAGTGAAGAAGAAATACTATTGCAAAAACGCGATATTGAAGAACGAATTATTAAGAAGAAAGAAAAAGAAAAGAAGAAGAAAGGATTGTTATTCCCTTGGGCTAATTCGACTCTATACACAGGCCGGCAAAGAGTTAGAGGGTCTAAAGACAGGATAGAAGCAAAGATTTCACAAAAAGCCAAGCAACAAATCATTGATCTTCACCCGTTTCCTGCAGAGACTATTGGCTCACGAGTAATCCTTATTGGAAAACAACTTTATCGCGCACGAAAAACACTTGAAAAACACTTCTACACAGAAAACCTATATTCAAAGCGAGTTGGAGAATGCTTGTTAGTTAGGCCCAGACTTTCAAGTAATAGGTTGCCATCACCTCCAAAAAATATTCGTGAACGCTACGAGTACCGCTTAGAGCTAATAGCCAGCATACAAAATAAACTTCTCAAACTTCCTAACATTCTTTCACGCAAAGACGTAATTCGGTATATGCAAAACAGAAAACCTGCTAATGCCTTGCAATACGCATACGAGCTCAGAGACACAATACCTCATCCTGACAAGCCGCTTATACGTAATTATCTTAAAAGTGAAAAACCTCCTAAAAAAGAAGCAGGTTCTCCGTATGCACAAATAGAGCTATTTAATATCACCCTGGATGAGATGTTCTCACGCATGAAAACACCTAAGGAGTACGAAATAACAACATGAAAACAACTGCTTTACAACAACTACAACGATACGGCAAAGACGCTCGATTCATGATTAGTCCAAACACGTACCTTGTTGAGAATAACGGTGCTCGGCCAGCAAGAAGTGACCTCTTTATCCATGGAGAACAAATCAGCCTAAACACCCAACAAGAAGGCCTACAATATCTTCTTACAGAAGAAACACTAGAACAATTACTCGCAGATACAGAACTCATAAATGATTTAGTAACCCAACACACAGGCCTGTGCATAACAAACGCGCGCATACAAGCGTATCAACGACACCTAAACTATGCGTGGCCACGACTTCAAGGACTTCTTACACAGCTACACAAAGAATATTCACAATTACAACAAGAAGTAGAGCTTGCTTGTACGCATCACAAAAGAACAAATCCGCAATACGCGTGGCAGCACGGAATCATCCAAGCAGTCACGAACGAGTATGTTAAACGTGTCGAGATAGGGATGGACCTTCGTTAGTATCATCAACAACAAAGCCTCGTTTACTAATTTCTTCTCGCAGGCGATCTGCTTCTGAAAAATCCTTGTTCTTTCTTGCTTCCTCACGCTTATCAACGAGTTCTTGAACTTCTTGAGGAATACTAATTACTTCTCTTGCTGCTTTGTGCAAGTTCAGACCAAGTACTTGCTCCCAATCAAGAATAAGCGAGAGTTGCTGCTCTCTTGATAAATCACTTCTGAGCAGCTCAAAAACAACTGCGAGAGCCTGAGAAGTGTTTATATCATCATAGAGTGCTTGCGTGAACTTCTTTTGAAACTTCATTCTTTGCTCACTCATCCCACCAGCAGAAACGCTCTCCTTAAGATCAATAACCGCGTTAGTTAATCGCAGACGAGCACTTCTTGCTGCGTCAAGAGCCTCGTAGGAGAACATAAGAGGTTTTCGGTAATGAGTGAGTAAGCAAAGGTAGCGGTAATCAAGAGCGTCATAACCCTCATCAATAATTGTTTGTAAACGAAGAAAATCTCCTTTACTCTTAGACATCTTACCACCCTTATCAACAAGAAACTCGTTATGAAGCCAGAACTGAGCGTGGTTACAACCAAAAGCACCTCTTGCTTGAGCAATCTCGTTTGTGTGATGAATCGATATGTGATCAACACCTCCTGTATGGATATCAAAGGTTTCTCCAAGTTCACAGCAACCCATAGCAGTACACTCGATATGCCAACCAGGAAAACCAACACCCCAAGGAGAGTCCCACTCCATCTGTCTTTTCTCATCAGAAGGACTAAACTTCCACAAAGCAAAATCAGTAGAGTTCTTCTTCTCACCCATATCAACACGCTTACCAGCCTGAAGGTTTTCAGGTTTAAAACCAGGAATTAATTCACCGTAGTTAGGAAGCTTTGACGTATCAAAGTAAATACCGTCACTTGTCCGGTAGGTGTAACCATTATCAACGATTTGCTGAACTAAATCGATTTGTTCTTGAATGTAATCAGTAGCTCTCGTCCACTTAGTAGGCTGCTTAATGTTTAGGTGAACAATATCTTTCATAAAAGCATCAGTGTAATACTCAGCAACCTCCCAGACAGACTTACCCTCACGAGCAGCACCCTTCTCCATCTTATCCTCACCCTCATCAGCATCACTAACCAAATGACCAACGTCAGTGATGTTAACAACCAAAGTAACGTCGTAACCAACATAGCCAAGAGTACGATGAAGAACATCCATGAACACATACGAACGCAAATTACCTAAGTGAGCGTAATGATACACAGTAGGGCCGCACGAATACACACGAACAACGTCACTAAGAGGAGTGAACTCCTCCTTTTTTTGTGAGAGAGTATTAAAGAGGCGTAAAGACATAACAACTAAGAAAGAGAGGAGCTTTTTATTAGTTACGCGAAGAAACAAAAAAAACAATAACTAGTAGTAACGGCACACTTATATAACGAAGAACGCAAAAGTTTGTTTATGAAAGGATTCATACCTAACCCGTTTGACTCTTCTTCAACACTAACAACACTAAAACAACAAGCAACAGTTATACAAGGAAGTCTTCGTTTATACGCAGCCCTCAAAAACGCGCTGGGAATACTGCTTTTTGGAGCACTATTAGTGTATATAGGCTTGCCAATAGGAATCACGCTGTTAATAGTAAGTGGAGGACTCGTTTCTACAGCGATAATAAGCGTATTTACTATTAAAGAACTTAAGAAACTAACCTCGCAAAACACCCAGGAAGAAGAAGCGTATAGACGCATTATTCAAACAAGTGAATACTACGATTTTATTCGTTCAGTAACAAGTTTTTTCTTTAGCGCACTAACTGTAAGCACTGCGTTTATTCTGTTCTTTGAAGAAATAACTCGTCTTAGCATACAAAACCTTCCTATTGATTCAACGTACCTTCCGTACTTATTATGGACAATGGTTTTTTTTCATTGTATACAAATAGTGTTTTCATACCTGCGATATTCTTGGGTTAAGAAACTCCCTTATGGAGAAGTAGCAGAAGTACAGCAAGCATTTACGGTAGTCCAAAAAAAGATTTCTTTAATAAAAAACCTTCCACCAGCAATTACTATAACAACCTTTTTTGGTCTTGTAGGAATTCCTTGGTTCTTATTAGTAAGTATTATCGTTGTTTTTAGCGTGATGGGATTGCTTAGTTGGGTGGAGCTTGTGCGCGTACAACAAGCAAGTGTTTCATCTGAGATAGACAAATCAGTAGTTGAACGCGAGATGAAACCACGAGAAGGAGAACAAGTAGCAGGAGCTGTTTTTGGAGTTATGAAAGTAGCAGCAAGTTTTTTAGGAGTGTTTGAAGTTGTAGGAAAAGAAACTCTTGGATCAGGAAAATCTCGTATTCCTGAAAACTCAATGATTATCACGAACTGCCGAATACTTCTTGTTCAAATACCTCTTTCAGGAGGAAACACTATTGTTTCAGGCGTTGATTACGCGTCAACAAATTTTTTTTATAATCGAGGAGAGCTCATAGAAAAAGGAGAACGATTTCTTAAACAAGCAACTATTTCAGAACTCTTCGCTATAGGTATTCGAGACGTGTTATTTTCAGAAATCCAAACAGTAATAATCAAAAAAAATAAGGTTGTTATTACAAAAAAGAACAGGAAAAAAATAGCTTATGCTTGGTTAGATAAAGAAATTTATGAAAGCATACGTAGAATTCTACCGTACTACTTAGCAGATAAAGTAACTATACACTAACTGCTTGTTTGCTTAAGAAAGAAACGTATTAACGATGAACAACCCAGTACACTTGCTTATTAAGTACTCGTAGCGAAGAATTGTTTTGAGAAGAACGATACAAACCAGGACAAGACAACGGTTTCTTATCAAAACCAGGAGCGCGGATGTACAAAGGAAGTGATTGTTCATAAACAGGAACTCGTTGTTTCATACAAACAAATACGAAAACAAGCTTCAAATAAGTTACTGAAGAAAAAACGAAGAAATACTAGTTGAAAGAAGAATTTTTTCGGTGCTCATACAAATGAATAGACAACTCAAGAGCTTTACGAGAGCCTTTGAGAACATCAACGTTTGTTGATTTATTTGCGTGATAAAACAAGTCACTAAGTAGTTTCTCAGCATAAACTTCTGAAGAAGCCTCGTAAAGAAGAGCAGAAAATAAATTAATAGAAGCTATTTGAATAGAAAAAGCAGGATCTACACCTAGGTATATGCTTACAGCAGCAGCCTCTTCAGAGAACAACGAGTACTTTGAATCAGCAGTGTATAGCAGGGGGGAAGTGGTAAGAACAGAAACTCCTGGTTTATCACTTACTACATTAGTAAAAGATTTTTTGAGCATAAATGCCTCTCCTTTTTTTCTTCGCAAACAAGCACCGTATTGCTTATCATCTCTACTAATAAACGTGTCCATCAAATCAATAACTCCTAAAAACGATTGATGATCGTAAGAGACGGAGTCGTAGTCTTCGTCCATAATAGAGGGGTTATCAGAAAAAAGTAGTTTTTGAAGGGAGCCATTTCTTAAGCGAGGAGAAGCAGAAAAAGGAGCTGTGTATACATGAAAGCCTACTTGTTTAGGAATAGAAGGGTTTTTTGAAGGCTCTTTTGTAAACAAAAAATCTTGATTAAACAATTCTCTAAACGTGTCAAGTGATTTATGAGGTGTTTCTTGCTTGAAGAAATAATTCTTTGTTGGTTTAGGTATCTCTGCTATTCTAGCAGGAATTTTTACTCGAAGCTTTTCTTTATCAAAGTCCAAGCAAGCATCAACATATGTTTTACTTATAGAAAACGTTTCATCAACAGATTGATTGTTAGCGCGAATAAAAACATACGAAGAAGGTAAACGAGAAGTTTCTTCAAGAACAGAAGAGATGGTCTCCAAAGATGTTTTTGTATCTAAAAAACCTCCTTGAGAAACATATCCTTGCTGAACTGCCACACACGAATTTCGTGTAAACAAGTATATAAATTATTTCGTAAACTGCTTTACTGATCTCTTCGCTGCTTCTCGTAAGTTAATAAAGACCATTTCGTCAAGGGAGCCGAGTTTGTACTCAGTAACTTCTTCTCCGTCAACAACTACTCTTGCTTGAGGGTTTAGCCGAACAACTACTAACTGGTTTTCTTGACCGTGCCAACCATTTATTGGTCTTGCCGGCTCAAAAACCTCTTTTTCTCCCATACCAAGAACTTCGTAGTCATCAGGCTGTAGTCCTAGTTCTTCGTGTAGTTCACGAACGATTGCTTCTTGAACAAGCTCTCCTTCTTCAAGACCTCCTCCTGGTAAGTTCCAGTAATCGGCTCCTTTGTGTTTGATAAGAAGAACTTCTTCTCCGCAAAGAATAACTGCTCGCGTAGCTTGACGAATCCTCTTAGAAATACCTGCTATTTCTTCTTTAATAAACGAAGAGATCTCTTCTGGGTACGTAAACGAGAGTATCTTGTTAAGAACTTTTCTTGGGAGGTGTTGTAGGGAGTAACGAATTTTTCTTTCAACAACACTTCTTTCTCTCTGAGCGTATTCATGAATGGATTGAGAAAAAAACGCTAGTTTATCAGCCCAGTACAACGAATTAGCTGCTTCGTGTAAGTTATACGTTTTTGTGTACGTATCAAAATCAAAAAGTAAGTCTCCTCTGGTTTCCGTATCTCCTCCTGTTTCGTGACGAGAAATTAAGAAGAATATATCATCAAGAAGAGACTCGTCAAGAAAACGCAGTAGCTTAGTTGCTACATAAGCAGATCTTGCTGCGTGAAGTAGTTTTCTTTGCGCGTACTCATCATCAGAGCAGTTTTTTGTCTGTACAGAAACAGGAACGCTTCTATCAATGTCATGAAACAAAGCAGCAGCAAGAAGAGCAGCAGGAACTTCTTGGTTTTCAACAACAAAAGATAAATGATTAGCAACTGCTAATGCGTGTGAGCGCTCAAAAGAAGAAAGAGTTGTTTTGTTAAATACTTCGGTAAAAGAAGAAATGACAGAGTCCATGAGAGAAGAATGGGGCTGCTTGTATATATAGCTCACTGACTCCATCAAAAGAATACATGAAGCACTCTTAAAAACAGTGACGCAAACAAAACCGGAAATGTTCCGGAAAAAAAAGCTATTAATACATAAATACATAGGTAGTACTTACTGTATGGAAATTGAATTTCTTGGACACGCAGGCTTTCGCATAAACAACGTACTTATTGATCCGTGGATAAAAAAATTTCCTGTACAAACAATTCCTCAAGCAATCATCATCACCCACGACCACTTCGACCATCACGAAGGAGCCTTCGAGTTCGCAAACAAACACAACATACCAGTTATAGGAACTCCAGAAACTATTAAGCCAGCAAAAAAACAAATAGGCATGAATATCGGAGGACCATCAACGAACGCAGGCTTTGAAATCAGCTTTGTACAAGCCCTTCACACAGCAAACCCAACAGGAGCAATCCTAAAACAAGAAGGAAAAACAGTGTATCACACAGGAGACACAGGATTATTCTCAGATATGAAACTCATAGGAGAACTACACAAACCAGACGTTATGCTTGTCTGCGTAGGAGGAAACTTTACTATGGACATCTATCAAGCAGCACAAGCAGTTGCTTTTGTAAAACCAAGAATCGTTATTCCCATGCACTACGACACGTTTCCAACAATACAAGCAGACACACAAGCGTTTAAGCAACTAGTAGAAAAGACTACAGACGCACAAGTACAGATTATGCGAGTAGGAGACGTAACAACAGTTTAGGCGAGCACAAAACAAATACTTCGTGTTTTTTAGTCACCTAGGAAGAGTGCGTAAACAAATACTTCTTTAGATTCTGTATCGTAAACAACAAACTGCGCAGGACCATTATTTCTCAGTATAGAGCCAGGATTAAGTAACAAACAAACACCAACTACTTCTTGTTTGTACAAATAAGTGTGCCCATAACAAACTACACCCAACTGCTTAGGCTCAGCAACTCGCAAAGCAATCTCTGGGTAATGAGTAAGCGCAAAGCGAACACCATCAAAGACGAACAACTAATACTGGTATAAGAAAAACATTTATACACTAAGCATGTATTCACTTCATAATGAATGCTCCTGAACTCATCGATAACTGCATATACGCAGTTCCTAACATACATACGAGAGTGTTTCAGAACAAAGAATACGATATTTATTTACAGAACAACACGTCTTTTTCTAAGAATAAACAAGAACAAATAGAACTAGAAACAATCCTTACAAGAATGCTTTTCCCAAAAAATTACTCCGTGACAAAAGAAGTAATAAGTCCTGTATTAGACGATGAGAAACCAAGAATAAGAACTGTACAAGCACACAAAAAAGATTATACATACAACAAAGCAGCTCTTCGAGAAGAAATAGGGTTTCTTGGAATAATTAATACATACGAAATACACCTCCACCCAGAAACACTTCTTACATACTGTTGTTTTAGAGAAGAAGACACAATTATTAACGTAGCAGAAGCAGATATTAACGTGTTTACATTCAGCAAAAAAGAACCGTATCTACAGCACGTACGAGTACTTTATGAGTGGCAAGAAGCACAAACGTACTAGTGAATTAACAATTAAGAGCATACACATATAAAGGCGTTCTTATGTACTGCTTAGTATATGAAACTCGTACTCCCAATAGCAGGAAAAGGAACTCGCATGCGACCACTTACGCACACAACTCACAAAGCACTCATACCAATAGCAAACAAGCCAGTAGTACAACACATCATAGACTCTGTACGCGAGACACCAAACCTAGAAGTAAGCGAGATAATTTTCATAACAGGACACTTAGAAGAACAAATACAGACGTGGGCAAAAAAGGCGTACCCAGAACTTCCTCTGCGCTTCGTACACCAAGAAGTACAGAACGGAACAGCACACGCACTCAAACTCATCAAAGAATACGTTAACGAAGACCTACTCATCATCTTCCCAGACGCACTCATAGACGCAGACTTACAAGTAATTACTGAAGAAAAAGCAGACGGAGTAATTTGGTGTCAAGAAGTAGAAAACCCGCAAAACTACGGAGTAGTAGCTCATGATGAGAACATGTTCATGACAGAACTGCTAGAAAAACCTGACGAACCACCAAGCAACCTCGTAAACATAGGAGTATACTACCTAAAAGACTATCAAAGCATGTTCGCAATGATAGACATGCTCTACGAGCACGAAATAAAAGCAAAAGGAGAATATAACTTCCCAGAAGCACTCGACTTAATGGTAAAAAACGGCAAAGAAATAAAAGTAGTACCTGTAGAAGGATGGTACGACTGCGGAACACTAGCAAACACGCTGCGAACAAACAAAATATTCTGTGAACGAGCAGGAATAGAAAATCTTAGCAGCGTATCAGAAGAAGCAATACTAAACAAAAGCACCGTCTACAACACCATAGTACTAGAAAACGCACGAATAAGTAACTGCGACTTAGAAAACAGCATCGTAGGAGAAGCAAGCATCATAAAAAACACGAAAGGACAAATAATCGTAGGAAGTGATGCTCACATCAACGGAAACGACTAGTCTTTACTAAACAGCTTTTTTGCGTCAGCAAAAACTCGTTGCTCATACACAGTTTTTGTTTCTCCATCACCTTGTTTTTGTGATAGAGCAGAAAACAACTGCTTCATAAAACTCGCTGAGAACTGCTCATCAGCGTACTCAGAAAACACTTCTTGCTGGATCTCAGAAGCACTCAACGAAGAAGAAACCCTCTCAGAAGCAACAGCGAGTTCAGGACTAGAAACACCAAACGTGTTCTTTAAACAAGCATACGCTCCTCGCTCATAAGCACTCGCAAAAACAGAGGAGAAATCAATATCGCTAGTAGTCCCAGAAGAAAGAACTCCAGAAGCACGAACCAAAACAACAGCGTCTGTAACAGGAAGAGAAGCTACTTCTTCAGAAAGAACCTCAGAAGCTTGAGAAGCAGAAACACCCTCGCAACTAAGACGAACACACAACACCTCACGAGGAACCACAGAGACGCGCTCAAAAGAATCTTCGCGAACAAGAACAAAACCTCCACCACCAAGCAACTCTAACTCACTAAAAGAAGCAGGAAACGTAGGGCCAGGATACACAACCCGAGAATACCCATCCAAAGAAACATCCTCAACGATATGCACATGACCACCAGCGTAGTAATCAAAGCCTCTAGGAAGCAAAGAAATACTCGCTGCGTTCTCACCAGCAAGACGAGAAGAAACCAAGTCACTTAGAGCTGCGTGAAACAAAAAAATCTTCGGAGAAGAAAGCTTCTCAAGAGAAGAACGATCAAGAGAAGAATACTTCTGTGTATCAAGCTGCCCTGCACGGCCAAGAACACCCACTAACGAAACACCAGTTTTTGTGTCAACAACAGGCTCCAAAACAATTAAGTCATCAACAACAGACTCTCTATACACATTAACAACCAAACCAGCCTCCTCCAAAACACCCAAAATAGTCTTTCCAGTAGGGCTATAATCATGACTGCCAGGAATGATGTACACAGCAATACCTGCTTGTTTCAGAGACTCCAAACACTTAACCACGTGACGCAAACGCTCAATAGCAGGAAGAGCAGTATGAAACAAATCACCAGCAATAACAACAAAATCCACTTCTTCAGCAATACAACGAGAAATTGCCATCGCAAACGATTCATCAGCAAGAGCACTCATACGAGGATCACGCCAAGCACCGATGTGACAATCCGCTAAGTGAGCAAAGACAACCATACTACTACGGAAAGAAGCAAGAGTTTTTTAGTCTTTAGTGAATTACGCGAGAAGAAGAAGGAACTAATCGGTGCTCACTAACCAAATCCTCCTCCAAAGAAGAAGCCTCCTGAAGAATCTGCACCAAACGACGCTTTTCCTGAGAAAGAACTTCTTTATGACGAAAAATCATTTCTTGCTGAGAAAGAATCATACGACGAAGATTCTGCAAAGAAGCCTGCACATCAGCACTAGAGGAAACATCCAAAGAAGGGTACTGCTCAAACAAATCAACAAGCTGCTCAAGAACCTCCTGCTCCTCCAAAAACACGTTTTCTAAAGCAACAAAACCAATAGCCCTAGCAACACTAAGAATATGACGAACCTGCTTTTGCAACACACGAACATGCGCTAAACTTAAAGAATCAGAAGACAAAATATCCTCTTTTAACAAGACAAACAACTCACTTAAGCGCCGCTCCTTACGAGAAAGAACACCCTCAAAAACACCTACTCCTTCACGAATACGCTCTAAAGCACTCTCAGCACTCTCCTCTCGATTAAAAAGCATACAGAAATACTGTTTCAAGAAGTACTTAAAACTAGCGAAAGAAAGCAAACCTTAAAAAAACCTTAGCTCCACAAGAACGCTATGCCAGCAGAAACAGTCAAAGACATCATGACAAGAGGAGCGATAAGCGTACAAACAAACGACAAACTCACAAAAGCAATTAAGCTCATGACAGAAAAGCACATCAGCTGTGTTATGGTACTAGAAAAAGAACAACTCGTAGGAATAATAACTGAGCGAGACCTCATAAAACGAGTGCTAGCAGAAAACAAAGACCCAAAAAAACTCGCTGCGCAAGACGCGATGACAAGAAGCGTATCCACCATTAGTGAAGAAGCAACTCTTGAGGAAGCAATGAGAGTTATAGAAAGTATGAAAGTACGCCGGCTACCAGTAGTAAATAAGAAAGGACTCTCAGGACTCATCACACAAACAGACATCGTAAACGAAACCTACAGCATACACAAACACAACCAAAAAATGGCGTTTCACCAAAACCTACAAAGCTACATCATCATAGCAACAGTAGTGTTCTTCATCGCAGTATTTGTACTACGCCTCCTCTTCTAAACACTTAAAACCTCAAACAACATAAACAACGTATGTTCACGCGCATAAAACAACTATTTACCGGAGTAAACGAAGAACAAGAACACCTCCTAAACCTTCTTGAAGCACAAGCAGGGCGCAAAGAACGAGTGCGCGTACAACAAGCAATAAAGAAAAAACAAACAAGCATCAAAAAAAGGTCTTTTCACATAGGAGAAGAAGAAACGATTTATCCAGAAGTACGAGGAGAAGAAACGCTAAACCAACAACTCCAAGAAGCAGCGTACAAACAAGCATACAGTACGTACAGCAAGAACGCGTACGAAGAAATCACGCAACTCATAGCACCAAACATTCTTGGCCTAGAAGCAATCAAAAAAGCAGCAGCACTACAACTCTTCTCTCAAGAAAGAATACACATACTCCTCCTAGGAGATCCAGGAACAGGAAAAACAGAGATACTTAGTAGCAGCAAAGAACTCGCCAGTATTAGTAGCATGGGACTAGGAAGCGGAACAACAAACGCAGGACTAGCAGTTACGTACGCAAAAGGAGAAGTGCATAAAGGACTGCTCGTACAAGCACACAAAGGAATTTGCTGCATAGACGAGCTGAACTTGCTAAAAAAAGAAGATCAAGCAAGCTTGTACAACGCGATGGAGAAAGGATTTATCACGTATGATAAAGCAGGTCGCAGCGAGCGCTTTGAAGCAGACGTGCGCGTGCTTGCAACAGCGAATCCGAAAGGAGACTGCTTTACAGGAGAAAAAATTTCTGAACTAAAAAAACAACTTCCTTTTGAGAGCGCACTCATCAGTAGGTTTCATCTATTATTTATTATTAGAAAACCAGACAAAGAAGCATTCTTAGAGATAACAAGAAAAATCGTAAAAAACGAGAAAAAAACAACGAAGAACAAAGACTTCGCACAAGCATACATCAAACACGCACAGAAACAATCTGTGAAGTTTCCAAAACACCTAGAAATACTTGTGAGCGAAGCAGCAAAGAAAATCAAAGAAGCAGAAGAAGAACTCCTCATAGAAGTAAGTCCAAGAATAATAAACGGAATAATAGGCCTCAGCAAAGCAAGCGCAAGAATGCACCTACGAGAAACAGTCAAGCCAGAAGACGTAAGAAACGCGCTAGAACTATATGCAGAAAGCCTGCAAATAACCCTATGAAATTCGTAACCAGTGACGAAGTACGCATAAGCTATGAGTACACAAAAAATACTGCTGCAACAATCGTTTTTCTTCATGGATGGCTACACAACCACACAGTGTGGAAGCCATACATACAAGAACTGAGTAAACGACACTCTGTACTCACTATAGATTTGCGAGGACACGGAAAAAGTAGCGCGCCCAAGAACAAACAAGACTACAGCATGAAACGACTCGCAAAAGACGTTCACGAACTCCTCAATCACCTACACATACACAAACCGATACTCGTCGGGCACAGCCTAGGAAGCATGATAGCACTCCAGTACGCTTTAGAATACGAAGCAAAACAACTCGTTCTCATAGGAGCTACGTGCAGAAACCCGGTAGGGGCGCACGTAAAAATACCTGAACTAGCGCAGAAACTCCTCGCATACATTCACGAAGAAAAAGAACTTCATTACGACAAAGAAATCAAAGTACCGTACTGGCTAGTAGGAATGGAGCACACAGCACCACAAGCAATAATAGGCTGCTTCTACGCCATACAAGCATTCGACATACACGAACACATACACACAATAACAGCACCAACAACCATTATACACGGAGAACACGACCACACAACACCCCTTAACGAATCAGAATACCTGCACAAACACCTACCAAACAACACCCTCAAAGAAATACCAAGAGCAGGACACAACCTACACGCAACGCACCCAGAAGAACTCAAAAACCTACTGCGAATACTTCTGTAGCTATACACATAATTTTTAAACAAGAACACTGTAATAACATACTATGAGCTCAGATATTAGAAAATACTCAATCATCCTCGCAGTAGCTATTTTGTTTAGCATTTTTAGCTACTCATTTGCGGATGCGTTTACAACACAACCAGACTATCCAGAGATATGTCAGCAAAACAACGAGTACCCAAGAGCTCCTTTTGATCCACGACAAGAATGTGACGATATACAACCAGCAACACAAGAACAAATAGCTGCTTGTCCAGGAAACCTCTACACTGACTACCGAGCGTGTGAGTACGTGTGTGATTGTTACGAAATAACGCAAGCAAACAATCAACGAAACGATAATATCAGATACGGAATAAGCCTCCTACTAGGAATCATTGCGATAAGTGCAGGAATGGTACTGAACCCAAAAAAAGAAGTAAACACGTGGATAGGAAGCGGGTTCATCCTCGGAGGAGTAATCACGCTATTCATATCAACAATAGGGTTTTGGTCATCCATGCACCCAATACTACGACCAATAGTCATAGCAGCAGAGCTAGCACTTGTTATCTGGATAGCATACAAAAAATTCCAATGACAACAATACTGTTTTGTGAAGCAGACAAACGAATACTACAAGCAGCACAAACACTACAACAAGAAGGAAAAAACGTTTTGTTAGTAGGGGACAAAGAAGCGTATGACGCAATAGAAGAAACAACACTACAAGTTATTCCCATAGAACCAGAAACGTACGCACAAGAATACTACGAACGAAGAAAACACAAAGGAATAACACTACAGCAAGCAAAACAAGCACTCACAGAACCAGCAACATACGCGTGCATGCTACTAGCACAAAACAAAGCAGACGTACTCATAGCAGGAGCAACTTGGCCGACAAGCAAGACACTCAGACCAGCACTACAACTACTAAAAAAAGGACTTGCAAGCAGCTACTTTCTTATGAAAACAAACAAAGGAGAATACTACTTTGCTGACTGCGCACTCAACATACAACCAACAAGTCAAGAACTTGCACAAATAGCCATCAACACCGCACAAGCAGCACAAAAAAAAGGAGTGAAGCCAAAAATAGCAATGCTAAGTTTTAGTACGGCAGGAAGTGCTGCGCACACTGATCAAGAAAAAGTCGCGCAAGCAACAACAACAGTACAAAAACACATCCAAGAAAACAACCTAAACTGGATAGTAGAAGGAGAAATACAAGTAGACGCAGCACTGAATACAGAAGTAACCAAACAAAAAAATCCTGACACAACACTACACGGAGAAGCAAACATCCTCATATTCCCAGATCTTGACGCAGCAAATATCGGCTACAAACTCGTACAACAATACACGGGATGCCAAGCGATAGGACCGATAATAACAGGACTACAAAAAGAAGTACACGACCTAAGCAGAGGCTGTAGCGCAGAAGAAATAGTGGAGTTAGCAAGAGTCGTATGCGAGTAATTTTTACGATAGTTCTCTTACTAGCAGGTTGCGTTACTGAAATACCACAAACACAAGAAGAAGTACTTATTCCAGCAATAAACCCCTACATAGACGCAGGAATACTAGGAGAAGAAAAACCACACCTACAAGAAACACTCATCTTCGTACTCACAGACAGAGAACAAGCAGTACGAACAAGTCTAAGAGCAGGAGAAGAACTCAGCCTACCAACAAACCCACCAATAACAATACAGGTTTATTCAGTAAGTGCACAAGAAGCAGAAGTAAGTATAAACGAAGAAAAACAAACAATACAAAAAGGAGAAGTAAACAGTTATTTACGAGGACAAATTAAGCTATACGCAGCAGAGCTACACCCATGACTACTCTAAAAAAAACGTATCTCATCATTTATTGAGTAAGTGAATTCTTCAAGAACTTCTTGCGTATCTGATAATAAATTCTTTTTGTACACGTAGCCACAATCTTCTCGAAGAAGCTTATGAATTTTTGAGGAAGTAAGAAGAACAGTAGCGCTAGATAAATACTTTTTTTGCTCAGAACTAAACTCACTAGCAAGAGCTTTCTTTGCTTGTTTTCGCAGATACGAGGCCATGCGAAAACCAGTATAAAAAGCGTTTATATCAATGAGTTGCTTAGTTAATGACTCTTTTTGTTTTGTAGAAAGAGAAGAAGAAATGCTTTTTTGTGAAGAATTTTTTAGTAACATATACGTAGTTGGAGTAATAAAGCCGTTTTCTACGTCACTAAACAAATCGCTTTGCGGTTTTTGAAAAAACTCTTCTTTATCAACAACAACGCAATCAGCAAGGTCGTTTACTATTTGCACTCCTGTTCCAAAAAGTGCTCCGTATACTTGAAGTGCTCGCTGTTTTTCTGGTGAGTGACTAGCAAGAAAAGAACCTGCAAACGTAACGTATTGCATGAAAGCACCGCATTTTTTATACGAAGTCTGCAAGTATTTTCTTAGATACTCTTTTTCAGGAAGTTCGTGAGCTTGTTGAGAGAGCGTGAGTTCATCTGTATCAAGTAATTGTCCGTGATAAAGTGTTTGGTTAAGTTCTCTCATACCATCTTGAAGCACTCGTTTGTTCTCAAAAGGTGTTTGAAGAAGTAAATCTTGGGCTGCATCATACAACCTCATCCCTTCTATTACTGCTACGTTCTTTTTTGTTTGTGTATCTAAGCTTCCTTTATTATCAAGAACCCAGTTTATCATGTACGTTGATAAGTTATATACTTCAAGAGCAGCAGTTACTTTAAAAAAATCATTTGGAAAGTCTTTTTGTTCTCCAAGACAGTATGCTTGCTGACAAACAAATTCTCGTAGACGAGTGCTTTCTACTCGTCTTGTGCTAAGAGCAGTAAGTACTTCTTGAGAGTTCGTAGTTGCTGACTCTACTAAATCTTCAAGAGTTTTTTGTACTATTGGAGAAGCATTATCAGAGGCTTTTTGTACTTCTTGCCAATACACACAAGATTTCATACTACTAAAAAGTAGTTAATATATATTAAACCCTTATGTACAAAAAATAACAATAACGAACAATTTAAATAAAAAAACTTCTTAAATTTCATTAATGAACAAAATAAATAAAAAAATACTGTATTTGCTCAGCAACAACGCAAGAGAAAACACCAGCACAATAGCAAAACACATCAACAGAACACCAGCAACAACACAAAAACGCATAGAAAAACTACAAGAAAAAAACATCCTACAAAACACGCACCCAATAATAGACAACAGCACACTAGGATACATAGGACAACGAGCATACATCAAACTCAACAAAACAACACCAAAACAAGAACAAGAACTATTTAACTGGCTAGTACAACACAAAAAAACCTCGGTAATAGGAAAAACAAGAGGAAGCTACGACGTACTCATCATGAGCTGGGTACAACAAACTCAAGATTTTCACACACTCATACAAGAACTCAAAGAAAACTACCGCCAACACATACAAGAACTAAAAATACACACTTACCTGCGAACACACCACTACCAACGAGCATACCTACAAGAAAAAACAACAAACCAACTACAAACAACCACCGGAGACAAACAACAACAAGCTTATGATACAACAGACATACAACTCATACAAGCAATACTAACAAACGCAAGAAAACCAATCGTAGAGATAGCACAAGAAATAAACCAAACAGCAAGAACAACACTAAACAGGCTACGAGCACTAGAGAAAAAAAACATTATCGTAGGATACTCAGCAAACATCTCACTAAATAAGATAGGAAAACACTACTACAAAGCAGGAATTACCTTAGAAACAAATACCTCAAAAAAAACACTCATGCAATTCGCAGAAAAAAACCCCAACACAATATATGTGGACGAAACACTAGGAGAGTACGACTTTGAAATAAACGTAGAAGTAGACAGCAACCAAGCATTTGAAGACATACTCAACGAACTAAAACAACTCACTAACGGATTCAAAAGAATAGAGTATTTTGAAGTAGTAGACTTTAAGAAACTCACCTACCTAGCAACAAATACCTAAGTAATTATTTCTTAGCATCTCTAACAAGACCTTGATAGTACGTCCACTCACGAATAGGCCTTCCGGCAAATACGTCGTCAGCAATAAATAACTCCTCATGAATACCGCTAAGTAACTCATAACGAACTGCTTCTTGAGAAGTTACCCAAGCAAAATCAACAAGCTCATCACTTAACACAACCTCGCCAGAAACGTGATCAGCACAAAAACTTATGCATAAACGAGGAGTAGGAAACCCATAGCAAAGACTTGTTACGTAGCGAAGATAACCAATTTCTAAACCCACCTCTTCACGAACCTCTCTTTGAAGCAACCCCACAAGAACCTCGTAGACTTGACCATCAGCAAGAGCAAGAGATTCATCAACGTCTTGGTCTTCAAGGCCCCCACCAGGAACAGTCCAACGAGAAGGATACAACTTCTCATGAGCAGCTCTTTGAGCAATTAAGTACTTGTTACCTTTGCGAATGATAGCTGTCGCTATTACTTTAAACGATTCTTTAGCCATACAAAAACACAAGAAGCAAGCATATAAAAAGAATCGCTCAAAATATTTGACTATGCAAGAGCGCATCCTACAAACGTTTCTGAAAGCAGAACAACAACTCTTCTCAGAAATACAAGAACAAACAGGGCTACGAAGTAATCATTTAGCGTATCACCTAAAAAAAACTTGTAGAAGAAAACGTTCTTAGCAAACAAGAAGACACCTACACGCTCAGCAAAGAACAACAAAAACTTCTTCCATACATAGGAGAAAAAAGTCCTCTAGCAGTAGTACTTGTAGCAGTACAAAAAAAAAGAAGAAGTGCTTCTTCATAAACGAACAAAAAGGCCATACATAAACAAATGGAGTCTATTAGGAGGAAGAATACGCATAGAAGAAACAATAGAGCAAGCAGCAAAGAGAGTAGTAAAGAAGCTTGCAGGAGTAGAAATAACAAATCCGAAACTACAAACAATAGCACACGAGCACACAATAAATGAGCAAAAAGAAATAACGCACTCATTCATCCTGTTTTACCTAGAAGCAACAACAAACCAAGAAGTAGCGCAAACAGCAAGAAAGAAGTGGTACAAAAAAACCGACGTACCACAAGAAGAAACCATACACAGCGACTACGAGCTACTCACAAAAAAACACCCAAAATTCACTACGTTTATTACTCAAGAATAAGAAAACACATAAAAAACACTAGGTGATACGTACAAGCATGCTGTTACAACAAGAAAAGTTTTTTTGGCAAACACAACTGTATATATTACTAGAAGAAAAACATGATAGTATCATATTAGATTCATCAATAACTACTCTTGAAAGATTTTATGAAAACCACATTTATAACGCCAGAGAAGCAAAAAACATCTCTGAAAACACTCTTAACGCATTTATTCATTACGTAACACAAATAAATCAAGGATTTAGTAAACCATCACGAACAATAGAAGAAGTAGTTTTTGAAATGGAAGAACTATTTTATATCCTTGAAGAAAAAGAACGCTATTTCAGAAAACACGCAGCCTACACACAACAAGAAAACCTATTTAGTAAAGCAATAGATACGTATAATAACCTTATCATCCAAACAGAAAACAACCTTATCACAGTACACGAAGACACGCTTGAAGAGCTCATAAAGTACATACAGCAAGACGCAGAAATGCAGGGAGCACAGAATCAGTACAACACAGAAATAACTACTGATGAACTACTCGTAGCAGCAGCGATACAGCAAGCAAGAAATAACACAAGCACACTTATCCTAACAAGAGATAAACACGTCCTAAATAACGTATATGCATACGCAGGAAATACGAATAATCAAAAAGAGATACTTACCGTTGCTCGCATAAGAAATCAACGAATAACAGATGTAGCAAGCACAAACAGAGAGTACGAAAAAAAATTAGCTTAGAACTATTTCTTAGGCGGATACAAATGAATCGCTTGACCAAGAAGAGATTCAGCAGCTTCATTTAAGCTCTCAGAAAGTGTTGGGTGCGGATGAATAGTAAGAGCGATATCCTCAGCTGTAGCTCCCATCTCAAGAGCTAACGCCATCTCAGCGATGTAATCAGTAATTCCAGGGCCGACACCATGAATGCCCAACAACACATCGTTTTCGTCACTAATAAACTTCACCAACCCATCTGTTTGATTCAAACTAACAGCTTTTCCAAGAGCAGTGTAGGGAAACGAACCAACCTTAATGCCTTCACCATACTGCTCGCGCGCTTCTTGTTCGTGAAGACCAACAGCAGCAATTTCTGGATCAGAAAAAACGACGATAGGAATGGCTACTTGGTCAAACGCGCTAGGAAGATCAGCTATTGCTTCAGCAGCAACTTTTCCTTGAGCACTTGCTTTATGAGCAAGCATAACACCGCCAGCAACGTCACCAACAGCAAAAATGTTTTTTTGCGAGGTACGGCATTGCTCATCAACACCAACAAACCCTCTCTCAGTAAGCGTGACACCCGCAAGTTCTAATTGTAAACTCTCAGTGACCGGCACGTGACCAATAGCGACAAGCGCGTAATCAGCAACGAACTCCTCACCACCAGCGCGAACAAGAACAGAATCCTCTCTTGACTCAACAGCCTCTACTTTTGTCTCAAGCAATAAACGAACACCTAATTTTTCAAGATTATTTTGTGCAACAAGAGCAACCTCTTCTTCAACAACACTCAATATACGATTAGTTCCTTCAATAATAGTAACTTCACAGCCAGCCTTTGCAAGCATAACGCCCAGCTCAACACCGATGTAGCCTCCGCCAACAACAACAAGTTTTTCGGGAACGCTCTCAAGAGTAATCACGTCCCAACTCGTAAGTACACGACCACCAAAAGCAGCCCAAGGAAGCTCACGAGGCTTACTGCCAGTAGCGATAACGCAGTAACGAAACTCAACACCATTAGTCTCCAAATCTTCTCCGTGAAGAACCACTTGGTTACTATTCTGAAACTGCGCTTGTGCCTTGATAACAGTGATGTTGTGTTGCTTACACAAACTAGTAATACCGCCAGATAATTTATTGACTACCGAGTCTTTCCAAGCAACCGTTTGTGAATAGTTTAAACGAAGGTTATCGTACTCAATACCCAGACCAGAAGCGTTTTTTGCTTCATAAAACAACCCAACAGCATGAATAAGACTTTTTGTAGGAATACAGCCGTGATGCAAACACATACCGCCAAGCTCGCCCTTAGCATCAACAAGAGTAACGTCAAAACCTAGCTGAGCAGCTCGAATAGCAGCTGTGTATCCGCCAGGACCAGCACCGATGACCAGCACTTCTGTAGAGTGCATGCTCTGACCCATAACCACTTCTAGATTCCTCCAAGAACAAGTAGTTCAGGGTCTTCAACAAGCTCAACAAAGTACGTTAAGAACTTCGCAGCAAGAGCTCCATCAACGACACGATGATCAACAGTCAAACTAAACGTGACCACTTCACGAGCAACTACATCCTCACCAACAACCCACGGTCGCTTCTGAAAACCACCGATACCAAGAATAGCAACTTCAGGAGTGTTTAGCATAGGAGTAAAGCCTTCCACACGCAAAGGACCAATACTTGAAATACTAAACGTAGAGCCGCTCATTTCTTCTCGAGACAATGAGTTATCCTTTGCTTTTGTGGCTAAGGAAGAGATATCGCTTGCTATTTCTAAAACACTTTTTTTATCCGCGTCTTGAACTACAGGAACAACAAGTCCTTTTTCTGTATCAGCAGCAATACCTAGACTGACTTGCGAGAATTGCTGAATAGAATCATCCTTGAAATGACTGTTCAGAACAGGGTATTTTCTGAGAGCTGCACAAAGAGCTTTTGCAAAAAACGACAGATACGTAAGCTTTACACCCATACCCTCCGCTTTTTCTTTTAAGTGATTTCGTAGCTCAATAATCGCTGTAGCATCAGCAGTAGCAAACTCCGTAAACGTAGGAGCAGCAGCAGCTTGTAGTACGTGCTCGCCAATTGCTTTTCTTCGTCCAGAATACGAAACTTCAGAAGAAGTTTCTTGAGATGGTTCTTGAACAGGCTGCTTTGCTTCTTGTTTACTCTCTTCTTGAGCAGGTGCAGATTGTTTTTTCTGAATTAGTTCTTCTTTGACAGGTTGATTTTGAGAAGGCTGTTGTCCTCCTCCAGAAGCGCTTTGTACATCGCCAGTAAGTACTCGACCACTCGGACCAGAGCCAGTAATAGTTGTTATATCCACTCCTAACTCTCTTGCTAATCGGCGAGTACTTGGAGCAGCGAGAACACGAGAAGAAGTACTTGTTTTGTCAGTCTTACTTATTTGCTGCTGAGAAGGTTGTGAACTACTAAGTTGTTCTTCAGAGACAGGCTTCTCTTCTTTAACAAGTTGTTTTTCTTGCTTAGGTGCGTGCACTTCTTCTTTACTTTCTTCTTGAGTAGGTGCTTGTTCTTTTTGCGTTTCTTGAGATGCTTCTGCAAACGTAACAAGCACGTTACCCACCTTGATTACTTCTCCTGTTTTTCCGTGTAGTTCTTGAATCGTTCCTGCTTGCGGGCTTGGTATCTCAACAACTGCTTTATCAGTCTCTACATCACAAAGCACATCATCTTCTTGGATAGTGTCGCCTACTGTGACTTTCCACTCAACAAGCTTTCCTTCGTTAATTCCTTCGCCTACATCAGGAAAAAGAAATTCATGACTCAAAATCCACTACCTCCTTAATACCAGCGATTACTCGGTCAACGCTAGGAAGCTGTAACTTCTCATACTTCAGGTATGGCATGATAATGTCATAGCCCGTCACTCGCTTCATAGGAGCTTGCATGTACATGAGTGCTTCTTCGTTTACCGTGGCAAATATTTCTGCAGCAAAACCAGCGGTTCTTGTTGCTTCATGAACTACCACTAGCCGCCCAGTTTTCTTTACTGACTCAACAACAGTTTCTACATCCCAAGGCATGATCGTTCGTAAATCAATAACTTCACAACTCACACCTTTTCTTGTTAGCTCTTTAATCGCTTCTAGAGTTGTGTGCATCATTGCACCCCAAGAAACAACGGTTACTTGCGTTCCTTCTTGAACAACTTTTGCTTTACCAATTTCTTCTACGTGCTCTCCTTCAGGCACTTCGTCTTTGAACGCGCGATACACGCGTTTTGGTTCTAAAAATAGTACAGGGTCGGGGTCGCGAATAGCTGCTGTTAATAACCCCTTCGCATCAGCTGGTGTGCTTGGGATAACGACTTTTAATCCAGGGATGTGCGCGTACATTGCTTCCATGCTCTCGCTGTGGTGCTCAAGAGCATTAATTCCTCCTCCGTACGGGCTTCTAATAACCATAGGGCACGTGAAGCGTCCTCTGCTTCTGTTACGAATACGACTTACGTGACTAATAATTTCTTGAAACGCAGGGTAGATGAAACCAGAAAATTGTATCTCAATAACAGGTTTAAGACCGTTAATAGCCATTCCTACTCCCATACCTACAATTCCTGCTTCAGAAATCGGTGTGTCCATTACTCGCTTTTCACCAAACTCATCAACAAGACCTTGGGTTGCTCGAAACACTCCTCCATCAACACCAACGTCCTCGCCCATAACAGTAATGGTTTCGTCACGAGACATTTCTTCTTTAAGAGCCTCGTTAATTGCTTGTATCAGCGTCATCTCAGTCATCGAGAAACCTCCTTAAGAAACTCCTCTCGTTGCTTTTTGATAAGCGGAGGAAGTTCTTCGTATAAGTAATCAAAAATATCTTCGTTCTTGTACGCCTCTGTTTGTTCGTACTCCTTAACAGCTGCTTCAACGATTTCTTGTGCGTGCTGCTGAGCTGATTGTTCATGCTCCTCATCCCACAAACCATTCTTCTCCATGTACTTACGCAACCGATCAACAGGGTCTTTCTTGCGCCAAGCCTCAACTTCTTCTTCTTGACGGTACTTCTTGTAATCATCACTAGTTGTGTGGTTTCCTAAACGATACGTGACTGCTTCTATGAGCGTGGAACCTTTACCTGCTCGTGCTCTTGCTATCGCTGCTTGTGCTGCTGCGTACATAGCAAACGCGTCGTTACCATCCACTTGTATTCCTGGCACTCCGTAAGCAATTGCTTTTTGTGCTATTGTTTGGCTGTGAGTTTGTTTTTCTCGAGGAACACTAATTGCGTACTGGTTATTTTGACAAATCAAGATAGTAGGTGTTTGATACACTCCTGCTAGGTTCATTGCTTCATGAAACTCTCCTTCACTCGTTGCTCCATCCCCAAAATACGCTAAGGCCACCTCATCTTTTCCTTGAATCATAGCTGCGTAACCTAGACCAACAGCGTGTAGCGGTTGGCTACCTACAGGAATACTTACGGGTAGTGTTCGTTGATCATCAGCTACTCTGCTTCCTCGCTCATCCCCGCCCCAGTACTGCAAGATATTAAGCATAGGAATGTCTCGTACGAGACAAGCAGTGTTTTCTCGAAACGCTTGCACTAACCAATCAGTTTTTTTGAGTTGCATAGCAGGACCTACTTGACACGCTTCTTGACCCTCAATAGAAGCAAACGTTCCTAGACGTCCTTGTCGCTGGAGAGTAAGCATTTTTCTGTCTAGTGCTCGCGCATTAATCATGTGCCAGTACATCGTTCTCACGTCGTCATCAGAGAGCTTAGGAAAAAGCTCTTCATTAATTATTTCTCCTTCCTCATTCATTACTTGTAAGTAATCGATGTGAAAGTCTTTACCTGCGTATTCTTCTTGGGTCATGTGTTTAGTACTCCTTGTAAAAATAATTCTCCTGCTTTGTAACTGCTTCTCACAAAAGGACCTGCTGCGCAGTACAAAAAGCCTTTACTTCTTGCTTCCTCCTCTAATTCCTTAAATTCTTCTGGAGGCATGTAATACTCTACAGGTAAGTGCCACGTGCTGGGTCTGAGGTACTGGCCAAAAGTTATTATGTCACAGCGAATAGTTCTTAGATCATTCATTACTTCACTAAGTTCTTCTCGTGTCTCTCCAAGACCAACCATTAAGGAAGTCTTGGTTTTTACTTGCGAGTTTCTTTTCTTCGCATTGATGAGGACTTGTAAGCTTTGAGCATAATTTGCTCTTGGGTCACGAACTCTTCTCTGGAGTCGAGGAACGGTTTCTACGTTATGAGCAAGTACGTCAACACCAGCATCAACGACGATATGTAGTTGTTCTTGGTTTCCTTGAAAATCGCCAGTAAGCACTTCAACAAGAATAGAATCGTCATACTCTTTTATTGCTCTAACACAAGCAGCAAGGTGAGCTGCTCCACCGTCAGGAAGGTCATCTCGGTCAACGCACGTGATTACTACGTACTCAAGCTGCATTTCTTGTACTGCTTGAAGAAGCTTCTGTGGTTCTTCACTATCTGGAGCGTCAGGAACACCTCGTGCAGGAACGCTGCAGAAACGACACCCTCTCGTACAGGTATCACCAAGAACCATAAACGTAGCGGTGCCGCCAGACCAGCACTCAGACATGTTAGGGCAATGGCTTTCTTGACAAACAGTAACTAAGCCAAGACCAGAAAGTTTTTGTTTTACGTTATGATACTCTTGAGTAGGAGGACGAATCTTCAACCAACTAGGCTTTCCTAAGTTACTAATTCCTTCGTGTCGAGGAGTCTTAAAATTCTTTGTTGCTTTCTTTGCGTACTCCTGATACGGTACTTCGCGTAAAGCATACTCTTGGTCTCCTAGAACTGGTAAACTCATCCTCTATCAAAACCTTTTTCTTGTGCAAAATATATAAAGCTAGTGCTTTACTGAGCGCAAAAACTAAAAAGAAGAGTTGCTAGTAAGCAGTATGCTCGAAGAAGTAATTATACTGATAATAAACAAAGAAGAAGTACTTCTTGGAGAAGCAATTAAAGAAGAAGGGTTTTCTTTTGGAAAAATTAACGGGTACGGAGGAAAAAGAGAACCTCCTGAAAGCCTGCAAGAATGCGCAGTTAGAGAGGTGTATGAAGAAAGCAAGCTAGAAGTAAAACAAGAAGATCTTGAGAACTTTGGCTTTATTGATTTTCATTTCAAAAACAAACCTTCTTGGAGTAGACGAGTACATTACTACTTGCTTGAGTACGAGAAACTAGGAGGACAGCAGCCGCAGCAAACCAAAGAAATGAAGCCCTTCTGGATTAATAAGAACAATTTGCCGTATAGTCGTATGTGGCCTGCTGATGAGCACTACTTTAAGGATTTGTTAGAGAGAAAACGAGTAGAAGCAGTTTGTACATACACAGGAGATAATAAGCAACAACAAAAACTAGAAATAGTCTTTACGCTACCAGAGAAAAAAACCATTACTGCATGACAACCATTAAATAGCTCTTCTCATACCTGCAAATATGCAAGTAGCAACGTACAAAATTCCTGGAGGAAAACTTGTTCGTATAAAAGCACGAGTAGAAGATGGGCGAGCGTTTGGTGTTCAGATAAGCGGTGATTTTTTTCTTGCGCCACACGAAAAACTTGTTGTTCTTGAAGAAGCACTTGAAGGCTTTAGTGTAATGGATGAGGAAGCGATTGTTGAGATTGTTGAGTACGTATTAGAACGAGACAGCATTCGTGTTGCTGGTTTTAGCGCACAAGACATAGCGCACACAATGAGCTTGCTTGGAGGCAGTGATGTTTAGAATAATTCCTACACAGAACAGTGATGCGTACATGAACATGGCACTTGATGAAGCATGCATGAATGCTGTTAGGGAGAAAAAGGTTAAGCCTACAGTTCGGTTGTTTGGTTGGAATACTCCTTCAGTAACGATTGGTTGTTTTCAGTGCGTAACAGACGAAGTAGATATGGCCGCGATTAAAGAAGATAACATACCAATTACTCGTAGAATAACAGGAGGAGGTGCTGTGTATCACGACGCAGAAATCACGTACAGCGTAGTAGCTCCTGAAGAACTCTTTAGCAAAAACATAGCAACAAGTTATGGACAAATTGTTAAGCCACTCATGCAAGCACTAAACAAACTAGGAGTGGAGACTCGTTTTCGAGCGCTTAACGACGTCATGTTAGGAGAAAAAAAGGTTAGTGGAAACGCGCAAACAAGAAAAGGAGGTGTTTTGCTTCAGCACGGAACAATTATTTTGTCCGTAAACGAAGAACTTATGTTTAGGTACCTAACACCTGATGCAAACAAGAACAACGACAAACCCTTTATTAAGAGTAATAGAAGCGCAGTAGCAGGAGTGCTACGTGAAGGCATTAGTAGCGAGGACGTGTTACGAGCAGTACGTGAAGAGCTCATAAAAACGTACAGAGCAGTTGAGCAAGTATGGAGTGAAGATGAGCTTATACAAGCACGAGAGCTAGCAAAGAAGTACGCAAGTCAAGAATGGATTTTTTTGCGATAGCAGCGTACACGAGCAATACCTTTATAAAAGGCGTTTTCTGCATATACATATACTCAGAGGTGAGTAGCAGTGGATAAACAAACAGCAAAGATTTTATGGTTCGACCAGTTAAGCATTAATGATGTTCCTCTTGTAGGAGGAAAAAACGCTTCTTTAGGAGAGATGTATAGAGAACTCTCAGGAGAAGGAGTAAAAGTTCCTAACGGCTTTGCAGTAACTGCAAACGCGTATAGGTACTTCTTAGCAAGTGCTGGCCTTCCTGAACGAATACAAGAAATCCTCTCTGATCTTGACACCTCTGATATGGAAAACCTCTCTAGTAGAGGACAGCAAGTACGTAACGCAATTCTTGCAGCAGAATTTCCTCAAGACCTAAAAGACAGTATTATCGAAGCGTACGGACACCTCTGTAAAGAGTACGGAGAAATGACTGACACAGCAGTTAGGTCATCAGCAACAGCAGAAGACTTGCCTGACGCAAGCTTTGCAGGACAACAAGAAACGTTCTTGAACATTCACGGACACGCAGCGCTTTTAGAGGCGTGCAAGAAATGTTTTGCTTCCCTATTTACTAATCGAGCAATAAGTTACCGCGTAGACAAAGGCTTTGATCACTTCAGTATCGCTTTAAGCATAGCAGTACAGAAAATGGTTCGCAGCGACAAAGCAAGCAGTGGAGTAATGTTCTCCATAGATACCGAGAGCGGCTTTAAAGAAGCAGTGTTTATCGGAGCAGCTTGGGGACTAGGAGAAAACGTCGTACAAGGAGCAGTAAATCCTGATGAGTACTACGTGTTCAAACCAACACTTAAAGAAGGAAAAAAACCTATTATTGGAAAAGAACTCGGAGCAAAAAAGATTAAGATGGTCTATACGCGTGACAGCGCAGACCCAGTAAAGAACATTGAGACACCAGAAGCACAACAAAAAATGTTTTGTTTAGGAGATGACGAAATACTTAAGCTTGCAGAATGGGCTTGTATTATTGAAGAGCACTACTCAGCACACCACAACAGGTACTGCCCTATGGATATGGAATGGGCAAAAGACGGAGAAACAGGAGAGCTCTTTATTGTTCAAGCAAGACCAGAAACTGTTCATAGCACCAAAGACGCAAACGTACTACAAAAATACGTTCTTAAAGGAGAAGGAGAAGTACTTGCACAAGGAGCAAGTGTAGGAGAAAGAATAGGCTCTGGAGCAGTAAATATCATTAAAGACGTAAGTAACATTAAGGACTTTAAGAAAGGAGAAGTACTCGTAACTGACATGACAGACCCTGACTGGGAGCCAATCATGAAAATAGCCTCAGCAATAGTAACGAACAGAGGAGGGCGCGTGTGTCACGCAGCAATTATTTCTCGAGAACTAGGAATACCTTGTATTGTAGGGTGTGGAGACGCTACAGAGAAGCTTCCTGATAAACAACCAGTAACTGTTGATTGTAGCAAAGGAAGTAAAGGATACATCTACAACGGAGAAATACCCTTTGACATAGAAGAACAACACCTCGACAGCCTACCAGAAACACGCGTTAACATGATGCTTAACCTAGGAAACCCAGACCAAGCCTTTGAACTATCAAGTCTGCCAACAAAAGGAGTTGGACTTGCGCGAGAAGAATTTATCTGGAGCAACTACATCAAAGTACACCCACTAGCACTCGTTAATTACGACAGCTTGTCTGAGGAAGTAAAACGAGAAGTTGATGAAGCAACAGCAGGTTATAGTGACCCAAAAACGTTTTGTGTAGAGAAACTCGCACAAGGAATAGGAACAATAGCAGCAGCGTTTTATCCAGAAAAAGTTATTGTACGCATGAGCGATTTTAAGAGCAACGAATACGCAAGCATGATTGGAGGAAGCGGTTTTGAGCCAAAAGAAGAAAACCCAATGATAGGATGGAGAGGAGCTTCACGGTACTATTCAGAAACGTACAGAGCAGCATTTGATCTAGAATGCTTAGCGTTTAAGAAAGTACGCGACGAGTACGGACTAACAAACTTACAACTCATGGTACCGTTTTGTCGAACAGTAGAGGAAGGAAGAAAAGTAATAGGCATACTCGCAGAGCACGGACTACGACAAGGAGTAGACGGACTACAAGTATACGCAATGTGCGAAATCCCCTCAAACGTACTACTAGCTGAGGAGTTCTTAGAAGTCTTTGACGGCTTTAGCATAGGAAGCAATGACTTAACACAACTAACACTAGGAGTAGATAGAGACAGCGAACTAGTAGCGCACGTGTATGATGAACGAAACGAAGCAATAAAGAAACTCTTACGAGACGTAATACAAGTGTGTAACGAGAAAGGAAAATACGTAGGGATATGCGGAGACGCACCAAGCACGTTTCCAGACTTCGCAGAATTCTTAGTACGAGAAGGAATACAAAGCATGAGCTTAAGTCCAGACGCGTTCTTAAAAACCCTTATACGAGTAGGAGAAATAGAAAACGAATAATTACCATTATATAGTAGTTATACTTATTATTTATTGTGGAAATAGTAGAACGAATATATCGACGCATGAGCGAGGAAGAAATGAAACAAACTCGCAAAGAAAAAGGGCTCGCACTTGGAAGAGTAAATATAGGAAATAATAAACGATCATGCAGAAACAAATGGATATCTACAAACATAAAGAAAGTTAACAACCACAAACCAAAAGACTCAGACGAAGAGGACCACCAATATCTCGTAGAATTCAATGTAGTACCAGGAACAATAGACGCACTTTCGGTTCTCAAAAACGACGGAGAAATACGAAAAAGCAAGCCGTCAAACTACGGAATACCGGAAGAATATAGAAGCTGGTTTAATAACAGAGTACTCACAGTAAACATTTATGAAAACGGAAAAACAGAAACAGAATTTAGTACAAGTAAAGACACACTTATACAAACACCAGAAGGAAAAATAGCACTTTTTCACGCGTTCTCACCAGAATATATCCAAAAAGATCAACTAAGTGAAGAAAAACTAAATATGGATCGTATGACTTGGATGAAAACTTCTCTTCTCTGGACGTTATACAGAAGCGATTGGGCAACGAAAGAACGGCAAGAAAGAATTGTAGAAGTACAAGTACAACCAACATACATAGAAGAACTCGTTGCAAAAGCAGTCAAAACAAAAGATCCACAAGCAAACAACTCAAAAGTTCTGTATCAAAAAGACCCAGACAGAGCAATATTAGGAAAAATATGGAATAAAGGACAAGATAATTACTGGTTGAAAGCAAGAAGAACAATGCAAATAGGAATACGAGGAAGTGAGCTAGAACGATACATCAACGAAATAGTTCCTACAAATCTCACAGACATAACAGCAACAGTAAACCGCGTAAACAAACAACAACCAAAACACCCAACAGCAGCACTTTACAACGCACTAGGATATAAGCTTGTACCTGCAAAAAAACTTATTAGCTCATGGAAGTAGCTAAGCAGTAGTTACGAACTATTAAAAGAACAACTATAACTAAACCGCGTATGAAAATTACTGTCTTATTTGTGTGTAGCGGAAACATTTTTCGCAGCATGAGCGCAAAACTACTCACAAAAAAGTACTTAGAAGAAATAGGTGAGAAACGCTTTGTCATGCGAAGCGCAGGAACAACAGCGAAGAAACAAGATATGCATGCGCAGACAAGAAGAAGTCTTGACGCGTTAGGAATTAATTACTCCTCTCATAAACAAACAAAACTCACACAAGAACTCGTAGATTCCTCTGACATAATCATTTGTATGGCAGACTACCACCAAGAATTCATCAAAGAACACTTTAACGCATACGCTCACCTCTACAACAAATTCTGTTTAGGAGAGCAAACAAACGTTGATGACATAAACGACGTACTAGAAGAGGACGAGTATTTTGCAGAGCCAGGAGATAAGCACGTAGCAAATATTATTAAGCACTTGCACGAAACAACCCCTACGCTTGTAAACAAGCTTATTGAACGCTTTTTTTTGTTTGAAGACTTCGTGTCAGGAAAAAAACAAGCACACAGAAACCAAGCACCATTTGAAGTACTCCTAGAGAACACACACGCACTTGCTTTTCTTTCCCACGACATCCCAAGCACACAAGACGCTCACGTACTTGTAATACCAAAAAAACATTACAGTAACTACCACGAAATACCATCTCATATACAAGCAGACATGCAAGATTTAGTAACAAAAATAGGATTTGTATTTAACAAAACACACCAAGGATACAACCTGCTTCTTAACAACCAAGCAGCAGCAGGACAATACATCTACCACGCACACATACACATAATACCCAGAGATATAGGAGATAAGATAGAAATAGAAGTTTGGGAGCACACACACCCACCACCAGAAGAGTTTAGAGAACTCAACAAAAAAATACTGCTCGAACTAGCGAGTAGTAACCAAGCATTAAAAGCAACAAGCACTTCTCCTAATCGTATGGTACGAGTAGCAATTAACGGATTTGGTCGCATCGGACGAATGGTGTTTCGAGCAGGCCTAGGAGAAGAAAACATCGATTTTGTAGCGATTAACGATCTTACAAACACAAAAACCCTTGCTTACTTACTCAAAAACGACTCTGTGCACGGACGACTAGCACAAGAAATCGCGTATGACGACACAGCAATTATTGTGGACGGAAAAAGAATTCCTGTCTACGCACAAAAAGAACCAAACAACATTCCTTGGGGTGAGCACGACGTAGACGTAGTTGTTGAGAGCACAGGGTTTTTTCGCACAGCAGAAAAAGCACAACTACACCTAGATGCAGGAGCAAAGAAAGTACTCATAAGTGCTCCAGGAAAAGGAAGCGGAATAAAAACTGTTGTGAAAGGAATAAACGAGCACACAATAGAGCAAGAACACTGCATTCTTAGTAACGCAAGCTGCACCACGAACTGCTTAGGACTACTCGTAAAAGTCTTACACGACAATTACGGCGTAGAAAACGGCTTTTTTAACACGATACACAGCTACACAGGAGACCAAAAACACATAGACGCGCCGCACAGCGATTTACGACGAGGACGAGCAGCAGCAATAAACATCGTGCCAACAACTAGCGGAGCAGCAGTAGCAGTAGAACAAGCAATACCAGAGCTACAAGGAAAAATTCAAGGACTAGCAGTGCGCGTACCAACACCCGACGGGTCACTAACTGACTTTACTTGCACACTACAAAAAAACGTTACTGTAGAAGAAATCAATGCACTCTTTAAGAACGTAGCAGAACACCACCTAGCAAGAGTACTAGAGTACTCAGAAGAAGAACTCGTATCAACAGATATTATCGGAAACCCCCACAGCTGCATCTTTGACGCAAGCCAAACACAAGTAATAGACGGAAACAAAGTACGCGTGCTTGGCTGGTACGACAACGAATGGGGTTATAGCAACCGAATGATAGACGTAATAAAAACGTTATAACTCACCTATTGCGCGAATAAGTTTTTTATGGTTCTTTACAAGCTCTTTAAAACGAAGAACTTCCTCAATCACTATTTGTGAGCGTTCATCTCGTAAATTCTCTGATTTTTCCATGTTGTATCCAGTCTCGTATCTCCTCATCAGAATAATACTTTTCTCGTATTCCTGTAAGGACTCGTGCATTAGAAGGGGTATCCGATATATTAAACGTTTGCTTATTTTGAAGAACAAAATTCATTACCGTAATAAACGCCGTTCTACGGTTTCCACTTGCGAAAGCATGAGCACAGACTAATTCTCTTAGCAGAACCGCTGCCTTAGCGTATATATCACTAGGGATGCTTTTGCAAGCCTCAATAGCATCAGTAAGTTTTTTCTTGATAACGTTTCTGCCTGGTCAGAACGTTTCGTCTCAAACATCGTAATAGCTAACGCATTAAACGCCTCTATCTCATCCTCTGAAGGATAACGAACCTCTTTCATACTACTCATACGGTTCTCATAGTATATACTGTATGAGCATACATTTACAGCTTCGTAACAGAAACTTCTCCATCAACAATCTCAACTATTGTAGCTTTGTCACTGCCAAAACCAGCGTTTAGACATACACTCCCTTCTACCTCGTCAGTACCGTAGTGCTCGTGCATATGCCCACCAATCGTAATAAGAGGAGAAAACTCCTTGATTAACTCAGTAACTAAAATGCTTCCATAATGCATGCCATCCATAGGATTATCAGGATTAACAATAACATCAAGAGAAGTACCATACGGGACGTTATGAGCTAAGAAAATCGTTGGTTTATTTGCTTGACTAAACAACTCAGAATAAAAGGTGAACAACTCCTCAAACTCAAGCTCGCTTTCTAAAACCTCACTTTCAGAAACGTCTGCGTACCCGCGCAGACCAACCAGCTCAGGACCGTTACAACGACCATACCCAACAAAAGTAATTTCTTCAAACGTAACAAGAGAGCCATCACAATCAATAACGTTTTCTAAACCACTAACCACTCGCTTCTCCCATAAGTTACTGCGCAAATACTTCCATGAAGCATCCTCATAACCCGTCCAATCCCAATTACCAGGAATAGCAAAAATAGGAACACCCAACGAATTAAGCATCTCAAGAATACTTCGCCCCTCAGACAAAGAATGATCAAGAAGCCTGCGAGCCTCTTTACGAGAAACAACATCCCACCAATCAACAACTTCCTCACCATCTTTGCGAGCCTGAACAGCCTGCATCATCAACGGCTTAATACCCTCGTCACTACAAACATCTCCAGGAACGATAACTGCATCAAACTCGACATCAGGAATACGAGGAGTTTGCCCATGCAAGTCACCAACAACTAAGAACTTCATAAAAACGACTAAAAGAACAACCACCTATAAACATAACCTTTTTGAAGAAGAATAAAAAGTAGAAGCAAGACATAGAAAACCAAGAAGTAATCAACAACATAGCATACCAGCAAATAGAGCAAAGAATAAGAAAGCAATTTCCTATCGGAGGATGCGCAAATATTAATAACGAACCAGCATATATACTTGGAAGAAGAAAAGAACAAGACACAATCTACGTAGACTACATTATTCGACACGAAGAACAAACAAAAACGTACAACATCAACGAATTTCTATAAGCACAAGCAATATAAAAGCAACAAAACAAGATACGTAGTATGGTGAGAACTCTTGACGAGCTAGACGTAACTAACAAAACAGTACTTGTGCAAAGCAACCTAGACGTGCCGTTTAGCGAAGAAACAATAACTGACGACACACGACTCATAGCAAGTCTAGAGACCATTCAAGAACTCCTAAGTAAAGGGTGCAGAGTGATTCTTTGCGGACACATCGGACGACCAAAAGGAGAATACGTAGCGAGTCTGAGCACAAAAAAACTCATCTCAAAACTACAAGAACTTCTAAAACAACAAATTACTTTTCTACCTATCATAGACAAAGACTTAGTAGAAAAAGTACCTAAACCAGGAGTAGGGATGCTAGAAAATATCCGTATGTGGAGCGGAGAAGAAGCAAATGACGAAGCATTCGCAAAACAACTTGCAAGCCTAGCAGACGCGTACGTGAATGACGACTACATCGACAGCCACCGAGAAACAAGCGCAAACACCCTACTACCAACACTCCTACCCAGCGCTATGGGACGAACTCTTTACAAAGAATACTCGCTTATAACAAACACAATAACAAACCCTAAACGACCATACGTAGCGATCATTGGAGGAGCAAAGAAAGACAAGCTACGAGTTATAGAACACGTACTCAGACAAGCAGACCACATACTTCTAGGAGGAGTGCTTGCGAACACATTCTTAAAAGCAACAGGACAAAACATCGCAAGCAGTAAGTACGACAAAGAAAGCCAGCAAGAAGCGCAAGAACTCTACAAGCACACACACAAAATACTGCTGCCAAGTGACTGCGTAGCAGCAAAGAAACTCGCTTTAGGAGAAGAAACAATTACGTGCTACCTAGAAGACCTACCTGAAGAATACATGATCCTAGATATAGGGCCACAAACCATAAAACGATACAAACAAATCCTTACAGAAGCACAAACCGTCGTTTGGGGAGGACCTATAGGAGCGTTTGAGACAGCGCCTTTCGAGCACGGAACAGAAGAAATAGCGCGCACAATAGCAAACACGCCAGGCTACAGTCTCATAGCAGGAGGAGATAGCGCAGCAGCGATACACAAACTAAGACTAAACGTAGACCACATAAGCATAGGAGGAGGAGCTACGCTACACCTCATAGCAGGAGACGCTCTACCGGCTATTGAGGCGCTTAAGAAGTAACGGCACCTCCAACCAATGAGAGAAACGAGTGATGAGTGGGTGTGAGACGTAACGATTATAATACGTATCCAACAACAAAACAGCAATTCCTTGGTTTGCAACAGCAAGGGCGTTTTTACCGAAATCTTCTATAAGAACATCAAAGCCCTGCTCAGAAAGAACACTTGCTTTGTCCTGTGTGTGAATAACCTCAGAGATAGGAAACGAGTTCTTAGCAAGCCATTCTTGAGTGTGTAGACAAACACTTTCTTGACCAAAAAGTTTTCTGTTCGTAACAGCAATTAATTCCTCGCCTAACACGTTAGTAATTACTCGAGAACCCTCCACAGGCTCATAAGATACACGAAGAGAAGAGAACTCACGCTCATACATAGACCGAATATCCCCATCAACCTCATCAGGAAAAGGAGCTGTTACTTGCTGAGAAGAAGAAAACACTAATTCATCACGAGAAACCCCTCTTCGCAGCATTTCCTTAAAGAACTGCTCAAACGTCTTACTCAAAACCCCATCGATATCAACAGCCACTCTCATCGTTCTCGACGCAAATAATCCCCCAAATCAAGCTTGTTAGTTATCCCAGCACCAGTAACCATACCCCACCCAAGAACCTCATCACGCTCATTAACAACAAGAACGTGACCTCGAGAGACGGCATTAGAAACAATTCCTTCCTTAAGAACGTTATTACTACAAATAAACAACCAAGCACTCTTCTCGTTAACAACAGCTTTCTTATCCGTACGAGAGGCAAGCCAGCGAAGAAGAGGAATGCTTGCAGTAAAACCAGAACCAGAAAGTTTACCCAGACGAGTAGAGAAATAAATCAAAGAAGCATCCGCTACAACAGGCTGTTTATCACCAGCAAACACCCACTCACCAATTACTACGTAGCGAGGAGTTTCTTCAGTAAAATGCCTAATAAACGAAAGTACTGCATCCATGTATACGAAGAAAACAGCGCTAGTTCATAAAAGCAGCGAAGAAAATAACTCTTCGATAATACAACGTACAAAGCAATCAATTTTTATAGTACTAAACAAAGAAATAAAGCAACAATGTTACCAACAGTAACAAGAAATTAATGATGACAAAAGAAAACAACCAAAACATACTAGGACTATCAATCGTAGCAATAGTAGCACTAGTAGCTATTTTTGGAATACTAAGTATGAACGCAGCAAACAACACACTAGTTACAGATCAACCAAGAGTAGCAAATACACTAACACCTACAACTTATGAAGACGTAGAACTAATTATTGATAATCAAGAAATCGCAGAATTACTTACCAGCATAGTTGAGAACGAAGCATTAACTCCAAAAGATATCGAACAACTCCTGTATTTACTCTCTACAGATACAGAAACAAAAGATGTAGCAGAACTCCTACACTATCAAGAAAGACAAAGAAGTCTAGCAGGAATGAGTTATCAAAGCTGCATAGGACTAACTTGTGGCTCATGGGGAGCAGACATAGCAAATAAACAAATAACCTTTTCAACAAACGACCTCCTAGTAGGAATTGGAGAAGTAGGTTTTGGGAGTAACATTCCTGGAGGAGGAGGAAGTGGTGTTGGAATACGAATAAGAATACGATTTAACTAAACACAAAACACATAAACACCAAAAGACTCCTATACATGCATGGGAACTAAGCGCAGAGAGCAAAGCATTGTTGAAAAACGCATAGACCACCTAGAAGCAATGGCTCAGAACTGGCTAGCGCAAGGACGCAGAGAAGACGCACAAACAGCAATCAAGCACCTAAAGCGACTTGCGCAAAGCAAAGCACGAAGAATAACGCACATAAAGAAACAAACGTGCAAGAACTGCCACGCACCTCTACAAGCAGGAATAACGTGCACTGTACGTATAAAACAAAACCGACGAGTACTTACGTGCACAGAATGCAACACTATTAAACGCCTAGGATTCTAGCGAACACGCACCTTAGCGCTTTGACGAGCAAAACCAACAAGGTATACGCCAATAACAAAGATTAACAACCCAATAATGAGCTTAGCAAACTGAGCGATGAACTCCACAAGCACAGCAACGCCAATGATAACAAATAAGAAACCGACTACAAGAAGAATTTTTTGTTGATTCATACACCCTCTATGTACGAGTAGGTTTATAGAGTTTTTGCTACACATTTATACATACAAACAACCTACCAACGCCATGAAACAAGCAATTCTTGTTGTAAACAGCCTAAAACTGCCAAAAGGAAAGCTCGCAGCACAAGTAGCTCACGCAGCAGTAGAAGCAGCTCACAGAGCAGACAAAGAAGACTATAAGCTATGGAGAAGTACAGGAATGGCAAAGATAGTGCTCAAAGTACCTGATGAAAAAAGCCTGCACAAACACGTACAAGCAGCCAAAGAAGCAACACTACCCACAGCAACGATTACAGATGCAGGAAAAACCGTAGTAGCGCCAGGAACAGTTACGTGCGCAGCAATCGGGCCAGCAGCAGAAGAAACCATAGACTCAATAACAGCAGACCTAGCCCTTTTATAAACAAGAACTGGTTGTAGACACAACATGACAGAAAAAATCATTATCGGACTCGTAGAAAAAGTTACGGTACACGGAGAGGAAGACGAGAAATCCGTGAAAGCACGCATAGATACAGGAGCGGCGTATAGCAGCATAGACACGCACCTAGCAGCAGAGCTACGACTAGGACCAATACAAGAAGTAAAAGTAATAAAAAGTGCAAACGGGCGACGAGCAAGGCCAGCAATACGAACAACCATCACCCTAGCAGACAAGAAATGCGAAGGAGTATTTACTCTAGCAGACCGAGGACACATGAAGTTTGATGTGCTTATAGGACGAGACGTTCTTGAGCAAGGATTCTTAATCGACCCAAACAAATAATGAAAGCAGCGATAATCAGCCTAGGAAGCACGAGCAGTCAATGGACTCACGAAGCTATGAACAAATACTTTGAGCAAGTAGACATGCTGCAACTCAAAGACATGGAAGTAAGTTTTTCAGGAGATAAAAGCGAAGTACTCTACCAAGGAGAACCTATTTCTCGCTACGACTGTATATTTGCAAAAGGAAGTTTTCGCTACGCACAACTCCTAGGAAGTATGAGCGCGATACTAGAGCGAGGCTGCTACATGCCGATACGAAGCACCGCGTTTAGTGTAGGTCACGATAAGCTACTCACACAACTCGCACTACACCAAGCAGGAGTTCCGATGCCAACAACTACTATTGTATCAACAGTTGGTGCAGCAAAGAAACTTCTTGAAAAACTGAATTTTCCAATAATCCTTAAATTTCCTCATGGAACAGGAGGAAAAGGAGTAATTTATGCAGACAGCCTCGTAGTAGCAAAAGGAATACTGGATGCTCTCTCAGCACTACGCCAACCCTTTCTTATACAAGAATTTATTGATACAGGAGGACGAGATGTGCGAGCAATTGTTCTTGGAGACCGAGTGGTTGCTGCGTATCAACGAGTAAGTAGCGGGCGAGACGTGCGAGCAAATATTCATAGTGGAGGAAGTGGTGAGCCAATCGAGTTAGATGCATCCACCAGAAAACTCTGCGTAAAAGCAGCTCAGGCGTGCGGAGCAGACATAGCAGGAGTGGATTTACTCATCAGCCATCGAGGGCCACTAGTTCTTGAAGTAAACCTAAGTCCAGGGCTACAAGGAGTTACTGCAACAACCAAGATTAATGTAGCTGAAGAAATAGCTCGTTTCTTATACGAGCAGACAGCACAAAGAAAAGATGTCGTAAGCAAGCACAACAGCGAAGAAATTATGAAGCACATTCTTGAGGAAGAAAAAGAAGAACAGCAGCTCATAACAGGATTAGAGTTTAGAGGAAACAAAATATTACTTCCTGAAATCATTACGAAACTCACCGCGTTTAATGAGAACGCAGACTACCAGTTCAAAACAAAAAAAGAGTACTTAGAAATTACTCGTTTTGAAATAAAATAGTCATAACGTTTTTTGCACGTCATACAAGCTCTTAGAAACGTCCTTGCCTTTTTTAGTGAGAGTAAGAATTTTTAGTCGTCCACGTTTCTGAAAACTCACTAAACCTGCTTTGTTCATTTCTTGAAGAACCTTAACTACGTGACTATACGTGCAATCAACAGCTTTAGCAAGAGTTGAAGCGTACATTTCTTCATTTGTGTTTAGTAACGTAATAAGCATCATGACAGGTTTCTCACGAAACAAGGCATCGAATATAGGTTTTTGCTTATTAGTCATTTGAACATATAGGATGAAACAAAACGATTTGTTTCGCTTCTTTGTAAAGGGTATATTACAGGATATAAAAGGCTTATGGTTTAGCCATCTATCAACCCTAAAAAGAACAAAACAAGAACACTATATAAGAGTTATTATGTGACGAGATAGTGACAGAAAAAAAAAAACACGCGCAACTTTAAAAAAGAAACAAGACTCACACCTATAGTTCGCTCCTATAGTCTAGTCTGGATATGATACACCCCTGCGGAGGGTGTGGCCGGGGTTCGAGTCCCCGTAGGAGCAGTCCAGCAACGAAAAGTATAACGTATCCACATCAACAAAACCGCGATAAAACGCTGTGTTTAGCGTAACAACACCTTCTTGAAGAAGCCACTGAGCATATCCTTGAAGAACCACTCGTTTATCAAGAACAGCACGAGCAGCAACAACACCAGAAGCAGACTCACCAACAGACTCAGCCCACAACAAAAACTTCTCACGAACAGAACTTGCACCAACCAATAACTCATCACCAGGACCAAAACTAAACGGAAAAGCCTGACAAACAAGAGGACGAGAAGAATACATAGTACACCCTGTGCTGTCATCGTAATGAACGCAAGGAGCAGACAAAACAACGTAATGAGAAACAACGCCACGAGCAGACAAACGATCAACAGCAACAACAACAGGTTTGTATGAGAAAACAAGACCTTTATCATCAGCTAAAGATTTATACAAACGAAACTCCTCAGGAAACAAAGCAAGACCAGAAGAAACCCCATCCCCACCAAAATCCTTACAACACCTACCACAACGAGAACAAGGATTAGAAAGAACACGAAAAGACATAAACAAACAACAACAAAACAAAGATATAAGCGTTATGAACAACACCCATTACTTATTCTCAACTAACTCACACACCTCAACAGAGCCTTCACTTTCACAAACAACCTCAAAACCATCAAGAGAAAGAGGAAACGAGAAGTTAGGACCATCAAGAACCAAGCTCTCGTACTCCCCGCCCTCACCAGCAACATTCAAGCCAAGCTTTGAGGTAAGAACATCCACGTCCTCATGAGTAATTTCTCGCCCAACCCAACCCCTATCCAGACCCTCAGCAGCGACTTTAGAGAAAACAAAACTAAACCCCGCATCAAGGATTTCGCGAACCTCAAGCTCCTGATCAATATGCCAGAGAGGAGCAAACACCTGCAAACCAAGCTCCTCACAGACAACCTCGATGCGTGAGCGCTGATACTCACTAAACAACGCACCAGAAACAACACCTTGAATATCAAACTCATCAATAGCACGCACTAAAACAGCACGCAAAGCATCAACCTCCTCCTCCTTAACACCACTGGTGCGCTCAACAAGATGCGCCAAACCCATACTTTCAGCTTGTAAAGAAGCAAAACGAATAGCAGGAGTGTGATACATATAACTCTCAGAATTATCACTAACAATAGTAGCCGCGCACACAACCTCATAATTCATTTGCTGCATCAAATACGTAGCGTACACGCTATCCTTACCACTAGAAAGCAACGTACACAGACGAGCATTCACCGGGTATGCCTCACGTAAAAACTCGCTCTTAGAAAACCCTTTTCTGCGAGCAAGCTTCTCAAGAGCAGCATCAAACTGGCTACCGTACTGAGCAGCTTTCTTAGGAAGAAAAGCAATTTCTTCAGGCAAGCCCAAACGAGAAGCAGCATGGCGTAAAGCAACTTTACCAAGACCACCAACAATTTTTTCCTCACCAGAAATAGCCAAGCCACAAGAAACCACTTCGTGATCAAGAAACGGTAAGCGCAACTCAAGAGAATGACGCATACACACCACATCATCACGATACAAATCCCGCTCATGCATCGCTCGCAAACCACGAAGACACTCCGCATTCACATCAAGAGCCTGCTTGTGACGCTGATACCCACCAAAAACTTCTTCAGCACCTAAACCAGAAAAAATTACTCGGTGACCATCACGAAAAGCCGCTTGGCAAGCAAACCAGAACGGCAAAGCAACACCCACTTTCACAACAGAACTATCCTCGATAAGCGAGCACACCTCACCAACAACAGACTCCACGTCTTCAAGAGAAGCACGCACCTGCACGAGAGGTAAATCAAGAAGAGAAGCAGCTTTTGTTGCAGCAAGAAGATCATGAGGGTCTTGCTTCTGAGGATCATCAAGAGCAGCGACATACAACGTCACCTCAGCACCAGCTTGTTTAGCAAGCAAAGCAACTAACGAACTATCAACGCCCCCACTAAATAACACCGCAACCCGATTACTTTGCGGGATACGCTTACGAACAGCAGCAACAAGGGCTTCATCCAAAGACAAACTTGTTTGTCTAAACTGCAACTCACGAACCTGAGAAGTAAGTGAGCCTTTCTTTACGTCGTAGCGAAGAACACAACGAGGGTGCAGTTCACGAGCAGAAACCCCAAGAGCAATAAGGGCTTTTTTCTCACTAGCAAACAATAAACCTCCCTGCGTGCTATACCAGAGAGGCTTAACGCCAAGCACGTCACGAGCAAGAACAAGAACTCCATCCCGTAAATACGCAAAGGCAAAAACCCCATCTAAGCGAGCAAGAACCTCATCAACGCTGTACGTATCCAGTAAGTAAAGAAGCACCTGGGTATCGCTTGTTACAGAAAGTCCTTCTTGCTGCGCAAGAAACTCATAATTGTATATTTGTCCATTAAACAACAACACTCCTTCACCAACAACGGGTTGATGCGTGTTTCCTGTCGTAGCGTGAAGTACGTGAGCAAACACTCCGCCAGAAACCTCCTTAGTTGCTTGGTAGTCTCGTCCACGAGCAACTAAACAAGAAATTGCTTCTGAGACGTCTCGCTGAGGAAACGATCCGATGATACCGCACATTTAGAGAAGAAGAAAAAACACAGATATAAGTGTTGGTATACTTGCAAGAACCCACAAAGAAGTAGCTTGTTCGTGACGATACAAGTACGCAGTGGCCGCAATAAACGAGACTAGTACTAGCTGAGCGCCTGTAACGCTTAACACAAGCAAGAGTAACCCCACAGAGATTCCTAACACGCTTACGAGGCGAAACCACAAAGCAGCAGCACTTGCGAGTACAAGAAGAATAGCAAGTACAAAATTAGTTGTAAACAACACGCTCAGAAGTAAAAGGCCTGCTGAGAAGAAAAAAAACTCTTTGTCATACAGCAATATCTCATCAGTAATGACTCGCGACAAGAACAATCCCGTAAGCACAGCAAGAGGAGCTACAAATAACGCAATCATTGCCCGCATGGAATGCCAGAAATAAGAATAGAGCTGCTTCCTACTCCACGAGCATCATTAACAGGAATGATTCGTCCATCCTCATCTTCTAAATGAATACAAAAATCTCCTTGTAAGTTCATCTCTTCTTTTAAGCGCTCATACTCTGCTGCAAACAAGCAACTCATTGCGTCATCACTAAGAACTCCTTGAGATATTGCTACTTCACAACCAGCTATTTGGTTTGCTGAAAGATAAGAAGAAATTACTTGAGCGTTCTGCTCTAACGTGCGCGTCTCAGGCTCATCAAAAAGAGCAAAGACTGTTATTGCAACCGTAATAGCAGCAAACACAATGACTGCCAAGACGACATCCATACTCCACACTTGTCCTTCACGGCTCATACAAGAATAACAACGCCTCTTCTTTTTAATAGTGTTGCTCTAATCAACGAGTGGTAACGAGCACAGTAGCCATTTATCTTGCATAACGAATAATAACTATTCCACTTCCTCCGTTAGCACCTCTTAGTGTACCTCCATTAGCGCTTCTTCCGTTACCTCCACCACCACCACCTCTATT